>CAZPMD010000058.1:25462-26973 GCA_964587395.1 uncultured Hyphomicrobiales bacterium
CGCCGGTGGCAGCGCGCACCAGCGGCGGCCCCCCGAGGAAGATGGTGCCCTGCCGGCGGACGATCACCGTCTCGTCGGACATGGCCGGCACATAGGCGCCGCCCGCCGTGCAGGAACCCATGACCACGGCGATCTGCGGAATGCGCGCGGCGGAGAGATTGGCCTGGTTGTAGAAGATGCGGCCGAAATGCTCGCGGTCCGGGAAGACCTCGGTCTGGTGCGGCAGGTTGGCGCCGCCGGAATCGACGAGATAGACGCAGGGAAGCCGGTTCTGCAGGGCGATCTCCTGCGCCCTCAGGTGCTTTTTCACCGTCATCGGGTAGTAGGTGCCGCCCTTGATGGCGGAATCATTGGCGACGATCATCACCTCGCGTCCCTCGACGCGGCCGATGCCGGTGATGACGCCGGCGCCGTGGATCGGCTCGCCATACATGCCGTTGGCGGCGAGCTGCGACAGTTCGAGGAAGGGCGATCCGGGATCGAGCAGACCCATCACCCGGTCGCGCGGCAGAAGCTTGCCGCGGGCGACGTGGCGCTGGCGCGACTTCTCGTTGCCGCCGAGAGCAGCCTCGGCGCGTTTCGCCTGGAGATCGTCGACAAGGGCCCGCCAGGCCTCGGCATTGGCTTTCGCCTCGGGGGCGGCGGCGTTGAAGGCTGATTTCAGGATGGCCAAGGCGTCACGGCTCCGGTCAGACGGGTCGGGCCGCCTTGGTTAGCGCGACCCGCCGGGCCTGTCATCCGGGCGATGTGGCGGAGGCTCAGGCGACGTCGTCGTAGCGCGGCTCGTGCCAGGGCTCGGCGCGCGCGGCAGTGTCCCACTCGCGCCAGGCCGGCAGCGCCATGACCGCATCCATGTAGGCGCGCGTCTCCGGGGGAACGGGGATCGCATAGGCATGGAGCCGGTTGACCACCGGCGCATACATGGCATCGGCGGCCGAGAAGGCGCCGTAGAGGAAGGGTCCGCCTGCGCCGAAACGTCCGCGCGCCTCGTTCCACAGGATGACCAGACGGTCGACGTCGCGCTGCACCGCCTCGTCGATGGCGACAGCCTTCGGCGCCCGGCGGATGTTCATCGGGCAGCGGCTCCTGAGCGCCGTGAAGCCGGCATGCATCTCGGTCGCGGCCGAGCGCGCGTGGGAACGGGCAAGGGCATCGCGCGGCCAGATCGCCAGCTCCGGGAAACGCTCGGCAACATGCTCGATGATGGCGAGGCTCTCCCACACTGTCGCCTCGCCGTCGATGAGGACGGGAACACGGCCCGCCCCGGAATAGCCGCCGATGCGGGCCGCGGTATCCGGCTTGTAGAGCGCGATCACCTCTTCCTCGAAGGGAATGGCGAAATGGCGCATCAGGATCCATGGCCGCAGCGACCAGGACGAATAGGCCTTGTTGGCGATGACCAGCTTCATGACGAGCCTCCCGAGGAGGCCTCACGATGCCGGTCGTTGCGCCCGCAATCCAGCGAATTGCCGTGATCGGCTCATTCGCTGCGCTGATCGGTCAGCCCTTGT
>CAZPMD010000059.1:0-14369 GCA_964587395.1 uncultured Hyphomicrobiales bacterium
TCGGCGGCGAGGTGGAGCGCATCCTGTCCATGGTGGACGGCGCCATCGTGCTGGTGGATGCGGCCGAGGGCCCGATGCCGCAGACCAAGTTCGTGGTCGGCAAGGCCCTGAAGATCGGCCTGAAGCCGATCGTCGCCATCAACAAGATCGACCGCCCGGACGCCCGGCACATTGAGGTCATCAACGAGGTCTTCGACCTGTTCGCCGCCCTCGACGCCAGCGACGAGCAGCTCGACTTCCCGATCCTCTACGGCTCGGGCCGCGAGGGCTGGATGGCGGAGAAGCCGGAAGGCCCGATCGACCAGGGCCTCGCCCCGCTGTTCGACCTCGTGCTGCGTCACGTCCCCGAGCCCGACGTCGGCGACGGTCCCTTCCGCATGCTCGGCACGCTGCTGGAGGCCAACCCCTTCCTCGGCCGCATGATCACCGGCCGCATCTCCTCGGGCACGGTGAAGCCGAACCAGTCGATCAAGGTTCTCTCCCGCGACGGCACCGTGGTCGAGACCGGCCGCGTCTCCAAGATCCTCGCCTTCCGCGGCATCGAGCGCCAGCCGATCGAAGAGGGCGTCGCCGGCGACATCGTCGCCATCGCCGGCCTGTCGAAGGGCTCGGTCGCCGACACCTTCTGCGACCCCTCCGTCGACACCCCGATCCAGGCCCAGCCGATCGACCCGCCGACCGTCATGATGGGCTTCATCGTCAACGACAGCCCGCTCGCCGGCACCGAGGGCGACAAGGTCACGAGCCGCATGATCCGCGACCGCCTGTTCAAGGAGGCCGAGGGCAACGTCACGCTGAAGATCGAAGAGAGCCCGGACAAGGACACCTTCTTCGTCTCCGGCCGCGGCGAGTTGCAGCTCGCCATCCTCATCGAGACCATGCGCCGCGAGGGCTTCGAGCTCGCCGTGTCGCGTCCGCGCGTCGTCTTCCAGAAGGGCGAAAACGGCGAGGTGCTGGAGCCGGTCGAGGAGGTCCTCATCGACGTCGACGAGGAACATTCCGGCGTCGTCGTGCAGAAGATGAGCGAGCGCCGCGCCGAAATGGTTGAGATGAAGCCGTCGGGCGGCAACCGCCTGCGCCTCGTCTTCCACGCCCCCACCCGCGGCCTCATCGGCTACCAGTCGGAACTTCTCACCGACACGCGCGGCACGGCCATCATGAACCGCCTGTTCAAGGCCTACGAGCCCCACAAGGGCGAGATTCCGAGCCGGATCAACGGCGTCCTCATCTCCAACGACATCGGCGAGAGCGTCGCCTATGCCATGTGGAACCTCGAGGACCGCGGCCCGATGATCATCGATCCGGGCGTGAAGGTCTATCGCGGCATGATCATCGGCATCCACAACCGCGACAACGACCTCGAAGTGAACGTGCTGAAGGGCAAGAAGCTCACCAACATCCGCACGACCTCGAAGGACGAGGCGGTGCGCCTGACCCCGCCGATCCGCATGACGCTGGAGAAGGCGCTGGCCTGGATCCAGGACGACGAACTGGTCGAGGTGACGCCGAAGTCGATCCGCGTCCGCAAGACGCATCTCGATCCGAACGATCGCAAGCGCGCCGAGAAGTCGAAGGAAGCGGTGGCGTAAGAGCTGCCGGCTTTCGATCGGTTGTCTGCAAGCCCGGCCCTGCGCCGGGCTTGTCTGTTTCCAGTGGGGACAATGAGTTGGACGGCGCAGGTGCGGCGCTTGGTGCAGCATGCACCGGCGGAGTGCGTCCTACCCCCGCGCCTCCACAGTCGCGCCCTTCAGTGCCGCCTCGTCAACCGTGATGCCGAGGCCTGGCCCCGTCGGCAACCAGGAGGCCCCGGCCTCGAGGCGAACCGGGTCCTTCAGGATCTCCGTGCCGAGCACGAAGGCCGAGGTGTAGTATTCGGCGCCGAGGCTCATGGCCGGTGTCGATGCGGCGAAATGGATGCCGGCGGTGAGTGCGATGCCGGCTTCGTACATGGTGCCGCCATAGCAGGGCATGCCGGCAGCCGAGGCGATGGCGGCGATGGCCTTGCCCTTGGCGAAAGACCCGGCCTTCATCAGCTTGATCGAGATGGCGTCGGCGAAGCGGGCGCGGGCGCACTCCACCGCCTCCTCCGGCGAGAAGACGCTCTCGTCGGCGAGGATCGGCGTGTCGATGGCGCGGGTGATCTCGGCCATGGCGTCGCGGCGGTCGCGCGCGACGGGCTGTTCGATGAAGGCCGGGCGGAAGGCCTCGACGTCGCGAAGCGTCCGGATGGCATCGACCGCGGCGAGGCCTTGATTGTAGTCGATGCGCAGCGAGGCGTCGGCGGGCAGGATGGCCGCGAGACGCTCAAGCCGGGTCATGTCCTCGGCGTGGGTCGAGAAGCCGGTCTTCACCTTGAAGAGGCGGATGCCCTCCGCGAGGCGGGCACGGGCAAAGTCGAGATCGGCGTCGAAATCCGGATTGGCGATGGAGACCGAGAGCGGAATGCTCTCGCGGAAGACGCCTCCGAGGAGTTCGGCTATGCCGACGCCCGCCGCCTGTCCGATCAGGTCGTGCAGCGCCATGTCCAGCGCCATCTTGGCCTCAGGGTGGCCGACGATGGTGCGGTCGGCCTCGGCCATGATGCGTGCGAGATCCCTCGCCGAGCGGCCGATGACCAGCGGCCGAAGGTACACGTCGAGGGCCGAGACCGTCGCCTCCGCCGTGCCGGAGAAGACCGACCACGGCGCGGCCTCTCCCCATCCGGTGAGGCCATCCTTCGTGTGAAGGGAGATCACGACGCCCGGAAGCGTGTCGGCGACGTCGCCGACCCCGTGCTTGCGGGTCATCTTCAGCGGCCAGCGGGTGAGCCGGACCTGCAGGCGGTCGATGATCATGTCGGGGTGCCTTCGCGGGCGATCCGCGCCTCGGTCCGCGCCGAGGCCTCGTCGGCCAGCACACTGTCCTCGCGGCTGGCGGCATCCTTCTGGAGGACGTAGAGCGCCACGCCCACCGCCAGGACGATGGCGACCCGCCACCATACGGAGATGGGATCGAACAGCGTCGCCATGACGCCGAGCGGGATCAGCGGCAGGCGCACGACCATGGGCAGCGGGGCGCGGAAGAAGCCGAAGAAGCCCGCGGCGAGCAGGGTCAGACCGGCGGCATTGGCGATGAACTCGCCGATGATCTCAGACCACGAGTCCTGCAGCAGCAGGGCGCTGGAATGCAGGTAGGAAAAGCCGACGACGAAGCCGGCGATGGCAAGGCGGAAGGCGACGACGCCGGCCGCCATGGGACTGCAGCGGGCGATGGAGGCCGCCGCGTAGGAGGCCACCGACACCGGCGGGGTCGCGTCGGCGAGGATCGAGAAATAGAAGACAAACATGTGGGCCGCGAGAACCGGCACGCCGAACTGCTGGAGGATCGGTGCGCCGATCGCCGCGCCGATGATGTAGGCGGCGGTCGTCGGTACGCCCATGCCGAGGATCAGCACGGTGATCGCGATGAGGATGCCGGCGATGTAGAGGTTGTTGCCCGCGAGCCCTGTGACGATGGTGGAGAAGGAAATCACCATGCCGGTGACGGTGAGGCAGGCGACGAAGATGCCGGCGCCGGCGCAGGCGAGCGAGACCACCACCATGTTGCGGCCGCCGTTCGCCAGCATGCGCAAGACGTCGGTGGGATAGAGGCGGGTGTGGGTCCGCAGCCATGAGGATGGCCAGACGGCGATGATGCCCCAGAAGGCCGCAAAGGATGGCGAATAGCCGACCGCCATGGCGCCGATCATGACGAAGACCGGCACCAGCAGGTGCACATCGCGCAGCACGTAGCTCCACGTCGGGATCTCGTCGGGGTCGCAGCCGGTGAGCCGCAGGCGCCGCGCCTCGAAGTGCACGCTGACCAGGATCATGAAGAAGTAGAGCAGTGAGCCGGCGATCGCCGCCAGGGCGATGGTCTGATAGGGAATGTTGGTGATCTCGGCCATGATGAAGGCTCCCGCCCCCATCACCGGCGGCATGATCTGCCCGCCGACGGACGACGCGGCCTCGACACCGGCCGCGAACTGGCGGCGGTAGCCGAGCTTGATCATGGCGGGGATGGTGAAGGAACCGGTGGCAAAGACATTGGCCACGGAGGATCCCGAGATCGTGCCGAACATGGCGGAGGAGACGACCTCGACCTTGGCCGGCCCGCCGGCCTGCCGGCCCGCGACCTTCATGCCGAGATTGTGGAACAGCATGCCGACGCCCGAGCCCTCGATGAAGGCCCCGAAGATGATGAACATGGCGACCATGGTCGCCGAGATGCCGGTGATCGAGCCGTAGATGCCGTTCGAGTTGAACAGGTACATGGTCTCGACGATCTGCGTCGCCGGAATGTCGCGGAAATGCAGGATGCCGGGCATGTATTCGGTGACGAAGAGGTAGAGGATGCCCGTCGCGACCAGCCCAGCGAGAACAGGCGTCACCGCGCGGCGCAGAGCCTCGATGACGAGCACGATGGCGATGACGCCCAGCACCAGTTCCACCGGCGAGACGGGATCGACCGTCTCGAAGCGCAGGTTGATGATCGAGGAGCAGTAGCGGCCGCCATTGGCGCAGCTGTAGGAATAGAGGCTCGGCAGGACGGCAAGGGCAGACAGAACCCAGTCGACGATGCTGGGCCGGTCCTTCGGCGAATTCTCCGTCGCCGGATAGAGGATGTAGGCGAGAGGCAGGAGCAGCAGCAGATGGATAGACCGCTGCTCGCGCGGCTCGAAGAACCCGAACCCGCCAGTCCACAGATGGAAGAGCGAGGCGAGAACGGCAACGGCCGCGGCGAGCCAGAAGACCGGCCCCTTCAGTTCGCGCATGTCGGGGTATCCATCACACCGGCCAAGAGGCCCAAAGCAGCCGGCCCGGACCTGGGGTCCGGGCCGTGTTCATCGACAGGCCGTCAGCCCTGGACCCAGCCGCGCTCGCGGTAGTAGCGCAGCGCGCCGGGATGAACTGGCACCGGCCGGTTGGCGATCGCCGTCTCGCAGCGATAGTCCTTCAGCGAGGCGTGGATGCGCGGCAGCTCCGGGATGTTCTCGCAGATGGCCTTGGTGATCTTGTAGACGATGTCCTCGGACACGTCGGAGGAGGTGACGAGCGTCGTCGCCATGACCAGCGTCTTCACCTCGCGGTTGCCGTGGAAGCGGGGATAGGTACCCGCCGGGATGACGCCCGAGCCCATGCCATGGCGCTGCTTGAAGGCGTCCATCACGTCCTGCGGAATGTCGAGGATCTCGCCGTCGCGGCCGGTGGCCATGTCGACCACCGCAGAGCCCGGCAGGCCGAGGGCAAAGAACGCGTAGTCGAGCTGGCCGTCGCGATAGGCGGCCGCGAGGTCGCCATAGGCGGCGAGTTGGAAGCGCCAGCCGCGGGCGCGGAGGCTGTCATAGGTCTGGCCGTAGACGGCGAGGAGCCAGCGCAGGGCGATCTCGTCGGTCGCGCCGTTGTTGGCGCCGCCGAAGCGGATGTTGCGGCCTTCCTTGAACAGGGTGGCGATGTCCATGGTCTGGCCGGGTGCCCGGATGAAATGATAGGGCGTGTCGCCGAAGGACTGGCCGATCATGCGCAGCTTGTCGGCGGGCGGACGCCCCTGGTAGGTGCCGGTGCCGGAAGCTGCCATGGATGCGAAGATGTCGATGGACATGGCGAGCTGGGCCTGGCCCTGCTGCACCGCGACCGGGTTGGCGGCGCCGCCGCCGGGCACAGCCTTGATGGTCATGCCGGGGATCTTGTCCTCGAGCAGCTTGGCCGCGCCGGACACGATCGTATACCAGCCGCCGCCGATGGAACCGCCACGCCATTCGACCGTCTGGGCCGAGGCCGACGCGGTCGCGCCTGCAACGAGTGCTGCGGCCATTCCGGCCGCCATCAGGATCCGCTTCATCATCTGGTCCACACCTCTGGTGCGCGGGTCATGGCGCCCGCCTGAGACAAACTCTATCCCGCAGCCACGCCATGGCAATGGCGATTCGGCGCATGACTGGCCGACAGTTTCCCGAAGGGCAGGACAGGGCCGAGGGCGCGATCAGAAGCGCGTCGGCGAGAAGGGGGTGACCGGGATCGAGGTTGGAGCGCCCGCGACGATCTCGGCGACGACCTTGCCGGTGATCGGACCGGTGGACAGGCCGATATGGCCGTGGCCGAAGGCGAAAACCACGTGGGGATGGCGCGGCGCGCGCCCAATGACCGGCATGCCGTCCGGTGTCGAGGGCCTCGCGCCATGCCAGGGCGCCGGCTCGACGCTCTCGCCCATCGTCACCGTCTGACGTGCGTCAGTCTCGACGGCGGTGATCTGCGAGAGGTTGGCAGGCGCCTCGCGGCGCGCGAGTTCGACCCCGGACAGCAATCTCAGGCCGGCATTCATCGGCGCGACGACATAGCCGCCGCCGGTGTCATGGATCGGCCGCGACAGCTTGTGCTCGCCGGCATCGGCGAAATGGCGGTGATATCCGCGCTCGGCGGCGAGCGGCAGGCGGTATCCCATGGTGCGGGTCAGGTCGTGCGCGGCGGCACCGGCAGCGATCACCACGGTACCTGCGGAGACCTCCCCGCCGCCCTCGAGCAGCACCTTCGCGCCGTCGCCATCCTCGACGATCGTGCGTGCCCTGGCCCTGACGAGGGTTGCGCCCCGCTCGGCGGCGGCGGCCTCATAGGCCTGCACCAGCCCGCCGGGATCGCGTACCGATCCGGTCTCGGTATGCCAGACGGCCCTGGCGTAGCGGCGCTTCAGGGCGGGTTCGAACTGGGGCAGTTCAGCCCCGTCGATGACCTCGAAGCCGACCTTGTACTGGCTGAGGATCTCGCGCTCCAGCGCGGCGCCGAGGAAGGCCTCCTCGCTGCGGTAGAGCTTCACCCAACCGCGCCGCATGATGAGGTGCTGCACGCCGAGTTCACCGGCGAGGCGCCAGTGCTCGTCATAGGCGGCAGCGCAGAGCGGATCGAGGGCGGCTGCAGCCTCGCGCCAGGACGCCTCGTTGCACCGACGCATGAAGGCGAGGGCCCAGGGCATGACGGCCAGAAGCGAGCCGTAGTCGACACGGATGGCGACGTCGCGATTGAGGGCGTAGCGCGGCAGCTTCTTCAGCATGCCGGGGGCCGCCACCGGAAACAGCGAGCCGCGCGAGATGACGCCGGCATTGCCGTAGCTTGCCGCGTCACGGATCGAGCCCGGCTCGACGAGCGTGACGCTGAGACCGCGGGCAAGACAGGCCAGCGCAGTCGCGGTGCCCACCATGCCGCCGCCGACGATGGCGACGTCCGTCCGGCTGTTCATGCTCATCGCGGCCCCCTGCCCTGCCGGCGCGCTCAGCGCGCCACCTTCGGATGCGTGCCCTCGCCGAGGTCCCAGTAGAGGCCGGCCATGAGGCCGATGGCCTCGCGCACCAGAGCCGAGGGAACGTGCTCGTTGGGGGCGTGCTGCGAGCAACCCGGATAGGAGTGCGGCACCCAGATCGTCGGCATGCCGATGATCTCGGCGAAGACGTCGTTGGGCAGCGAGCCGCCGGCATTGGGGATCACCGCGGGCTTCTTGCCGGTGGTCTCGGCGATGGAGGCCGCCGCCCATCTCACCCAGGGATGGTCGGGATCGGTCCGCGTCGCCTTGAAGGCGGCATCGCGGCCACTGGAGACCTCGACATCCGGAAAGCCATGACGGACGAGATGGCGCTTGATGGCCGGGATGAAGCCGTCGGGCTCGGAGCCGACGACGGTGCGGATCTGGCAGGTGGCCTTGGCCGAGGGCGGCACGGCGTTCTGCGGATTGCCGATGTCGCCGGCGCCAAAGGCGAGCACCTCGAAGGTGTTCCAGCCATAGACCTTCTCGGCCGGGGTGAAGCCCGGCTCGCCCCACCAGGCGTCGATCTGCGGGCCGCCGGGAATGCTCGCCGGCTCGATGTCGGCGAGCGCCCGCTTCACCGACTCCGGCATGTCCTTCGGCAACAGTTCGTGGACGCGGATCTGGCCGGTCGGCCCGATGATGGTGGAGATGGCATGGGCGAGGCGGATCGCCGGGTTCGACAGCAGGCCGCCCCAGTTGCCGGAGTGATGGCCGCCCTCGCGGGCGTTGATCTCGAGGTCGATGCGGTAGCCGCCGCGGGCGCCGAGGCACATGGTCGGCCGCTCGGCGGTCATGCGCGGACCATCCGAGCCGATCAGCACGTCGGCGAGGAAGAGTTCGCGGTTGTCGCGGGCAAGGTCGTGCAGGCCGGCGGAGCCGACCTCCTCGCCCATCTCGATGAGGTACCGGACGTTGAAGCCGAGCTTGCCGCGGGTCTTCAGCACGCAGCGCAGCGCCTCGATGTTGATGGCGTGCTGTCCCTTGTTGTCGACGACGCCGCGGCCGTACCAGCGCTCGCCGGTGTCATCGAGCGTCCAGGGGTCGCGGCCGTCCTTCCACTGGCCCTCGAGGCCGGCGATGACGTCGCCATGGCCGTAGCCGAGGACGGTGACGAGGGCCGGGTCCTCGATCCGCTCGGCGAGCAGGAAAGGCCCCTTGGCGTTGGGATGGGTGAGGATGCGGCAGGTGAAGCCCATCGATTCCAGCGAGGGCCGCATCTCGTCGGTCAGGTAGCGGGCGAGGTCCGGGGCGCGCGCCGGGTTCTGGCTCTCGGTCGGAATGGCGATGCGTCGGGCGAAGATCGCCTTCAGGCTGCCGTCGTCGAACATCTGGTGGGCGGCGGCGATGGCGGAGGCACGGGTCATGGCGGACTCGGTGGTTGGCGATCAGGACTGGACCATAGCGCAGGCTCTGGCTTTCGCCACGGCGCCCGCCGACAGGGTGGCATGCGGCGCGGTCGGAGGAGGGCCGTCCACGGCGCGCCCGGGGCGCACCGCGAACGACGAGGTCAGGACCGCGAGTCGGGCGCCGTCACGTCGCGCAGGCCATCGCCCATCATGTTGATGGCGAGCACCAGCAGGGCGAGCGCCGCGCCGGGAATGGCGATGAGCCAGAACGAGAAGAACATGAAGTTCTTGGCCTCCGAGATCATCAGCCCCCACGAGGGCAGCGGCGGCTGCACGCCGAGGCCGAGGAAGGAGAGCGCGGCCTCGAGAAGGATGGCGCTCGCCGCCTCCACCGTGCCAACGACGATGAGATGCGGCATGACGTTCGGCAGCACCTCGCGCAGGATGATGCGAAGCTGGCTCGAGCCGCTGGCGCGGGCCGCCTCGACAAAATCGAGCGAACGCACCTGTTGCGTCGCCGAGCGCATGACGACGGCGAAACGGTCCCATTTCAACAGGCCGAGCACGGCGATGACGATGGCGAGCGTGCCGCCCACCATGGCCACCACCGCCAGCGCCACAAGGACCACGGGAAGCGCCAGGCGGGTGGTGATGATGAAGGTGACGATGAGGTCGATGCGTCCGCCGAAATAGCCGGCGGCGAGCCCGAGGGCCGTGCCGATGGCGCCTGAGATCAGCATGACCGAGATGCCGATCAGCAGCGATATCTGCGCGCCGTAGAGGGTGCGCGAGAGATAGTCCCGACCGAGATTGTCGGTACCGAAGGGATGCAGCCAGCTGCCGCGCTCGTACCAGACCGGCGGCACGAGGCGGTTGTTGAGGTCCTGGGCATAGGGGTCGTGCGGGGAGATGAAGGGCGCCAGCAGAGCGATCAGCACGATGATCGCGAAAATGCCGGTTCCGATCATCAGGCCCTTGTGCTTGAGCACGCGCCGCTTGAACCGGGAGGGCGGCACGACGGCGACGGCAACGGATGGTGTCTGGACGATGTCGCTCATGTCAGCCCACCCTGATCCTGGGGTCGAGCCAGGCATTGACGAGGTCGGCCGCCAGCGTCAGCCCGACATAGCCGACCGACAACAGCATCAGCACCGCCTGGATGACCGGGAAGTCCTTCTGCGCGATCGCCTGGTAGGCGAGGTAGCCGAGCCCGTCGAGGGCGAAGACGGTCTCGATGACGATGGAGCCGCCGAGCAGGAAGCCGAGCTGCACCGCGGTCAGCGCCACCACCGGCACCAGCGCGTTGCGCAGGGCGTGGCGCAGGATCACCGTCACGGGCGGAAGGCCCTTGGCGCGGGCAGTGCGGATATAATCGGCGTTCAGCACCTCGATCATGCCGGCGCGCACCAGCCGCATGAAGGGCGGCGTGACGTAGTAGCCGAGCGCCACCGTCGGCATGATGAAATGCTCCCAGGACTCGGCTCCCGAAACCGGCAGCCAGCCAAGGCCGATCGAGAAGACCATCACGAGGCACAGCGCGAAGAAGAAGTTCGGCAGCGCCTGGCCGGCGACTGCGATCCACAGGCAGAGCCGGTCGATCCACGAGTTCTGCCAGACCGCCGCCATGATGCCGAGCGGCAGCGACAGGCCGAGCGCGAACAGGATCGACAAGACCGCGAGGATGATGGTCGTCTGGATCTTGGTGACGATGAGGTCGAAGACCGGCGTGCGGAAATAGAGCGACTGTCCGAAATCGCCGGTCAACGTCTTGCCGAGCCAGTCGAAGTACTGGACGACCAGCGGCCGGTCGAGGCCATATTGCTGGCGGACGGCGGCGATGTCCTCGGCGCGCGCGCCTTCACCGGCGATCGCGATGGCGACGTCGCCGGACAGGCGCAGCAGGACGAAGGCCAGGGCCGACACCGCCAATGCGACAAGAGCGGCAAGTCCCAGCCGCTTGAGCGTGTAGTTGAACATGCAGATGGGCGCCTTGGGCTAGCCAGTCCGGCTGCGGCGGCAGTCGCCGCGGCCGGATCATAGCATCACTTCCAGCGCATCTCCCAGAAGCGCGGCAGCTCGTCTGGATAGGCGGCGAATTCGAGATCGCGCGCCGCGGCGTAGAAGGTGACGAGGTTGTAGAGCGGTACCGAATAGGCCTGTTCGGCGATGATCTTGTGGGCCTCGCGATAGGCCGCGATGCGCTGCTGGGGATCGGTGACGGAATCGCCTCGCTCAAGCAGCTCGATCACCTTGGGATCGCGCGAGATGTCGTCGTCGAGGCCCTTGTAATAGACCGGCGTCGAGGCCGACACGTCGTTGATGGAGAAGGAGCCCCAGGTCTGGTGCGCCATAGCAGCGCGATGCGAGCGGATCTGGTCGCGCATCGCCGCATACTGGCCGAAGCGCAGCGTGGCGCGGATGCCGACGGCGCGCAGGTAGTTGATCATCGCCTCCGACTGGTTCCGCTCGCGATAGGCATGGAACTCGATGTCGAAGCCATTCGGAAAACCGGCTTCGGCCAGCAGTTCCTTGGCCTTGGCGGGATTGTAGTCGTAGACCATCGCCTGCGAGGCATCGCAGCCGAACTGGGTCGGGAAGCAGATCGCGTTGATGAGCTGCGAACCCTCGCCGACGAGTTGGCGCGCCATGGTCTGGCGGTCGATGGCATGGGCGATGGCCCGGCGCACCCTGAGGTCGCGCAGCTGCGGCGCCGGCGAGCGCTCGGTGGTGGCGAGATTGAGGAAGACGATGCGCATGGTGCCGCCGGAGACGATCTGCAACGTCGGCACCGCCCGCATCTGCTGGGCCTGATCAGGGGCGATGTTCATGACGAAGTCGAGGCCGCCGGACAGCATCTCGGCGACCTGGGTCTGGCGGTCCGGGATGAAGCGGATGACGATGCGCTCGATCTGCGGCTGCGGCTTCGGCCCGTCACGGAAGTAGTCGGGATTGCGCTGCAGCGTGATGGAGCGGCCGATCTGGTGCTCGACGACGCGATAGGGGCCGGAGCCGACCGGCTTCTCGTTCATGCCCTTTGGCCCGGCCTGCTCGTAATAGGCGGCCGGGTGGATGACGATGGGGCCGGCGAGATATTCGATGGCCGCCGGGAAGGGGCGCTTGGTGACGATGCGCACCTTGTGGCTGTCGACCTTCTCGACCCGCTCGATCCAGTTGACGTTGGACTGAGTCGTCGAGCGGTTGGCCGGGTTGGCGACGAAGTTCAGCGTGTAGACGACGTCGTCGGCGGTGAACTCGGCGCCGTTGTGGAACTTGACGCCGCGACGCAGGTCGAGTTCCAGCGTCCTGTCGTCGACCCAGCGCCAGGCGGTGGCGAGCTGGCCCTTGTACTCGTTGGTCTTGGGGTCGCGGTAGATCAGCGTGTCCCAGACCTGGTGGGCAATGATGACGCCGATGCGGACGTTGTTGAAATAGGGATCGACGTTCTCCGGCACCTGGTCATAGGCGAAGCGGATGGTGTTCTGGCGCTTCTGCGCCTCGGCCGGCGCCGCCAAGCCCGCAGCGAGGGCCACGCCCAAAATCATCCCGAAGAAACGTCGCGTGGACGAAAAACGCATCGCCCCCTCCCCTGAAACAGAAAAACGATTGCCGATGCTGGCTTGCTGGCGAGCGAGGAGTCAAGGAGAGCGGACGCGACCCTGCCGCGCCCCGTCACGTCTGGCGGAAGGCGATGAACCCGGCGGCCGCGGTCAAAGTTGCAGCCGCCGCGCCGAACGGCGCGAGGTGTCGCTCCGCATCGCGAACCAGACGCGTCAGTTCGTCGCGCGCCCATGCCGGACCGCGGAGCGATACCAGCGTGCCCTTGCCGCGGGCGGCGTCCTTGCCCGTGGCCTTGCCGGCGAGGGCTGCGTCGCCCTCGTGGTCGATCAGGTCGTCGGCGATCTGGAAGGCGAGGCCGATGACCTCGCCATAGGCCGCAAGCGCCGCCCTTCCCGCCGCGTCGGCACTGCCGAGAACGGCACCGGCCATGCAGGCGAAGCGGATGAGCGCGCCGGTCTTCATGGCCTGCAGGCGGCGGATCTCCGCCTCGCCCAGGGCGAGCGGCGTGCCGCCGTCGAAGCGACCCTCGGCGGCGAGGTCCAGCATCTGGCCGCCGAGCATGCCGCCAAGGCCGGCGGCACGGGCGAGCATCAGACCCAGCTCGACGCGGATCGCCGGGTCGGCATGGGTGCGCGGCGCCGCCATGATCTCGAAGGCGAGGGTGAGGAGGCCATCGCCGGCAAGGATGGCGGTCGCCTCGTCATAGGCCTTGTGGACCGTCGGCCGGCCCCGGCGCAGGTCGTCGTCGTCCATGGCCGGCAGGTCGTCGTGCACCAGCGAGTAGCAATGAACCAGTTCCAGTGCCGCGGCGGCCGGCACGGCTGACTCCGGGTGAACGCCGAAGAGGGCGGCGCTCTCGATCACCAGGAAGGGCCGCAGCCGCTTGCCGCCGGCAAGTACGCCATGGCGCATGGCGGCCATCAGGCGGGGCGGCCGGACCGTCTCGCCGGCACGGGCGTCATCGGACAGCAGCCTTTCCAGTTCGGCCTCGGCGAGGCGGGCCGCGCTGGCGAGACGCTGATCGAAGAGGACGGGGTCGGGCATGTTGGTTCCGGCGTGGAGAATGATGAGCCCGAGCCGTGACCGAGGCCGGCGCGGCCGTCAAGCATCGGCGCGGCCGTCGGCCCGCCTGACCCATACCGGCCGGATTGAAAGGCGTGACCGCCTCGCTAAGCTTGAGGCCTCTTCGACTGCCCTCGTGATTCCGTCATGCGCCCTTACCGCTCCTGCCTTCCCGTGGCCGCCGCGCTCGCAGGCTGTCTGACCGTGGCGCTACCGTCCAGGCCCGCCGCGGCGCAGGCGACGCAGATGCATGGCGCCTACAGCCTCGACCTGCTCTCGCCGGCGCAGCGCGACGACGTGATGAAGCGGGTCGACAGCTACGCGCTGGTGGAGGTCTTCCTGCGCGCCTGCGGCCGCCCGCCGGCGCTGGAGAGCCGCTTCCGGAGGGCGGCGGCCGGCTGCATCCAGCCGCAGACGATCGCCACGCTCACCAGCCAGTATCGACGGGCGATGTCCGCCCGCGCCGGCCTGCGCTGGGACTGCCGCAGCGCCAATGGGCGGCGGATGATCGCGCGCTCGGAGCACGCGATCCGCCTGACCTTCACCGATCTCGGCCGTCTCTGCCGGCGCGGCTGATCGACCTTCCGGGTCGGTCATCCAGATCACGCCTCAGGATCGAGAAGTCGGCCCTCGACAGTCCTAGATCGTCCTTGCGGCCATCGGCGGAGATGGCGTCGTCCACCTCAAGGCGGCCGTCGTCGAACTCGATCTCGCCGCATCGCGTGTAGCCCTCGCGGCGCAGAGTCGCCTCGATCCGACGGCGCTCCTCCGGCGTGACGGGACGATCGTCGGCACGGGCCGGCGCAAGCGATGCGACGGTGGCAAGGCTGAGGGTGGCGACAAGAACGGCGCGGCGGCCGAGGATCGGCACGGAGACACTCCTGATGTCGTGGCAGCGCAGGAGAGAACGCACGCCGGGCGGGTCGGTTGCCCACCGGCGACGCAAGGCCGCGATGGCGCCGGCAGGCTCGGGCGGACGCCTCCGCCTCGCCTCACCCCGCGGGCGGGGCCGGCAGATGGTCCTTCCAGGTGGCCAGTGCCGCATCCCCGGCCACCGAGAGCACATAGATGCCGCGCCCCTGCCGCTCGAAC
>CAZPMD010000059.1:14379-16978 GCA_964587395.1 uncultured Hyphomicrobiales bacterium
CCTTTCGGACTGAGGCCGTAGATTCCGCTCGCGACCCGCTCGAACCAGCCATAGACGTTGCGGGTGAGGATGGCGGGCGCGTCGGCCGCGAGGGTTGTCAGGTCGCGCGGGCGCAGGGGGCCGGCGGAGAGGGCCTGCGCCATGGCGAGGGTGCGCTGGCGGTAGGCGGTCATGATGGGCCGGCGCGTCGAGCCGCCCAGCGCCGGGTCCCCCCGTCGGCGGCGGTGCTCGGCGACGATGCGCGAGCGGCGCTTGCCGTCGTGCCGCGGCTTCCACGGGACGGGCTCAACGACGACCTCGACGCCGCCCAGAGGCAGCACCGAGAGAAGCCCGAAGCCGCAGAGCCGGCAGAGTTTCCTGACACGGCTGTCGTGCTCACGGCCGCGACCGCGGGCCGAGGCCTTCACCGCCAGCCAGACCTCGTCTGCTGCGGCCGAGCGGTCGACCGCCTGCAGGACGAGTTCGAGCGTGAAGGACTGCTTCAGCTCGCCGATGATGACGGCCGCCGGCTCACCGTCGGACAGCGCGACGAGATCGCAGCCCATGACCTCGCCCTTCACCGCGAAGCCGAGGCCTTCGAGATAGGTTTTGACGGGGAGATAGAGGGAGGTTTCCAAGGGTGAGTTCCGCGGACCGACGACCGGCGGGTAAAGTCGATTCGGTCTCGTGTCGAGGCTGCGGGAACATCCCGTTGGCGTCCTTTCCTTGACTTTCCACCTTCTTCGCTCTATCGGCACCACACTCTCGCTCATCCGAGACCTGACGTCGCCGACCGGGGCTGAGACCCCGGAGGTTCCCGCCCGACAGCGCAGCATGCGCCCTCGGGCGCGAAGCGCGTTGCGGTTCCGGGGGACCGGGACCACCTTGGGGGCATCCCCAGGGTGAACTCCGGAGTGACCATGTTCGAAGGCCTGTCGACACGACTGTCCGGCATCCTCGACCGCCTCAAGGGCCGCGGCGCGCTGAGCGAGGCCGACGTGCAGGAGGCGATGCGCGAGGTGCGCCGCGCCCTGCTCGAGGCCGACGTCGCGCTCGAGGTCGTGCGCTCCTTCACCGACAAGGTCCGCGACCGCGCGGTCGGCGCCGAGGTCATCCGCTCGGTGACCCCCGGCCAGATGGTCGTCAAGATCGTCCATGACACGCTGGTCGAGACGCTCGGCACCGAGGGCGTCGCCATCGACCTCCAGGCCGTGCCGCCGGTGCCGATCATGATGGTCGGCCTTCAGGGCTCGGGCAAGACGACCACCACCGCCAAGCTCGCCAAGCGCCTCTTCGAGAAACAGAAGAAGAAGGTGCTGATGGCCTCGCTCGATACGCGCCGCCCGGCCGCGATGGAGCAACTCGCCGTTCTCGGCAAGCAGATCGGCGTCGAGACCCTGCCGATCGTCCCCGGCCAGACACCGGTGCAGATCGCCCGACGCGCCATCGAGGCCGGCCGCCTCGGCGGCTACGACGTGGTGATGCTGGACACCGCCGGCCGCACCCATGTCGACGAGGCCCTCATGGTGGAGGTGGCCGAGGTCGAGAAGGCCGCCGGCCCACACGAGACGCTGCTCGTTGTCGACAGCCTCACCGGCCAGGACGCGGTCAATGTCGCCCGCTCCTTCACCGGGCGCGTCAACGTCACCGGCGTGGTGCTGACCCGCGTCGACGGTGACGGCCGCGGCGGCGCGGCGCTGTCCATGCGCGCGGTCACGGGCAAGCCGATCAAGCTGCTCGGCACGTCGGAGAAGATGGACGGGCTGGAGGACTTCCACCCCTCGCGCATCGCCAACCGCATCCTCGGCATGGGCGACATCGTCTCGCTGGTCGAGAAGGCGGCGGAATCGATCGATGCCGAGAAGGGCATGGCGATCGCCAAGCGCATGCAGGCGGGCCAGTTCAACCTGGACGACATGGGCGACCAGCTCGACCAGATGATGAAGCTCGGCGGCATGCAGGGCCTGATGGGCATGCTGCCCGGCGTGAAGAACATGCAGAAGCAGCTTGCCGGCGCCATGGACGACAAGGCCATCAAGCGTCAGCGCGCCATCATCCGTTCCATGACCCCCTGGGAGCGGCGCAATCCGAAGGAAATCGACGGCAAGCGCCGCCGCCGCATCGCCCGCGGCTCGGGCACGAACCCCGAAGAGGTCAACAAGCTCCTGAAGATGCACCGCGGCATGGCCGACATGATGAAGGCCATGGGCGGCGCCGGCGCCAAACGCGGCCCCATGGCGGGCCTCGCCAACATGTTCGGGCTCGGCGGCGGCATGCCCCAGCCCACCCCGGAAATGCTCGCCGAGCTTCAGAAGAAGATGCCCGGCGGGCTACCCGGCGCCCTGCCGGACAAGATGCCGGCCCTGCCGCCCGGCGGCCTGCCGCCCGGTTTCCCGGGCCTCGGCGGCCTCGGCGGGGGCAAGCTCCCCGGCCTCCCCGGCTTTCCCTTCGGCAAGAAGAAATAGCCGACCCCTTTCACCGCATTCATCCCCATCACGAACGACCCAACGGAGTATGTCATGTCGCTCAAGATCCGCCTCGCCCGCCGCGGCACCAAGAAGCGCCCCTTCTACCAGATCGTCGTCGCCGACTCGCGCTCGCCGCGCGACGGCCGCTTCAT
>CAZPMD010000059.1:16988-26478 GCA_964587395.1 uncultured Hyphomicrobiales bacterium
GAAGCGCTACGACCTCGACGTCGAGGCCGCCAAGGCCTGGCTCGCCAAGGGCGCTCTGCCGACGGACCGTGTGGCCCGCTTCTTCGATGCCGAAGGCCTGATGAAGCGCACCCCGTCGAACAACCCGGAAAAGGCCGTTCCCGGCAAGAAGGCCGAGGAGCGCGCTGCGTCCAAGGCCGCCAAGGCCGCGAAGGGCGCCGAGGCCTCCGCCGAGTGATGTGCTGACCGCCTCCGTGCAGGGCGACCTGCACGGGGGCCGGTGCGTCCTCCGGAGGGCTTGGCTGTTACGGCAAGCCTTCCAGAGGACGCACTCCCCTCGTGCCAGGCGCATCATCCATGTCCACCGACCTCGTCCTCGTCGCCAAGTTCGGTGCCCCGCATGGGGTGCGCGGCGAGGTGCGCGTCAAGTCCTACACCCAGGACCCCGCGGCGATCCTCGACTACTCGCCGCTGCAGTCCCGCGACGGCCGGCTCTACACGGTGGAGAGCGTTCGCCCGGCCGGCGAGGTGCTCGTCGCCCGCATCGCCGAGCTGAAGGACCGCAACGCGGCGGAAGCTGTCACCAACATGCAGCTCTTCGTGCCGCGCGATCGCATTCCGCCCGCCGAGGACGCGGATGAGTTCCTCCATGCCGACCTGATCGGCCTGAAGGTGGAGACGCTGACCGGGGAACCCGTCGGTACGGTCACCGCCATCTATGATTTCGGCGCCGGCGACGTCATCGACGTGGCGCGCAAGGGACATAAGGCGGTGATGATCCCCTTCACGAAGGCGGTGGTGCCGACCGTCGACATCGCCGGCGGCCGCATCGTCATCGATCCGCCGGACGGGCTGCTGGAAGACACCCCGCGCGACCCGCAAGACCGCGACTGACGGGCGCCGCCGATGTTCCGCGCCTCGGTCCTCACCCTCTACCCCGAGATGTTCCCCGGCCCCCTCGGCCTGTCGCTCGCCGGCCGGGCGATGGGTGAGGCCTGGAGCCTCGATACCCATTTCATCCGCGATTTCGCCACCGACCGCCACCGCACCGTCGACGACACGCCGGCCGGCGGCGGGCCGGGCATGGTGATGAAGGCCGACGTGGTGGCGCGCGCCATCGACCACGCCTCGCCCGAGGGCGATCCGCGTCCGCGTCTCTACATGTCGCCGCGCGGCAGGCCGCTGACTCAGGACCATGTGCGGGAACTGGCAACCGGCCCGGGGGCGGTCATCCTCTGCGGCCGGTTCGAGGGCGTCGACGAACGCCTCATCACCGCCCGCGGCCTGACGGAAGTGTCGATCGGCGACTACGTGCTGTCCGGCGGAGAGCTGGCCGCCATGGTGCTGATCGATGCGGTGGTGCGGCTCCTGCCGGGCGTCATGGGCCATGCCGAGAGCGGCACCGAGGAGAGCTTCGAGACGGGCCTCCTCGAATACCCGCACTACACCCGCCCGCAGGTGTTCGAGGGCCTGACCATTCCGGAGATTCTCGTCTCCGGCGACCATGCGAAGATCGCGAAGTGGCGACGCGCCGAGGCCGAGCGCCTGACGCGCGAGCGCCGGCCGGATCTCTGGGCAAAGCGCGGTCCAGAAAAGGCGTGACAATCCCTGCCATTTCGACTATCGAGCCGCCTTCCGGCGGGCAGGTCTCTTGGGACCTCAAGGCCCATCCTCGGAACCAAGACCAACAAGATGCCGGCAAAGCCCGGCCACAAGGATTGAACCGATGAACCTGATCCAGACCCTCGAGGCTGAAGAAGCCGCCCGCGTCCTCGGCGACAAGAAGCTTCCCGATTTCGCTCCCGGCGACACCGTCATCGTCAACGTGAAGGTTCGCGAAGGCGACCGCTCCCGCGTCCAGGCCTACGAGGGCGTCTGCATCGCTCGCTCCGGCGGCGGCCTGATGGAGAGCTTCACCGTCCGCAAGATCTCCTATGGCGAGGGCGTCGAGCGCGTCTTCCCGGTGCACTCCCCCGTCATCGACTCCATCAAGCTGGTGCGCCGCGGCAAGGTCCGTCGCGCGAAGCTCTATTACCTGCGCGATCGCCGCGGCAAGTCGGCCCGCATCGCCGAGCGCGTGGAGCGCAACGACAAGGCCTGAGCCTTCCTCCACCTAGCGGATCGCGACGGGGCCCTCGGGGCCCCGTTTGCTTTTGTGCGCCGCGCGACAGCGCGCATCCCCGGGCCCGGCAATTGCCACGCCGGGACCGATGGTGTACCGCCGAACGAACTGTTCTGTCAGTGGATTCCAATGCCTGACTGTTTGCATGCGGACACTGTCGTCATCGGCGCGGGGCCTGCAGGTCTGACGGCCGCCTATCTCCTGACGAAGCAAGGTCTGAACGTCGCGATTGTAGAGGCAGACTCGACCTATGTTGGCGGCATCAGCAGGACGGTTGCCTACAAGGGCTTTCTTTTCGATATCGGCGGACACCGATTCTTTTCGCAGTCGAAGGAGGTCGTCGATCTGTGGCGGGAAATCCTGCCGGACGATTTCATCGAAAGACCCCGCCTGAGCCGGATCTATTATGGCGGGCGCTACTACTCCTATCCGCTGAGGGCCTTCGAGGCGCTACGCAACCTCGGCCTTCTCCAATCCTCCCTCTGCATGCTGTCCTACCTGAAGAGCCGCGTGTTCCCGAAGCAGGACGTGCGCTCGTTCCACGACTGGGTGGCCAACCAGTTCGGCGAGCGCCTCTTCGCCATCTTCTTCAAGACCTATACGGAGAAGGTCTGGGGGATGTCCTGCGACGAGATCTCCGCCGACTGGGCCGCACAGCGGATCAAGGGGCTCGACCTCGTGGAGGCAGTGGGCGCGGCGCTGCGAAAATCACTGACGGCGGGAGGCAGCGCCAGGGGACGCGACGGCCGTCCCATCAAGACCCTGATCGAACAGTTCGACTATCCGCGCCGCGGCCCGGGCATGATGTGGGAGGCCGCCGCAGACCGCATCCGCGAGAGAGGCAGCGTGATCCACATGGGTCACAGGCTGTCACGCATCACGCGCGAGGACGCGGGCACCTACTGCGTCGAGGCCCGAACCGCCGACGGCGCCACGGTCCGCTTCTCCGCTCCCCATGTCATTTCCTCGGCACCCCTGACGGAACTGGCGAATGCGCTCAAGCAGCCGCTCATCGCCTCGGCGGCGGCAAAGCTCCGCTACCGCGACTTCATCACCGTTGCCCTCATCGTCGACCGGCAGGACCTTTTCGAGGACAACTGGATCTACATCCATGATCCTTCGGTACGGGTCGGACGCATCCAGAACTTCCGGTCGTGGTCACCGGAGATGGTGCCCGATCCGCGCCTCGCCTGCCTCGGGCTCGCGTATTTCTGTTTCGAGGGCGACGGCCTTTGGGACGCGAGTGACGCCGACCTTATTGCCCTCGCCAAGCGCGAACTGGCGCAGATCGGCCTGGCTGGCGAGGCCGAGTGCATCGACGGCTGCGTCGTGCGGCAGAAGAAGGCCTATCCGGTCTATGACGGCTCGTACCGGCAGCATGTCGAGACGGTGCGCGCCGAACTGGCCGAGCACTATCCCGGCATCCATCCCGTCGGGCGCAACGGCATGCACAAGTACAACAACCAGGACCACGCCATGATGACCGCCATGCTGACGGTCAGGAACATCCTGTCAGGCGAAGCGCTCTATGACGTCTGGCAGGTCAACGAGGATGCCGAATACCACGAGGCGGGCGCGGGGCCCTCCGCCGCGCCGGCTGACGGACTGCGCGCCGTTCCGGCACGGATCAGCGAGACGTCATGATGTCGCGCTCATCCCTGGCTGCAGTTCGCAGCGGTGACCGTGACGACCGATGGTGGGGGCAGATGCTGCGCTACGGCGCCGTCAGCGTCGTGGCGCTCGCGGTGGACATGGCGCTCTATCTGGCGCTGACGGGCTACGGCCTGGGTGCGGTGCCGTCGGCGGTTACGGGCTATGCGGTGGGGCTCATGGTGCACTTCCTGCTGTCGTCCCGCCTCGTCTTCGATGCAGCCCGTACCGGCAAGGGCAGGTCCCGTCTGTTCGGCGACTATACGCTGAGCGGGATCGTCGGCATCCTCGTCACGGCGGCCACCGTCGCGATGCTGGTGGAGGTCGCGGGCTTTGCGCCTGTGCCGGGCAAGGCGGCGGCGGTGGTCCTGAGCTTCGTCGCGGTCTTCGTCATCCGCCGGTCCATCGTCTTTGCGGCGAGGCCCAGATGACATCCGGCGGGAAGACTCGCCAGATACCCGCGGCTGGCCCGCTGCCCCCCCTGAGCTTCCCCGGCCGTGACGTGCTGGCAGCCGCGGTCCTGCTCGTCTATGCGGGACTTGTCGTCTGGGGCGCCACCCACCATGCCATGTGGCGAGACGAGATCCAGGCCTGGCTGATTGCCCGCGACAGCCCCCACCTCCCGGCTCTTCTCCACAACCTGCGCTACGAGGGGCATCCGGCGCTATGGCATCTGGTCGTATGGCCCTTCGCAAGGCTCGGCCGCGATCCCGCGCTGATGCAGATTCCGAACCTCGCCTTCTCCATCGCCGCCGTGGCGCTGGTGCTCTGGCGAGCCCCCTTCAACCGGTGGGAACTCGCTCTTTTTCCCTTCGGCTACTTCATCCTCTTCGACTACGGCGTGAAGAGCCGGAGCTACGCGCTCGGCACGCTGTTGACGGTCGGGGCCTGCGCGCTCTGGCCGTACCGGCGCAGCCATCCCATCGTTCTCGCGGGGGTTCTGGCTTGTCTCGCCAATGTCCACCTGCTCTTCGCCATCCTCTCCGGGGCTCTGGCAACAGCGATCGTGATCGACCGGCTGCGTACCGGTGGATGGAAGACCCCGAAGCGAGACGAGGTGCTGGCCCTCGTGCTGCTGGCTGCCGGCTGGGCAGTGGCCGTGGCGACGGCCTGGCCAGCGGCCGACGCCATCAACGGCCGCGCCCTCCTCACTCCCGACACCAGCCAGTTGATCTGGCAGGTGATGGCGCTCGGCGGCCTCATCGGTCCCTACGACTCGTTTCCGGCCACCGCTCTCGGGATCGCCGCCCTCGCCGCCGCCTTCGTCATGGTCCGCCACGAGCCCGCAGCGTTGGTCCTTCTGGGGCTTGCGACCGGGCTGATGCTGGCGCTGTTCATACTCGCCCACGGCAACAGCATCTGGCACCGAGGGCCGCTCTTGCTCGCTTTCATTGCGGCCTTGTGGATCGCCCGGCTCTCCCCCGGCACGACTCGGGACGCCGCCGCGGGGACGGGCCGGATGCTGCTTGTGTCCGTGCTTGCCTGCCAGGCCGTGGCAGGCATGATCGCGCTCTGGAAGGATGTACGCCAGCCGCTCTCCGCCGGGCCTGCCGTTGCCCGCCACATCCTCACCAAAGGCTGGCAGAATGATCCGCTGATCGGCATGCCGGACTATTCCGTCAGCACGATCGTCGGGCACCTCGGGATTGCCCGTGCCTACTACGGCAACGTCGGCCGCTGGGGTTCCTTCGTCCTGTGGGATCGGGCGAGAGCCACCCCGCGCGATGCCGCGACCACGCTCGCCGACATGGATGCGCTGTCCCGCCCGACGACCCTGGTCACGACGGCGCCACTGGCCCCTGCCCTGGCCATCCGTCATGGCTATCGCGAGGTCGCCCGGTTCGACGACGCCACCGAGTCCAGCGAACGCTTCGTTCTCTACCGGCGGGAGTGAGGGAACCGGTCGACGGCCGGAGACTGCGACGCATTGACGCCGCGAGAATGCCGCTCCTGCCGACCATCGGGGCCGGCCCGAGACTGGTTCTGCGATCCGACCCTCATCCACGTCCATCACTCAGCGCCCGGGCACGGGACGGCCGCGGGTCAATCGCACGATAGTCCGGACAGTGGTGCACCGACGTCGACGGGTTCCTCGCAACCGTCCGCACCGCATAGAAGAGCCATCTGGCCGACCAATCCGCTCCAGATCCGTGCAGGTCTCCGAAGAGATGGCTTTCGGGCAAGAACAACCTTTTTTCCCGCCGGAAGAATGTTCAACCTCGTTCAACATACTCGATCCGATGCCACGGAAAGTGTCTCTGTCCGATAACGTTCATTTGAAGGTTCGCGGGGTATTTTCTGCGCATCTGACGGTAACTTTTTTGAGACTGTTGATCCGCCTTGCCACAGTTGCTCTATGTGGAAGGACAGGGGTCGGACGCGCGATGGTCCGCACTCCAGTCGATCGATCATATTGAGCAGGCCTTGATGAACCAGAGCGCCGCATCCGTCACCGCTTCCGCCACCGAGCTGAGACAGAATGCTCTGCTAGACCTGCTGAGACCCGAGGCTCTGGCCTTCCTGGCGCCGTTCATCGAGGTCCGGCCCATCGTCGCCGGCGATCCGATCTACGAGGACAATCAGCCGGTCACCCATACGGTGTTCCCCCTCTCCGGGGTGATCTCCTTCCTCGCCCGCATGCAGGATGGCCGCACGGTCGAGAAGGGCAATGTTGGCCCCGAGGGCTTCATCGGGGTCGCCTCCATGCTGGAGCGTGACGTCATGCACGGCCGGTGCGTCGCGCAGATCGCCGGACAGGCAGCCTGGCTGCCGGCATCGGTGTTCGACGAGGCGATCGAGCGGTTCATCTGCGTCCGCCGCATGCTGCTGCGCTACGGCAAGGCCCGCATCGAGCAACTGCACGAACTGATCGTCTGCACCAGCCTGCATACGGCGGAGCGCCGCGTGACGCGCTGGATTCTCGACGCCTCCGACAAGGCGCGAAGCGCCACCTTCGCCCTAAAGCAGGAGGTGCTGGCGGAACTGCTGGGGCTCCGGCGCGCCACCGTCAGCGGCGCCTGCCATGATCTCATGAGCAAGGGCATCATCCGCTACAGCCGCGGCCGCATCGAGATCGTCGATCGGCCGCGCATGGAGGCGGCCGCCTGCGAGTGCTATGCGCATATCCGCAGCCGCTTCGCCTACCGGCCGCTGACCGCACGCTGATCGCACCGGCGGCATCAGCAGCCCCGGAGATAGGCCTCTGCCTGTTCAGGCGGCATGGGGCGGGCGAAGAAGTAGCCCTGACCGATATCGCAGTCGTAGGATTTCAGGATCTCAAGCTGGCGCTCGGTCTCGATACCCTCGGCGACGACATCCATGCCGAGGCTGTGGGCGAGTGAGACGATGGTGCGCGGGATGACGCCACGGTGGTCGTCGATGCCGATGTCGGCGACGAAGGACCGGTCGATCTTCAGCCGGTCGACCTGGAACCGCTTGAGGTGGGCGAGCGAGGCGTAGCCGGTGCCGAAATCGTCGAGGGAGATGGCGACGCCCATCGCGTGCAGGCGCGCGAGGGTGCGGCCGATCTGCTGCGCGGAACGGTCGAGCAGCACCGTCTCGGTGACCTCGACCTCGATCTCCGCCGCCGTCAGGCCATGCGCCGCGAGCTGGGCGGCGAGCGCATCGGCGAAGTCGTCGAGCTTGAGCTGGGCGGCGGCGACGTTGATGGCCATGCGGCCGGGATCGAGGCCCTGCGCCTTCATCGACCGGACGAACAGCAGCGCCTGGTCGATCACCCGGTTGCCGAGCGGCACGATGAGCCCGCTCTCCTCGGCGATCTGGATGAACTCGGAGGGCGGCACCAGGCGGTCGTCGTGGCGCCAGCGCACCAGCGCCTCGAAACCGACATGCCGGCCCGTGCCCAGATGCCGTTGCGGCTGCAGCTCGATGTACAGGCGGTCCTGCTCGATGGCCTCGCGCAGGATGTCCTGGGTCTGGCGGCGCTGCTCGGCGGCGCGCAGCATCTGGTGGTCGAAGAAGGCGTAGCGCGCCCGCCCGGCGGACTTGGCGTGATAGAGCGCGATGTCGGCGCGGCGGAACACGTCGCGGCGGGACAGTTCGCCCGGCCTGAACAGCACGACGCCCATGCTGAGCCGCGGCGTCACCGAGCGGCCGGTGAGCGCCACCGGCTGCTGCACCGCGGCCATGATCCGGTCGAGGCGGCGGGCCAGCGCGGCCTCGCCGGAGGGGCAGCCCATCACCAGGGCGAACTCGTCGCCGCCCATGCGGCCGACCCCGGTGCCGCGGCCGACCGCGCCGGCGAGCCGCCGGCCGATCACCACCAGCAGCTCGTCGCCGGCGTCGTGGCCGAGCGAGTCGTTGATCGCCTTGAAGCCGTCGAGGTCGATGAGCACCAGCGCCGCCGTGCGGTTCGCCCGCTGGGCCAGCATCGCGTCGACCCGCGCCACCACCACGGCGCGGTTGGCGAGGCCGGTCAGCGGGTCCTCCTCGGCCTGGCGGCGGATCGTCTGCTCGGCTTCCTTGAGCTCGGTGATGTCGGTGCGGGCGGTGACGGTGAGACCGGTCGCGGTGCGGAACTCGCGCAGCTGCATCCAGCGGCCGTCGGCGAGCTGCAGCACCACCGGGCGGGTGGAGTGGCGGTGCTCGTCCATCCGCTTCGCCACCCAGGCCTCGACATCCTCCTCGCCGACGCCGGCGAAATGGCCGGAGCGCGCCATGCGGCGGACGATGGCCTCGTAGCGCATGCCGTCGCGGATGACGTTGCGCAGCTCCGGATAGAAGCGGCGGAACTCCTCGTTGCAGGTGACCAGGCGGTCCTCGGCGTCGAAGGCGGTGATGCCGACGGGCACCGTCTCCAGCACGTCGCGCAGCAACTGCTCGGCGCGCAGGCGGCGGGCGTTCTCGGCGGCGAGCGCCAGCTCCGCCCGCTTGCGCTCGGTGATGTCGAAGCGCACCGAGAGGTAGCGCTGGATGCGCCCGTCGCGGCCGGTCAGCGGCACGATGGTGGTGTCGACCCAGTAGAGTTCGCCGCTCTTGGCCCGGTTGCAGATCTCGCCGTGCCACCTGCGGCCGCCGGCGATGGTCGACCACAGCCCGGCGAAGAACGCCCGGTCGTGATGGCCGGAGTTGAGGATCCTGTGGTTCTGGCCGACCAGCTCCTGCTCGGAATAGCCGCTGATGCGGCAGAAGCAGGCATTGGCATGGAGGATGGTGCCGCTGCGGTCGGTGGCCGCCACGATGGCGTTGTCGTCCAGCGCCGCATGGAGCGCCCTCAGCTCCTCGCCGATCCGCGACGTCCCCACCCCGTTCGCCCCCGCCATGGACCGCGCCGCCGAGGCGGCGAAGGCCGTGTCATCGTCTCCGGCCCGACGGGCCGGATCGCGCCAGTCGGAGGACGGCTGCAGGGGCGCGGGGGATTTCAACAGCAGCGACATTCCACCATCCTGGTGTTTTCTATGACTACTATCGTACATACCCCTGGGTAAAGAGGACGTGAACGCGGCGACGGCCGGCGCGACCTCCGCCCGCACCGCCGGGACGAGCGTCGCAACCCGGGGTGATGATTTTTTCCTTGTTTTAGGTTTTTATTCTTGACATCGCCAGCCGATCGGCGCATCCTGCCCGGCGTTGAACGAAGGGAGGGAACCATGATCGGCATCGTCCTGCTTGCAGCACCCGCGGTCGCCCTGCTCTGGCTCGCCGCGCTGATGGCGGCGGCGCGCGTCGTCTCCGGGCGGCTGTGGCACGGCGGCGAGGCCGCGACCCTGACGGCGCGCG
>CAZPMD010000060.1:0-25963 GCA_964587395.1 uncultured Hyphomicrobiales bacterium
CATCGCCGATGGCGAATTCCTGACGCTGGTGGGACCCTCGGGCTGCGGCAAGACCACGCTGCTGCGCATCATTGCCGGTCTCGAGACGCAGGATGACGGTGACGTCCTGATCGGTCCAACCATGGTCGATGACCTGCCGCCGAAGGCGCGCGACGTCGCCATGGTGTTCCAATCCTACGCCCTCTACCCCTACATGACTGTGGCGGAGAACATCGGCCTGCCGCTGGAGATGCGCCGGCTGTCCATGTTGCAGCGGCTGCCGCTGGCGGGGCGACTGATGCCGGGGGCGCGGGCAGCGCGGGCCAGCATCGACGCCGACGTCAAGGCCGTCGCCGAGGGGCTCGGCATCGGCCACCTCCTGGCGCGGAGACCCGCGCAACTCTCCGGCGGCCAGCGCCAGCGGGTGGCGCTCGCGCGTGCCATGGTGCGGCGACCCAAGGCCTTCCTCATGGACGAGCCGCTGTCGAACCTGGACGCCAAGATGCGCGTCCAGGCGCGCACCGAGATCTCCGATCTCCACCGCACGCTCGGTTCCACCTTCGTCTACGTCACGCACGATCAGGCCGAGGCCATGACCATGTCGGACCGCGTGGCCGTCATGATGGGCGGCCATCTGCTGCAGGTGGCGGCCCCGCAGGTCATCTACGACGATCCGCAGGATCTGGCGGTTGCAACCTTCATCGGCACGCCGGAGATCAACACGCTGCCGGGCCGGGTCGGCGCCGACGGGCGTGTCGAGGTGATCGGGCAACCGTGGCCCGCGGCGGTGGTCGCGCAGCCCGGTTCCGAGGTGACGGTCGCGATCCGCCCCGAGGCTCTGTCGATCGCAGGTGCCGCGGCGGCCGGCGACATCGCCATCGACGGCGTCATCCGCCATGTCGAGATGCTCGGCGCGGAGACGCTCGTCCATGTCGTGGCCGCACCACTGACAAGGCCGCTGGTGGTACGCGTCGAGCCATCCGTTGGTGCCCGACTGAAGGTCGGCGCAGCCATAGCGCTTGTGGCGTCCTCTCAACGCCTGCTGGTCTTCGGAAAGGACGGACGGCGCGTGCCGCTTCGACCAGTCTCTTCCGTCACCCCGCAGCCGGTTCGCGGCGAGGCGGCCCATGTCTGACGTCGCCCTGCCTACACCGACTGCCCTTGCCAGGCCCGCCAGGGCACGCGCCGGCGAGGTGGCCGAGCAACTCGCCGCCTGGGTGCTGGCGGGTCCGGCCTTCGCGCTGATCTGGATCATGCTGCTGGGCCCGACGGTCGCGGTCTTCCTGCTCTCCTTCACCGACTGGACCTTCGGCATGCCGGAGATCGGCTGGGCCGGTCTCGACAACTACCGCGAGATGGCTGCCGACGAGACCTTCTGGAAGACGCTGCGCAACACCCTCGCCTATGTCGCCTTCGTGGTGCCGCTGTCGGTGTTCCTGGGGCTTGGCGCGGCGATCCTGATCGAGGCGGGCGAGAGCCTGCGCGGCTTCTATCGCGCCGCCTTCTTCCTGCCGGTCGTCTCCACGCTGCTCGCCATGGCGCTGGTCTTCCAGTTCGCCTTCCATCCGACGGTCGGCGCCATCAACCGGACGCTCTCCTTCTTCGGCATTCCGACCACCGACTGGCTGAAGAACCCGGACACGGCGCTGTTCGCCCTCGGGGTCATCGGCATCTGGCAGGCCATCGGCCTGTCCATGGTGCTGTTCATCGCCGGGCTGAAGGCGATCCCCAAGGACCTCTACGAGGCTGCGGCCGTGGATGGGGCCGACGGCGCCTTCGAGCGCTTCCGCCGGGTGACCTGGCCGATGCTCGGGCCGGCCATGCTCTTCGTCGTCACCATCACCGCGATCCGCGCTTTCCAGGTCTTCGACACGGTGCAGGTGCTGACCGACGGCGGGCCGAACAAGGCAACCAACGTCCTCCTGTTCCAGATGTACCAGGAGGGCTTCTCCTTCCTGCGCTCGGCCTATGCCGCGGCGCTCACCGTCGTCTTCCTCGGCTTCGTCCTGCTGGTCACCGTCATCCAGGTGCGGCTGCAGGACAAGAACACCCACTACGGCTGAGGCTCACGATGCGAACCCGCTCCATCACCTCGACCGGCCTCGGCTTCCAGCTCTTCCGCCACGCCCTGCTCGGCCTCGGCGCCTTCCTCATGCTCGCCCCCTTCGTCATCATGGTCTCGGTCAGCCTGAAGCCGTCGGGGGAGATCTTCTCTCCCGAATTCACCCTGCTGCCGAAGCAGTGGCACGCCTGGCAGAACTATTCGGACGCCTTCACGAGGCAACCGCTCGCTCGCTACATCCTCAACGGATTCATCGTCACCGGCGCCATCTTCACCTGCCAGCTCCTCACGGCGCTTCCCTGTGCCTATGCGCTGGCCAAACTGCGCTGGCGCGGCAAGGAGACGATGTTCCTACTGGTGCTGCTCGGTCTGCTCATCCCGCCGCAGGTCACCGCCATCCCGCTCTACATCCTGCTCTGGCAGGTGGGCCTCCTGAACACCTATGCCGCCATCATCCTGCCCTCGACCATCTCGGTCTTCGGCATCTTCCTGATGCGGCAGTTCTTCCTCACCGTGCCGGATGACCTGATCAACGCCGCCCGCCTCGACGGTCTCGGCGAGTTCGCCATCGTCTGGCGCATCATGATGCCGACGGCCATGCCCGCCGTGATCGCCTTCGGCGTGCTGTCTCTGGTGTGGAACTGGAACGAGTTCTTCTGGCCTCTGATCGTCGTGCAGTCCGAGCATCTCGCCACACCGCCGCTCGGCGTCGTCTTCTTCGCCAATGCCGAGGCCGGGACCAACTACGGCCCGCTGATGGCGGCGGCCACCGCCATCACCGCCCCCCTGGTCATCGCCTTCCTCGCCGCCCAGCGCTGGTTCATCGACGGCGTCACCATGACGGCCGTGAAGTGAGTGCAGTCCCTCGAACGAACCCCACCCGGAGCCCAACCATGACCACGACCCGCCGCACATTCATCGCCAGCGCTGCCGCAACGGTGGCGCTGCCCTCCTACCTGCGCGCCCAGTCGACCCCGGTCGAACTGCAGGTCCAGTATTCCATTCCGGTCCTGTTCAAGGACCTGATGGAAAAGATCGCGGCCGACTTCCAGAAGGCCAACCCGACCATCAGGATCACGCTGCGCGCGCCCGAGGTGGGCTACGAGGAAATCCTCCAGCGCAACCTGCGCGACGTCGTCACCAACACCCTTCCGGACGTCGCCTTCCATTGCCTCAACCGCCAGCGCACGCTCGACGAGCGCCGCATCCCGGTCGACCTGAAGCCCTTCATGGACGCCGACCCCGAGACCGCCTCGCTCGGCTTCTCGCCGTCCCTCCTGTCGCTCGGCCAGACCGGCACCAAGCAGACCGGTATCGGCTTCGCCATGTCGACGCCGATCCTCTACTACAACGTCGACCTGCTGAATGCGGCCGGCGGCGATCCGGACAAGCTGCCGACGACCTGGGACGAGGTCATCCGTCTCGCCGCCGCCATCTCCGCCCCGGCGCTGAACCGTACCGGCCTCTTCTACGACTGGACCATCACCGGCAACTGGGCCTGGCAGGCCCTCGTCATGTCGCATGGCGGCACCATGCTGAACGCCGAGGAGACACACGTCGCCTTCGCCGACGAGCCGGGCCAGAAGGCCATCCGCGTGCTGCGCAAGATGGTCGATGACGGCAAGATGCCCGACATCCGCCCCGACACGGCTTTCCAGGACTTCTTCTCCGGCCGCCTCGGCATCTCCATGCAGTCGACTGCCCAGCTCGGCCGCTACAACCGCGAGATCGGCGGTCGCTTCAAGCTGGTCTGCGGCCGCTTCCCGCTGTCGGCTGCCAACCCGCGCCTGCCGGCCGGCGGCAACGTCGCCATGATGTTCACTAAGGACCGCGCCAGGCAGGAGGCGGCCTGGAAATTCATCAAGTACGCGACCGGTCCGATCGGCGCGACGGCCATGGTCAACGCCACCGGCTACATGCCTGGCACCACCATTCCGGCGCAGCGCGAGGACATGCTCGGCAAGTTCTATCGGGACAACCCGAACCACCTCGTCGCCATCCGCCAGCAGGACGTGATCAACGGCTGGTACGCCTTCCCCGGCCAGAACGCCCTGCGCATCACCGACGTGATCAACGATCACCTCCAGTCGGTCGTCAACAAGTCGAAGGGCGCCGACGACGCTCTGAAGGCGATGGCCGCGGCCGTCCAGTCGCTGCTGCCGCGCCGCGCCAGCTGAGCCTGTCCGACCCTCCTCGCCGCGCTCGGCCTGATGGAGGAGTTCCGCCGTTTCGTCGACGAGGCGCAGCCCGATCTCGTCCTCGATCTCGGCGACCGCATCTCCGACGAGGCCCGGGAGAGCGACCTTGTCCTCGAGCGCGAGGTGGCCGAGGCCTTCGCGCCGATCACCCGGCCGCGCTTCCATCTCGATGGCAATCATGACCGCGACTACCTGGAGGTCGCCGACAACGATGCCATCCTCGGTCGCACCGCCGGCCACGAGACCGTCGATGTCGGCGGCTGGCGGCTCGTGATCTGGCGCGCCGATGCGAAGCTGCACCGGCCGTCGGGATTTGCGCTCCAGGACGCCGACCTCGCCTGGCTGGCGGCGACCATTGCGACTGCCGACCGACCGCTCGCCATCGTCAGCCACGTGCCCGTGTCAGGCCACTCGCAGGTGGGCAACTTCTGGTTCGAGAACAATGCGCGCTTCTCGACCTATCCGACCGCCGACCGCGTGCGCGCCGTGCTGCGGACCGCGCAGGTCCCGGTCGTGTGGATCTCCGGCCACGTCCACTGGAACACGCTGACCATGGTCGACGGCATCGCCCACATCACCCTGCAGTCGCTGACCGAGACCTTCACGACGGCGGGTGAGCCGGCCGGGGCCTTCGCACTGCTCGAACTGTCGGACGAGGTGCTCTGGCGTGTCCATGGCCGCGATGCCTTCAGCTGGAGCGCGCGCGCCGAGACGCTGTCACGGCGCTGGCTGGCACCGCTCCCCGACTTTCGCGAGGTCGTCGGGAGCAAGATGCATCAGGCCGCAGAATAGGCGGCCTGGTCGAGGTTCCCCGGAGCGGCGGAGGGCTCAGGCCGCGCCCGGATAGTCGGGATCGCGCAGGAAGGGGAACGGACCCGGCGCCTTCTCGACATAGGCGGTGTGGCTGACGAGGCCTGAGGCCTCGGTCCACAGGTGGAGATGGAAGGCGGCGGGTTCGAAGTTGAACTGCGCCGGCGGGCGGTCGTTGAGGTCGAGCACCACCTGATGGGCGACGCTCGGCCCCACCATGGCAAGGGTCCCGGCGAAGAGGGCCTGGATCGGCCGGTGGTGGTGGCCAGCGAGGATGCGCACCACCTGCGGGTGGCGGCGGATGATGGCCTCGAACTCGGCCGTGCCTTCGATCAGGCTGATGCGGTCCATGTGCTGGATGCCGCAGACGAAGGCCGGATGATGCATGGCGACGATGGTCGGCTTCGCGGCATCCTCGGCGAGACGCTCCTCCAGCCAGGCGAGACGCTCGGCGCAGAGTCGGCCGGCGCCCGAACCCGGCACCACCGTGTCGAGACCGATCATGCGGACGGGGCCGAGATCGACCACCCACTGCGCGAAGTGGGGATGCTGCGACAGGCCGGGGAAGTCGGCGAACATCGACTTCAGGTTCTCGCGCCGGTCGTGATTGCCGGGAATGAGCCAGACCGGCATGGGCAGGCGGGAGAGCATGCGCTTGAGGTTCTCGTACTCGGTCGGCAGGCCGTTGTCGGTCAGGTCGCCGGTGATCAGCACGAGGTCAGGCCGCGGGTCGAGGGCCAGAACCGCATCGAGCGCGCGTTCCGTCAGCATGTTCGTCTCCGCTGTCCGGTAGGCCGGCAGGCCGTGCGGGCGGACGTGGAGATCGGTGAGATGGGCAATGAGCATGGTGGACTTCCCGGCTTCGGTTCGCCGGCTGCCTAGGCCCGCTCCATGACAGGGCGACGACGAACCGAGGCCTCTCCGGGGCGTCATGGAACCGTCGCTCAACCGTGTGTGAATCGTCACCGGGAGGTTGCCGTTCTGTCGTCGAAGCCGCGTACCCGGACCCCATCAAGGGAGTTCGGAATTCATGGCCGGTATCGTCCTCGACCGGATCGGGAAGTCGTTTGGCGAGACCCGCGTTCTCGGGGGCGTGTCGCTGTCCCTCGATGCGGGCTCCTTCATCTCGCTGGTCGGTCCGTCGGGCTGCGGCAAGACCACGCTGCTGCGGATCATCGCAGGCCTTGAACGGGCCGACGGCGGCTCCGTCTCCATCGCTGGGGCCGATGTCACCGGTCGCCGGGCGGCAGACCGCGACGTCGCCATGGTGTTCCAGCACTACGCGCTCTATCCGCACATGACGGTCGAGCAGAACATGGCGCTGCCGCTGGTGATGCGCCGACTGTCCGCGATGGAGCGCGCCCCGCTCATCGGCCGCTTCGTCTCCGGCACCGGTGGTCGGCGTGCCGCCATCCGCGCCGAGGTCGAGGAGGCCGCCCGTCTTCTCTCCATCGACCACCTGATGGAGCGCCGCCCCGGGCAGCTCTCCGGTGGCCAGCGCCAGCGTGTCGCGCTGGGGCGCGCCATCGTGCGCCACCCCAAGGCCTTCCTCATGGACGAGCCGCTGTCGAACCTCGACGCGGCGCTGCGCCACGACATGCGGCGCGAGCTGGTGGAGCTTCACCGGCGCGTCGGCGTCACCACGGTCTACGTCACCCACGACCAGGCCGAGGCCATGACCATGTCCGACCGCGTCGCGGTCATGCTCGGCGGCAACGTGCTGCAGTTCGGCTCGCCGCGCGAGGTCTACGAGCAGCCGGCGACCATCGATGTCGCGAAGTTCATCGGCTCGCCGCGCATCAACATCCTGCCCGGCGAGGCCGATGCCGACGGGCGCATCACCGTCGCGGGCGAAGCGACCGCGGAGGTCGCGCCGCGCTTCTCCGGCAAGCTCGACATCGGCATCCGCCCGGAGCACCTGACCGTCGCCGACATGGGCATCGCGGTCAGCATCAGTCACGTCGAATTCCTCGGCTCGGAGGTGCTGGTCTATGTCCGCGAGCCGCGTCAGGGTGCCGACCTCATCCTGAGGCTCGCGCCGGAGGTCTGGGAGCGGGCCCCATCGCGCCAGGACCTGCGGGTTACGCCAGTCCCGGGCCGCCTGCTCGCGTTCGATGGCAGCGGCAGGCGTGTCGGGCTGATCAGTGCCGGAGCGGCCGCGAAGGTGCAGGCTGGTGAGCCCGCACCGACCGTCAGGGTGCCGCGCTATGTCTGACGTCGCGCTGAATCCGGGGATGAGCCTTGCTGCAGCGGCCGGGGAAAGGCCCCATCGCGGCGAGGCCCTCGCCGCCTGGCTGCTGACGCTGCCGGCCATCGTCGCCTTCGTGCTGATGCTGCTGATCCCGACGCTGGCCGTCGTCGTCATTGCTTTCACCGACTACGAACTCGGCGCACCGGCGCTGCGCTATGTCGGCCTCGCGAACTTCGCCGAGCTGATGGAGGACAGGGGCTTCGTCACCTCGTTCCGCAACACCGCCTTCTTCGTCGGGGTGACGACGCCCGTCTCGATCATCGGCGGGCTGATGCTGGCCCTGCTCATCGAGGCCGGCACGCGCGGCCGCACCTTCTTCCGCGCGGTCTTCTTCCTCCCCGTCGTCTCGCTGATGGTCGCGATGGCGACCGCCTTCCAGTACATGTTCCACCCGACCATCGGACCGGTGAACGCGGCGCTCCGGACCCTCGGCATCGTCGGACCCAACTGGCTCGGCTCCTCCGACAGCGTCATGTGGACCCTCGCCATCATCGGCGTGTGGGAGCAGATCGGCTTCAACATGGTGCTGTTCCTGGCGGGACTCACCGCCATCCCGCGCGACCTCTACGCCGCGGCGGAGGTGGACGGCGTGCGCTCGGCCTGGTCCCGGTTCTGGACGGTGACCTGGCCGCTGCTCGGCCCCACCAGCCTCTTCGTCCTCACCATCACCATGATCCGCTCGCTGCGCGTCTTCGACATCGTCGCGACGCTGACGCAGGGCGGGCCGAACAAGGCCTCCGAGGTGCTGCTCTACACCATGTACACCGAGGGCTTCACCTTCTTCCGCATGGGCTATTCGGCGGCGATCACGGTCGTTTTCCTGATCGTGGTGGTGATCCTCATGCTCCTCCAGACGCGCGTGCTCGACCGCCGCGTCCACTACGGGTGAGGGCGCGATGACACCCGGTTCGCAGATCCCCGGCTCTCACGATCGCAGCCTCGTCTCCGACCTACCGCGGCTGGCCCTCCTGAGCGTCCTCGGCCTGCTATTCCTGATGCCCTACATCTGGATGCTGTCGGTGTCGCTGAAGCCGCTCGACGAGGTCTGGCGCGCCTCGATGTCGCTGATCCCCGAGACCTTCGCCATCGACAAGAACTACGGCCGCGTGTTCCGCGAGGTGCCGATCGGCCGCTACCTTCTCAACGGCGTCATCGTCTGCCTCGGCATCCTCGTCTTCCAGCTCGCCTTCGCGCTGCCCGCCGGCTACGCGCTGGCGAAGCTGAATTTCCGCGGTCGCGAGACGCTGTTCGCCTTCGTCATGCTGGGGCTGCTGATCCCCGCCCACGTCCCGGCGATCCCGCTCTACATCGCTTTCGCGCAGACCGGCATCCTCAACACCTATGCGGCGCTGATCGCCCCCTCGACCATCTCGGTCTTCGCCATCTTCATGTTCCGCCAGTTCTTCCGTGCCATGCCGGACGAGCTGATCCATGCCGCCCGCATGGACGGGCTCGGCGAATGGTCCATCGTCTGGCGCATCATCGTCCCCAATGCCTGGCCGGCCGCCACCGCCTTCGCGATCTTCTCGGTGGTGGCCCACTGGAACGACCTGTTCTGGCCGCTCATCGCCGTCTCCGGAAAGGGCGAGCTCGCGACCCCGGCTCTCGGCGTCATCTACTTCCGCACCGAGGAGGCCGGCGACGACTTCGGCGCCCTGATGGCCGCCGCGACCCTCACCACCATTCCCCTGGTGGCCGCCTTCCTCCTCGCCCAGCGCCGCTTCATCGAGGGCATCACCATGACCGGTCTCAAAGGTTGAGGCCGCTCGACATTCGAACAAGAGCCGGGCTGCGCCGGCCATTCCCGACAACCGAACGGAGCATCCCATGACCTACCGGATTTCCCGCCGCTCGACGCTCGGCCTGATGGCCGGCGCCGCCACCATCGCCATGCCGCATGTGGTCCGCGCCCAGACCATCGAGGTCGTCGCGCACTACTCCATGCCGCCGATCTTCAAGGCCGCCATGGAAGCCGTCGCCGAGGCCTTCAACAAGAAGAGCGACAAGGTGAAGGTGACCTATTCCAACCCGACCCCGACCTATGAGGATGGCGCCCAGCTGGTCCTGCGCCAGGCGACCACCGGCGGCATGCCGGACGTCTCGTTCCAGGGCCTCAACCGCCTGCGCCTCTTCGCCGAGCGCGGTATCGCCGCCGACCTGAAGCCCTTCCTCGACCGCGAGGGCGACGTCGCGAAGATCGGTTACTCCAGGCCCATCCTCGGCCTCGGCCACCATGGCGGCGTGCAGTGCGGCCTGGCCTTCGCCACCTCGAACCCGATCAGCTACATGAACGTCGATCTCCTCAAGAAGGTCGGCGCCGGCGCCGAGACCTTCCCGACGAAGTGGGACGATGTCCTCGCCCTGTCGGCGAAGATCGCCGCCCTCGGCGATGGCACCACCGGCATGTTCTTCCGCTGGCCGGGCGATGACTGGATGTTCTCTGCCCTGCTCTACGGCTACGGCGGCCGCATGCTGACCGAGGACGAGAGCAGGGTCGCCTTCGACGGCGCCGAGGGCCTCGCGGCGCTCCGCCTGCTCGACCGCATGGTCAAGGAAGGCAAGATGCCGAACCTCGCCGGCAATGCCGACCTGCAGGCCTTCGGCGCCGGCAAGATGGGCATGATGTTCCGCACCACCGCACAGGTGCGCCAGATCTCCGGCACGGTGGGCAACAGCTTCGAGCTGAAGACCACCACCATGCCGGTCATCGATCCGGTGAAGGGCCGCCTGCCGACGGGCGGCGCCGGCGCCATGATGACCGCCAAGGATCCGGCGCGTCAGGCGGCTGCGTGGGAGTTCATCAAGTTCGCGACCTCGGCCGAGGGCACGACACTGATGGCGACCAACACCGGCTATGTTCCGTGCAACCAGCTCGCCATCGACGATCCGATGTATCTCAGCGAGTTCTACAAGGCCAACCCGCTGTTCCAGGCGGCGACCAAGCAGGTGCACCTGATGATCCCGTGGTACGCCTTCCCGGGCCAGAACTCGGTGCGCGTGACGCAGGTCATGGTCGACAACCTCGCCCGCATCGTCGAGCAGAAGGCTACTCCCGAAGAGGTGCTGCGCGACATGTCGCGCGAGGTCACCCGCCTCATCCCGCGCCGCCAGGGCTGATCGGCCCCAAGAAGACCAGGGGTCGGCGGCTTCGGCCGCCGACCCTTCCGCTCACGTCCTTGCCGGCGGCATGGCATTCTGCTGCTGGCCGATGCAGTGCCGCCACCCGCCCGCGCGTCACGGCTCCTGTGCTCCCCGTGCGTCGGCGCCCGCGGCGGGTTCGGAACCCGTCCGGAGAACGACCGGGCCGCAGCCTCGACGATGGGTCCTGTCGAGCCGCGGCCCTGCCTGGCGAGGACTCGACCGTCTTTCCGGCGACCTTGCGTCGACGCGGTGCTTCGGCCTCGTCCCTCGACACCCCTCCCGCCCGGCTTCCGGCTTCCGACGACCGGAGCGCACTCCCATGTGGATCGCGATTCCCGTCCCCGCCGACGGGCGCTCTGCCGCGGCGGGGCGGGATCAGCCTTTGCCAGAACCGTGGGATCTCGCCGGACTCTTGTTCAGGTGGCTGCTTCTGGCATAGGGGTACCTGTCCTGTTTCGTTCAGTCGTCACCCTTCCGCGGCCAGTGCCGGCCGACAGCCCTGGAGATCTCCCATCGTGATCCACAGCAGCTCCGGAGGTGCGACCGAGGATCGTCCGCGGTTGTCGGTCGTCGCGCCCTGCTTCAACGAGGAGGAGACGATCGGCGAGTTTCATCGCCGCGTGAAGGCGGCCGTCCTGGCGGCGGTGGCCGGGAATTTCGAGATCGTCCTGGTCGATGATGGTTCGACCGACAGATCCTGGCAGTTGATCTCGGAACTCGCGGCTCGGGACCCCTGCGTTGTGGGCGTGAGGCTGCGGCGCAACTACGGGCACCAGATGGCCGTGATGGCCGGTCTGCAGGCTGCCCGCGGCGACCGCGTCCTGCTGATCGATGCCGACCTCCAGGACCCTCCCGAACTCATCGGCGACATGATGAGGATGATGGATGAGGGCGCCGAGGTGGTCTATGGAAAGCGCGCTGAACGGGCTGGCGAGACCCTGTTAAAGCGGGCGACGGCGGCCATCTTCTATCGTGTCCTCCGCGCGCTCTCGTCGATCGTATTCCGGTCGATTCGGGGGACTTCCGCCTGATGAACCGTCGGGTCGTCGACATCTTCCTGTCCATGCCGGAGCAGCATCGCTACACACGGGGACTGGTGAGCTGGATCGGTGGAAGTCAGGTGGCGATTTCCTATGCGCGGGATGCCCGTTTCGCCGGCGAGACGAAATACCCGCTCTCGAAGATGGTGCGCTTCGCCGTCGACGCACTGACCTCCTTCTCGATCAAGCCCCTGCGCCTGGCGACCTGGGTCGGATTTCTGACCGCGTTCGGTGCTCTCTGCCTGATGGTCTACAGTTCGGTGCGCTGGGCGATGGGTGAGGTCGTCGATGGCTGGACCAGTCTGATCATGACCGTGGCGGCCTTCTCCGCGGTCCAGCTCATCGTGCTCGGCATCCTTGGCGAATATGTCGGTCGGCTGGTTCTGGAATCCAAACACCGGCCCCTGTTCATCGTCGATACGGTGCTGCGCGACGTGGCTCCGGCCGACGGCGCCGGCCGGCACGAGTCCCGACCCGCCCACGACGTCCAGCAGACCCGATGATCCGGCGGCTGGCATCCTTCGTCGGCATCGGCGTGATGAACTCGCTGATCGATGCCGGCATCTTCTCGCTGCTCGTCACTGTCGCAGGCGTCGCGCCGTTGCCGGCCCATGTCGTCGGGTTCCTGGCTGGCGCGCTGAACAGCTTCATCATGAACGGGACGATCACTTTCGGCAGGTCGATGGGGGACATCTTCAATCTCCGGCTGATCGTGCAGTTCGCTCTCACGATCCTCGTGCAGTTCCTGTTCGCAACCGGCGTCTTCTGGATCGTTCTGTTTGCGTCTGGATCGCCCTATGCCGCCAAGCTTGTGTCCATCGCCCTGACGACGATCCTGACGTTTCTCCTTCTCGGCCGGGTCTTCAGGAGGCCTGGCTGATGTCCGGTCTGTCCAGGTTCGCTGGTGCCCGGGGCGGCACGCCATGACGACGAGCCGCTCCGGCGAGGCCGGCACAACTCTCGTCCTGCCGGCGCTGATGATCGCGCTCGCGTCGGTCGTCGTACCGGTTCTGCTCGTCCAGTTGCCTGCGCTGTGGGACTACCCCAACCATCTGGTGCGCTACTGGATCCTGCTCGGCCAGGCGGAAGGCACGCCAGTCGCGGCCATGTATCGGCCCGACTGGTCTCTCGCCCGCACCAATATCGGCGCCGACCTGCTCGCCTTGGTCATCGGGCGAACCTTGTCCTTCGAAGCCGTGAACCCTGTTCTCGTGAGCCTCGCGGTCCTGATCCTTCCCCTGGGGGCCATTGCGCTCAACCGGGCGGTCTTCGGAGGATGGCATTTCTGGCAGGTGGGGATGGTCGTCTTCACCTGGAACTTCATCCTCGTCGCCGGTCTGCTCAGCTACCAGATCGCCCTCGGCCTCGCCCTCCTGGCAGCCGCCATCGACCTGGGGCTGCGGCGGTTGCCCGTGGCCGGCCGCTGGCTCGTTCGGCTCGGTTTCGCCGCCGTGATCCTGACGGTCCACGTCTTCGGACTGCTCTTCTTCCTGGTTCTTCTGGTGGCCATCGAGATCGGGTCTCGGCCACCGGCGCTTCGCGAGCCGAAGGCCTGGCTCCAGTTGGCCCGGCGTGTCGTCCTGGCCGGTATCGTCTGCATCATTCCCCTCGCCATCCTCATCCTGACCGCGCCGCGCCTGCCGGGTGCGCATGCGCGGGCCGAGGGAGAGCACCTCCTGGCGACGACCATGCACTTCCATTCCCTGCTGTCGGCGGAGCGGCCGCTGGCGCTGCTGACGCCGCTGCGGACCTATTCGCTGATCGCCGACCTCGTGATGGCTGCCATCGTTCTGGGTCTGCTGTTCTACGCGCTCCTACGCGGGAAGGCCCGCCTTCACGCCGGTCTCTTCGGCCTGGGCGTCGTTCTGTCGATCTGTTCCCTGTTCATGCCGGTGGCTGCCTTCGGAACGGCCCTGCTCGACACCCGCCTTCCGATCATGGCCGCGTTGATGATGGCCTGCGGCTTCCGCCCGGTGGTCGCGGAGACTCCCCGCGGCAGAAACGTCGCTCTTGCCGCGACGCTTCTGGTGGTGATCGCCCGGTCGGCGTTCGTCGGCTATGTCTGGATCGAACGTCAGGCCGATGTCCGGTCCGTGGCGGAGGCGACGGCGTCGATGCAGCCCGGGGCGGCCGTGCTGCTGGCCGAGAACGACCCGGTTACGTGGGTGCGGTGGATGCAGGCCCCCATCGGACGCTATTCGGTCGGCATGACCCTCTACCGCCACACCGCCACCACCATCGTCATGAGCCGCCATGCCTTCGTGCCGACGATCTTCACCGCGGCGGGCAAGCAGCCGCTGCGGGTGCTGCCGCCATGGGCGGACCTCGCCGTGCCGGAGGGCGGCATCCCCAGCGTCGATGACCTCGATGATCCTCGGATGGCGGCGCAGAGCGAATATGCATATCTGGTCGATTGGCGTCGCCGGTTCGACTACCTGCTGCTCGTCAATGCCGACCTTCCGAACCGCGGTCTGGCCATCGAACAGGTTCCGGGCATCAGCCTCGTCAGCGACCAGGGCTTCGCGCGGCTCTACCGCATCGATCGCAGGCCCTGAGTTCGCAACCTCCTCAGGAGGTCAGCTTCTCATCCGGCGCGCCAGCATCTCGCCGATCATCACACAGGTAAAGTGCAGGTTCGCCCGGCAGTCGGTCGGCATGATGGAGGCGTCGGCGACGCGCAGCCCGGAGAGGCCGCTCACCTTCAGGTCCGGATCGACGACGGCCAGGGGATCGCCGGCCGCGCCCATGCGGCAGGTTCCGGCGGCGTGCTGGATGTCCCAGGCCTCCTGCAGCATCAGGGCATCAAGGTCATTGTCGGGCAGGCCGGCGGCCTGTCCGAAAGGGATGCCGCTGTCGCCGAAGGTGACGGCCGAGGCGATGCCTGTCACAGCGGGGTGATCGACAATGGCCGCAAGCCGCCTGACGCCGTCGCGCATGCGCAGCCGGTCGCGCGGGTCCTCCAGCATGTTCTCCTCGACGACGGGGTTGGCGGCAGGATCGGCGGAGGCGAGCCGCACCTCGCCGCGCGAGAAGGCATCGTAGAGCGCCACCCCGATCGCCCCTTGAGACGACGGCCGACCCTCAGAGAGACCGCGATGGTTGAATCCGATCATGATCATGTCGCGCTCGCCGCCACCGGCGAGGCCTGAGGAGTAGGTCACGCAGCAGTTGGTGTGGCGCGCGTCCGGCGATTGCGCCGCCGCCTCCTGGCGGAGCGCCAGCGTCGCCCGCAGGATGGGATGATCCATGAAGCCGCGGCCGATGGCGGGCGTGTCGCGGACGACCGGAATGCCGAGGGCCGCGAGGTCCGCCGCAGCGCCGACGCCGGAGCGCATCAGGATGGCGGGGCTGTGGATCGCGCCGGCGCAGAGAACGACCTCGCGCGCCAAAATGTCCTGCCAGTCGCCACCGTCGAAGCGGACGCGGACGCCGGTGGCGCGGCGGCCGTCGAACAGAACCCGGTCGACAAGCGCCTCGCCGCGGATGTCGAAATTGGCGCGGCCGCGGGCGGGCTCCAGATAGCCGTCATTCGTGGTGATGCGCTGCCCGTCGCGGCTGTTGATCGGATAGCAGGAGACACCTTCGCCGGATGGGGCGTTGAGGTCCTCCTTCCACGGATAGCCGCGGCCGAGGGCCGCCGCGCGCAGGGCGCGGTCGACATGGCCCCACTCGGCGAGAGGGGCGCGGTAGACGGGGAGGGGACCGCCAAGGCGGTGGCCGGGTCCGGTGCCGGTGACGGGATCGTCCTCGATGGCGTCGAAGAGCGGCAGGACGTCCGCCGCAGACCAGCCTGTGCAGCCCAGCGCAGCCCACGTGTCGAAGGCCTCGGGGACGCCGCGGATGGCGATCTGCGCATTGACGGTGGAACTGCCGCCCATGGTCTTGCCGCGCCAGTAGAACTTCGGTTCCTGCGCGCGGGTGCGGCGGGTCATGAGGCCCGGCCACTGCCACTCCGCCTGATGGCGGGGATCGTGCATGAAGGGGACGATGTTGGCGCTGCGTAGCGCATGTGGGGCCTCGGAGGAGCGCCAGTCGCGTCCGGCCTCCAGCAGCAGCACCCGCCGGCCGGCATCCTCCGAGAGCCGCGCCGCCAGGGCCGCGCCCGCCGAGCCCGCGCCCACCACGATCACGTCATACATGCCGTCGCCTCCGCCTGATCCTCGTCATAGAGCGCGACGGACATCTCGGCTATGCAGGTCGACGCGGGGCGGGGCTTCGGAGACGAGAGCAGATGACCGGCGACCATGCCAGCGAGGCAGTCGGACCCACGGCGGCGGTCGTCGCCTTCCTGATGCGGGAGGCCGGCGAGGGCGCGCAACTCGTCTCCACGCATATCTCGCATGTGGTCATCGGGCGGGAAGTCGTCTTCAAGCTGAAGAAGCCGGTCAGGCTCGCCTATCTCGACTTCTCGACGCCGGAGCGGCGGCTGGCCTTCTGCGAGCGGGAATATCACCTCAACCGCCGCACCGATCCCGATGGCTTGATCTACGACGGGGTCAGGCGGATCACCCGCGGCCCCGAAGGGGGCTTCCACCTCGATGGCTATGGTGATCTCGTGGATGCCGTGGTGTGCATGCACCCCTTCGACCAGACCACCCTGCTCGACCGGCTGGCGACTGTCGGTCCGCTTGATCCGACGCTGGTGGATGATCTCGCCACCGCCATCGTGGCGCTCCACGAACAGGCGGAGGCGTCGGGTGACGGCGACGGCGCGGCGCGCATGGCGCGCGTCCTGGATGTCAACGCGAAGGCCTTCGTCGACAGCGGTCTCATGGGTGCAGAGGCCGCGGCCGCGTTCGACGACGAGTTCCGCAGCGCGCTCGATCGACACGCCACCCTGCTCGATCGGCGCGCCGCCGACGGGCAGGTCCGCCGCTGTCATGGCGACCTGCACCTGCGCAATATCTGCGTGATTGCGAGCCGGCCGGTCATCTTCGACTGCCTGGAGTTCGACGAGGATCTCGCGACCACCGACGTGCTCTACGACCTTGCCTTCCTCATCATGGATCTCTGGCACCGGGACCAGAAGGCGGCTGCGAACCGGCTGCTCAACCGCTACTGCGACGCGACCGGGGAAGCGGAAGGTCTGGCACTCGTTCCCTTCCTCGTTGCGGTTCGGGCGGCGGTGAGGGCGCATGTGACGGCATCAGCGGGCGGTGCCGGTGCGGAGGCCGAAGCCTATCTGGCGCTGGCGCGCCAGGCGCTCGCCGTGGTGCCTCCCGTGCTGGTCGCCGTCGGCGGCCTCAGCGGCTCCGGCAAGTCGAGCCTTGCCGCCGTGCTCTCCCCCTCCCTCGGGCCGCTTCCCGGCGCGCGCATCCTGTCGAGCGACCGGCTGCGAAAGGCGCATTTCGGGGTGACGCCGCAGCATCGGCTCTCGCCCGAGGCCTATCGGCCCGAAGTGTCCGAGGCCGTCTATGCGGCGCTGAGGGAGGCGGCGGCGGCGGTGCTGGCCGCCGGCAGCGCCGTCATCGCCGATGCGGTTCATGCGCGACCGCGGGAGCGTGACGCTGTCGAAGCAGTTGCCGGGGCATCCGGCGTGTCCTTCCTCGGGGTCTGGCTGGACGTGCCGCCCGACAGGCTGATGGCGCGCGTGGAGGCCCGCCGCGGCGATCCTTCCGACGCGACGGTAGCGACCGTCAGGACGCAGCTCGGCTACGACCTTGGGGACATCGCCTGGCACAGGTTCGACGCAGGCCGGCCGCAGGACGAGATCGCGGCGGAGATCGCCGCCCTGGCTCAGGCGTAGCGGCGGCGGATGAGAAGGCTGGAAGCGACGGTGAGGATCAGCGTCGCCGTCATCAGGATGAAGGACACCGCGCCGCCGAAGGGCCAGTTGTTCTGCTGCGCGAAGGTCGAGAAGACCAGCGGACCCATGGTCTGGAACTTCGGCCCGCCGAGCAGCACCGGCGTCGCATAGGCGTTCATCGCCAGGATGAAGGTGAGGATGACGCCGGCGAGGATGCCCGGCAGCGCCAGCGGGAAGAGGACGCGCCTCGCCATGGTCATGGGCGGCGCGCCGAGGGAGAAGGCGGCTTCCTCGACATTGCGGTCGATGCCCTCGATGACGCTCTGCAGGGTGAGCACCATGAAGGGCAGGTTCACCGCGATGATGCCGATGACGACGGCGAGCTCGGTGTACATGATCTCGAGGGGCTGGGAGATCACCCCCATGCCCATCAGGGTCGCGTTGACGAAGCCCTTCGAGCCGAAAGCCACCATCCAGCCCGCGGCGCGCACCGCGTTGCCGACGAAGAGCGGCAGCACGATCGCCATGACCAGCAGGTTCTTGTATCGCGACTGCGTGCGCGCCAGCACATAGGCCAGTGGAAAGCCGAAGAGCAGGCAGAAGACGGTACAGGCCACCGCCACACGGACGGTCCGCCAGAGGACCTGCAGGTAGAAGGGGTCGGTGAAGAACTTGACGTAGTTGTCGATGGTCAGCGCATCGACCATCAGCTGCCCGGGCACGAAGGCGTTCAGGCTGTAGCGGAAGAGGATCGCGATCGGCACCATGAGGCCGATCGCGACGAAGATGGTGGCGGGCATGAGAAGGCCCGCCGCCGTGAGATTGCCGGGCTCGCCGACCGGACGTTCGGAAATTGCCGCCATGGCGAGCCGCTGCCCCTCGTCAGGCCTTGAAGACCTTGTCCCACCACTCCTTCATCGCCGCATCGTTCTTGGCGAGGAAGTCGTAATCGAGGTCCCTCATCTTCTTGTTTTCCTCCTCGGTGAAGCCGATGCGCTTCTGCAGATCGGGAGCAACGGCGGCATTTGTCACCGTCGGGCCGAAGCCCATGTCGATGGCGAAGTTCTCCTGAGCAGCCTTTTCCAGCATGGCGTCCATGTAGGCATAGGCGCCGGCCTTGTTCGGGGCGTTCTTCGGGATCATGAAGCCGGAGACATAGGCCATGGTGCCCTCGCTGGGCGCGGCAGCTTCGACGGAAATGCCGGCATTCTGCCACTGCACGGCGCGGGCCTTCCACATCATGCCGATCGAGATCTCTTCCGTCTTCAGGGCCTGGGCGAAGGCCTCGTTGGTCGGATAGATGCGGGCCCCCCCGCGCTTGGCGGCGAGGAGAAGCTCCTTGCCCTTTTCCAGCGCGGTCATGTCACCAGCGGCGGCAAGACCAGCGGCGAGCATCACGAACTGATACTGGATGTCGATGAAGCCGAGCTTGTTGCCGTATTTCGGATCGAAGCAATCCTTGTAGGCGGTCGGCGCCGGGGTCACCATCTTCGGATTGTAGACAATGACCTTGCCCGAGATGATGTGGCCGACGCCGTAGGGATATTTGGCAATCGGAATGAGGTTGCCGGCATTCTTCAGTTTCGAATAGTCGATCGGATCAGCCACGCCGGCGGCGTTCATCTCGAACATCTGGGCGGCGGAGAGACCCTGGATGTCGGTTGTGCCGCGCGGCAGGCGGCGCTCGGCGACCATCTTGGCGCGACGCGGCGCGTCGGAGGCCTGGTCCTGGACGACCTCGAAACCCTTGGACTTCAGGAAGGGCTCCTCGACATTCTTGGCGAGGAGGCGCGCATAGTCGCCGCCCCAGGTGCCGACCACGATCCGGCCTGCCGCCTGGGCCGAGGCCGGGGTGAGGGCGCCGGAGGGCAGCAGGCCGCCGGCGGCCGCAAGGCCGAGGCCCTTCAGCGTGGTGCGCCGGTCAATTCCCTTGGTGAATTTGGACATGTCGACTTCTCCCTTCTGGATTTCCCAGTTGGCGGCGGTGTGCCGCGTGGTTCAGGCAGCCTCGCGTGGAAAGACGAGGCAGGCCGAGGCCGGCCAGCCGACCTCGATTGTGTCGCCGACGGCCGGAACGAGGCCATCGGCACGGTTGGGAATCTGGACGACGACGTGGTCGGTGTCGTTCAGGTGGACATGCACGTCGAGCAGCGCGCCCAGATAGGACACGAAGCTGACCTTGCCGGAGGCATGGTTGTCGAGCCCTTGGGCCGCCGCTCCGAGCGTCAGGCGCTCCGGGCGAAGCGCGATGGTGGCTGGTCCGGACGCCGTGTCAGCGGCGCAGGTGAGCACCAGCCCGCCGTCGGAGCGAAACGACCCGGGGCCGGTCACGGCGCCGGAGATCATGGTGGAGCGGCCGACGAAATCGGCGACGAAGATCGGCGGGCCGCTCGTAGAGGTCGGACTGGGTGCCGACCTGGCGCACCTTGCCGTCGGACATGACCACGAGCCGGTCGGCCATGGTCAGGGCCTCCTCCTGGTCGTGGGTCACCATGACCGTGGTCAGGCCAAGCTGCTGCTGCAGGGCGCGGATCTCGAGCCGCACCTCGAGGCGCAGCTTGGCGTCGAGGTTGGACAGGGGTTCGTCGAGAAGCAGAACGTCGGGGCGGATGACGAGGGCGCGGGCGAGAGCCACGCGCTGTTGCTGGCCACCGGAGAGCTGGCGGGGATAGCGCTCGCCAAAGCCCTCGAGACGAACCAGACGCAGCGCCTCGGCGACCCGCGGGTCGCGCTCGGCCTTGTCCACCTTCCGCATGTCGAGACCGAAGGCGACGTTCTCGTTGACGGTCATGTGGGGAAACAGCGCATAGCTCTGGAAGACGAGGCCGGCATTGCGCTTCCAGGGCGGAAGGGTGGTGATGTCCTTCTCGCCGATGCGGATCGACCCGCCGCTCGGCGGAACGAAGCCGGCGATCATCCTGAGGGTCGTCGTCTTGCCGCAGCCGGAGGGGCCGAGCAGCACCAGGAATTCGCCGTCCCGGACGTCGAGCGACACGGACTTGACCACGGCATTGTCACCGTAGCGCTTGGTCAGACCGTCGAGGGTGAGGGAGGCCATGGATCAGACGACTCGGGCAAGTTTCACGTAGCGGTCGGTGATGACCATGGCGACCGCGATGAGGAGGATCTGGAGGACGGAGACGGCGGCAACCGTCGGGTCGATCTTCCATTCGAGATATTGGAGAATGGCGATCGGCAGGGTGATGCGCCCAGGTCCGACGAGGAAGAGGCTCATCTCCAGATTGCCGAAGGAGGTGACGAAGCCGAACAGCGCTCCCGCGACGATACCCGGCCGGATCGCCGGCAGGGTCACCCGGAAGAAGGTCGTCCACTGGTTGGCTCCGAGGCTCTGCGCGGCCTCTTCCGCCGCCCGGTCGAGACCTGTCAGGCTCGCGGTGACGAGGCGCACCGTCCACGGGATGACCAGCAGCGTGTGGCCGGCGACGAGGCCGCCGAGCGAGCCGAGGATGGGCAGGCCCGTCGCGATCTCCGTCTCGATCTGGAAGACGTAGATGGAGGTGCCCATGACCACGCCCGGCACCACCAGCGGCAGCAGGAGGAACTGGCTGAGAGCCGCGCTGCCGGCGAACTGCCGGCGGGCGAGGATGAGGCTCGCCGGCACGGCAATCAGCAGCCCGATGACGGTTGCGGCCACGGCCACCTGCAGGCTTGTCCAGAATCCGGTGACGAAGTTGCGGTTGTTGGCGATGGCGCCGAACCACTTCACCGAATAGCCCTCGGGGGGAAAGGAGGGGATCTCCTGGGCAAAGAAGGCGAGCCAGGTGACGAAGATCAGCGGCAGCAGGATGAATCCGAGCGTCAGATAGGCGACACCGTAGAGTGCCACCCGGCCGAGGATGCGCCCGTCCATCGTCATGCCGCCGATCTCCTCATTCCGTGCCCGCCGATCAGTTGAGCTGGTTCTTGTGCATGCGGCCGCCCTGCATGATCAGGGCCAGATGCGCGCCCTGCTTGGTGAGCAGCGACAGATCCTTCAGCGGATTGCCGTCGACCAGCACGGCATCGGCATAGGCGCCGGCCTTCAGCGTGCCGATCTTGCCTTCCTTCCGGCAGAGCTTCGCCGCATGCATGGTCGTCGAGCGGATCACCTCGATGGCGGGCAGGACGCGGCCGCGGATCACGAACTCCTCTGACTGGTGGCGGTGCATCTCGCCGAGGAGATCGGAGCCATAGGCCATGGTGAGCTTGGCCTTGTGCATGATCTCCAGCGATTTCATGCCGGCGATCTTCACCGTATCGACCTTGCCGACCGAGATCGGATCGAGGCCGAGGGCGGGACCCTCGACGCCGAGATATTCGTAGGTGACCAGCGTGGGGCAGGCGATGGCGCCCTTTTCGGCAGCGAACTTCGCCGTCTTGGACTGGATGAGGTTGCAGTGCTCGAGACTGTGGACGCCGCACTCCACCGCACGGCGGATGGCCTCGTCCGTATAAAGGTGGGCGGCGACATAGGTGCCGGCATTGCTCGCCTCCTCGACCGCGGCGAGGATTTCGTCGCGAGAATAGCCGAGGAAGTGGATCGGATCGTTCGGCGAGGCGACGCCGCCATTGGCCATGATCTTGATGAAGTGGGCGCCCTGCTTGATCTCCTCGCGGCAGGCCTGGCGAACAGCATCGACGCCGTCGGCGAGGCGGCCGAGCGAGCCGAGGGTGCGCGTCCAGGTCTCGGGGTCGCGGCGGTCGTAGCGCGAGCGGGAATCGCCGTGGCCGCCGGTCTGGGAGAGGGCCTTGCCGGGAATGATGAGGCGCGGCGCCTCGATCAGGCCCTGCTCCTGCGCCTCGACGAGGGGATGTGTGGCGCCGCCGAGATCGCGGACCGTGGTGAAGCCGCGGTCGAGCATGCCCTTCATGATGCGGGCGGCGCGATAGGCGATGAGTGCGTCCGGCACCAGCGCGTTCTGGCCGATGTTGACCATCGTGGCGATGACGTGGACGTGGCAGTCGATGAGGCCCGGCATCAGCGTGCGCTTGCCGCAGTTCACGACATTGGCCTTGGAGGCCTTGATCGGCCTGTCGGACAGCTCCTTGACCGTGTCGCCCTCGACGAGCATCTCGTAGCCCTCGACGAGTTCGTCGGCGATGGCCGGATCGAGAAGGCGGAAGTTGCGGAACAGGGTCAGGCTCATGGTGCGGTCCTCACGCGGCAGGCTGTCCGTTCGCCTCCCTGACCCGCACTCGCAACATCTGTAGCTTGCGGCTGGAGCGACCAGCTTATCCTAGGTTCAGCCAGTGCCAGAGCACCAGCATTCTCTCAAGGGCGCATCGGTGCATATTTTATACACTTGCGCAAGCGGACGTCATGGAATGACGGCGACGCACTCGATCTCGATGTCGAAGGGAGCCGGCCAGGCCTTGATTCCGGCACTGGTACGGGCCGGAAAGCCGTCGGGAAAGCGCTCCCGATAGATGGCGTTGACCTCGCCCATCAGGGCCGGGTCGGTGATGAAGACGATGGTCTTGACCGCCTGCGACAGCGACGAGCCCCCGAAGGCGAGGGTTGCCTCCAGGGCGTCGAGCGCGGCACGGGTCTGGGTGGCGATGTCGCCCCGGACGATGTCGCCGGTGCGGACGTCTACGGGCGGCATGCCGCAGGTGAAGAGGAGGTCGCCGGCCCGGACGAGGGCCGATGTCGGCGCGCCGAGGCGGCGGATCGCCTCGGAGATGACGGGGACCTCGATGACCTCGCGCTTCATGGACCTCTTCCGCTCGATGGTCCGTCAGCCAAGCCCACAGGACTCGGATTGGCAATCTCCATCGCCGCATTCCGGCTCCGCAGGCAGCGGCCTCAGACGATCCGCACCTTGCGGTCGCCCCAGTAGCGGTCGCGCAGCGCCTTCTTGTAGAGCTTGCCGGTCGGCAGGCGCGGCAACTGGTCCATGAAGTCGATGGAGCGCGGGCATTTCTGTATCGACAGATGTGCGCGACAGAAGGCGATCAGTTCCGCTTCCAGCGCCGGCCCCGGCTCGTTGCCGGGCATCGGCTGGATCACCGCCTTCACCTCCTCGCCGAAGTCCTCATTGGGCACGCCGAACACCGCCGCATCCGCGACCTTCGGATGGGTGATGAGCAGGTTCTCGCATTCCTGCGGATAGATGTTCACGCCGCCGGAGATGATCATGAAGGTGGAGCGGTCGGTGAGGTAGAGATAGCCCTCCTCGTCCACATAGCCGACATCGCCGACCGTCGACATGGTGCCGTCGGGCGAGCGCGAGGCCGCGGTGCGCTCCGGGTCGTTGAAATAGACGAAGGGATTGGCGGTCTTGAACCAGATCTCCCCCGGTTCGCCCTTTGGCGCCGGAGTCATGTCGGCGTCGAGGATGTGAAGGTCGCCCATCAGCACCTTGCCGACCGTGCCGCGGTGGGAGAGCCACTGCTGGGAGTCGCAGGCGGTGAAGCCCATGGCCTCCGTCGCGCCGTAGTATTCGTGGATGATCGGGCCCCACCACTCGATCATCTCCTCCTTGACCTGCGGCGGGCAGGGGGCGGCGGCATGGACGGCGATCTCCAGCGAGGAGAGGTCGTAGCGCGTCCGCACCTCGATCGGCAGCTTCAGCATGCGCGAGAACATGGTCGGCACGAGCTGGCTGTGTGTGACCTTGTACTTCTCGATCAGGGCCAGATAGGCCTCCGGATCGAAGTGCTCCATGATGATGACGGTGCCGCCGCGGCGGATGGTGAGGCCGACGGCCGCCTGCGGGGCCGAGTGGTAGAGCGGCGCCGGCGACAGGTAGATCATGTCGTCACGGTAGCGCCACAGCTGGTCGAGGAACTTGTAGAGCGGCAGCGGTTCGGAAGGCGGGTTCTCCGGCAGAGGCCGCAGAATGCCCTTCGGGCGGCCGGTCGTGCCCGAGGAATAGAGCATCGGCGTGCCGAGGGATTCGTCGGACACCGGCGTTGCAGGAAAGGCGGCGACCGCCGTGGCGAAATCGGGATGCTTGCTGTCGGCCGGATCGCCGTCGACGACGAGGCACAGCGTCACGTTCGGGCATTGCTTCAGGGCCTGGAGCGCCACCTCCTTCTTGGAACGGGACGTGATCAGCAGCTTCGACTCGCTGTTGTTGAGGATATAGGCGAGTTCGTCGGCCAGTAGGTAGGAGTTGATGCAGGTGTAGTAGAGCCCCGTCCGCTCGCCGGCCGCGCAGGCCTCGAGATAGCGGGCATTGTTTTCCATGAAGATGGCGTAGTGGTCGAGCCGGGCGAGGCCTTGTGCCCGAAGCAGATGTGCGAGGCGGTTCGCCCGCTCCTCGAACACCCGGTAGGGGACGGCCTCGCCGGTTCCCGCCATGACGAAGGCGGCGCGCTCTGGGTGGGCTGCTGCGTAGTGACCGGGATACATGCGCCGTGCCTGTCCGCGTGGCCTTCAGTCCGGGAAGTGGACGGCGCGGGTTACCCCGCGCCGCCGAGGTCGCCTCTCAGGAGGTGCTCTCGTTGGAGAGCACCGAGCCGAAGAGTTCGAAGCTCTCGCCCTTGACCCGGGCGAGCTGCACCGACTGGATCGGGTAGAAGTCGGTCGGGCTTGTGTTGATCTTGATGCCCGGGAGCAGCAGCGGCGCCTCGAAGCCCTTGAGGTTTGCCGCTTCCTTCATGACGTTCTCGCGCGTCAGGTTGTCGCCGGCCTGCCTCAGCGTCTGCAGCAGCGTATGGGCCACCGAGAAACCGTAGTTGTGGCCGTCGTCGCGGATGTCGCCGTTGGGCATGTACTTGGCCATGAAAGCCTTCCAGGCGGCGACGTCCGGGGCGTTGACCCACTGCGGGTCATTGGCGTCCTTGCGGTAGAGCGCCAGGATGATGCCCTGCGAGTTCTCGATGCCGGCCGGCTTGAGCACCGAGCCGAAGGACGAGGACACGTTGTTCAGGTAATGCACCGGCTTCCAGTTGATCTCCGCCGCCTTCTTGATCGCCTGCGCCGCGAACTTCGGCGTGGTGATGTTGAAGAACACGTCGGCGCCGGAGTTCTTCAGCTGGATCATCTGGCTGTCGACGGTCGGGTCGGTCACCTCGTAGGTCGAAAGCTGGACGATCTTGCGCTCGTTGGCGGCGCCGAGGCCCTGCTTGAAGCCGTTGAAGTAGTCCTTGCCGTAGTCGTCGTTCTGCATCAGCACGCCGATCTTGGCGTCCGGCTTCGTCGACAGGATGTGCTTGGCGTAGATCGCGCCCTCGGTGACGTAGTCGGGCTGCCAGCCCATGGTCCAGGGGAACTGGCGCGGATTGCCCCATTTCGAGGCACCGGTGGCGACAAAGAGCTGCGGCACCTTGCGCTGGTTGAGATAGCGCTGGATGGCGGTGTTCGAGGGCGTTCCGAGCGGGTTGAAGACGAGCAGGACCTTGTCCTCCTCGACCAGCTTGCGGACCATCTCGACGGCCTTCGGCGGCGAGTAGCCGTCGTCATAGGTGATGAAGTTGATCTTGCGGCCGTTGAGGCCGCCGGCGTCGTTGACCATCTTCATGACGGCCTCGGACGTGCGGCCGATGACGCCGTAGGCCGAGGCATTGCCCGAATAGGGCATGATGTTGCCGATCTTGATCTCGCGGTCGTTGGCGCCTTCGTCGTAGCGCTTCTGCGCGATGGCCGGCGCGAAGACCGGGGTCACGGCCAGGGCGCCGAGGCCGGCGATCACTGTTCTGCGTTTCAGGTCAGTCATGGGTCTTTCCTCCGGGGTGGGTTGCGGCCTTTGGCGGCCGCCTGCTTGACCAGTGTCTGGATGCACTGTTTTC
>CAZPMD010000061.1:0-7969 GCA_964587395.1 uncultured Hyphomicrobiales bacterium
CGGCGTCGCGCGCGACCAGGGCTGGGTGATCCCGAGGCTGCCCACCCGGACGGCCGCCGGAGCCGCCGGTGCGGACGCGAGGATTCGCAGCAGCGGCGCCGGCGCGGCGAGGCGGGCCTGGCTGCCGGCGACCGGCACCTCGACCCAGCGGTTCTCGCCGTTGGCGCAGGTCTGCACCACGGGGAAGTAGATGGTGCCGGCGGCTGCGAGGGTTGCGTCCACCTGCCCGACGAAAACAAACTCGTCGTAGTGAGCGTCGGGCAGATTGCCGCCGGACCAGGCGATCTGCGTCACGCCCTCTTTCACCTCGCGTCCATGGTTCACATAGGCGCGCTGGTAGGGGCGCACTGTGGTCGCGAGCGTCCAGCCGGGCTTCGGCTGCGGCTTCACCGAATGCACGCCTTCCGGGATCGTGACGCTGATCCCTGTGGTCGGCTCGCGTCCGCATCCGTGCGGGACACGGAGCACCGCCTTGTATGAACCGGGCGCGGTTTCGGCTCGCTCCAGCGTGACATGACTGGCGGCGGGGCTGATGCCGACGGCAAGAGCGATCAGTGCGACCAGCGGGCGGGTCATGGGGGAACCTCGTTCAGCGGAAGGCGATGGGCACGGTCAGCGCCATGGTGGCGGGGCCGTACTCGGCGGGAAGCGGCGGAAAGGGCGCGGCGCGGTGGACCATGGCCAGCGCCGCCTGGTCGATGGCGGAATTGCCCGAGGACGAGGCCAGGGACACGCCCCCGGCCGCGCCTGAGCGCTGAATGGCGAAACGGACGACGGCACGCCCCTGCTGGCCCGATCCGGCGGGCTTGGCCCGGTGGAGCTGAGCCATGATGCGGGCGAGATAGGTCGGCGGCGGCGACGATGTGCGCGCCGGTTGCCGGGAGGTCAGACCGCGACCGGCGGATGCCGCAGACGGCGGGGTCTCGGGTCGTGGCGTCGGTGGCCGTCGCGGCGCTTCCCTGGCCATTTCCTGCCGCCGTGGAGGTGGCGGCCGGCGAACCTCACGGCGGGGTTCGGGACGTGGCCGTGCCTCCGCGACCTGGGGCTGCGGGGGCGGCCGCAGCTCGGTCGGCAGGGGCAGTCCGGCCAGAGGCGGAGGCTCGATGACGACAGGCGTCGGCGGGGCGACCTGGACAACGGGCGGCGGTCGCAGTTCGTCGGGCAGCGTCGCCTCCGGTTCGGGTGGCGGCGCAAGTTCGACAGGCTGCGGCTCCTCCGCGACCGGTTCGACGGGGAGCAGTTCCGGCGGCAGTGACATGTCCTCGGGCGGTGGAGGCTCGAATGTGACCGGAGGCGTCTCGGAGGTGGCGACCTCCTGCGGGGCCGCGGCGGCCGCCGGTGGTGGCTCCGCGTCTGGCTCCACCATCTCGATCTCGATCTCGATCTCGATCGCGGGCACGTCGCTCGGTGGCGGGCTGGGCGTCGCATAGGCGAGAAAGCCGGCGACGAGAGTGCCGTGAAGCGCCACGGAAATGACGGCGGTAAAGATTGACCGCAGCCGGCCCGGTGCCACCGTCGCGATGGTGACGCCGGCCGGCACGACCGACAGGGCGGGGGCAGCGGCAGGTTCGCCCGGCGCCGGCAGGATCACTGCCGGAGGTGTCGATGTGGCGGGCCAGTCGAACGCGACAGCCGGCGCCGCCGCGCCGGTCGGCGCGGGCGGTTCGAGCACCGTGATGTCGTGGTCCAGAGGCATCGACTGCGGAAACGTCAGGAGAGCGAGGGGTGAAGCGAGGGGCACGTATCGGGGCCCGGCGGCCCCGATATGCAACGGTATAACATCAGAACTTGACGCGGACGCCACCGTAGATGCTGCGTCCCGTGCCGGGATAGAAGCTCGCGGTGGTCGCGGGGTTGTAGAGCACGACAGGCCCGAAGTCGGCGATATAGCGCTTGTCAGCGATGTTACGGACATCGACGAAGGCCTCGCCGCGATTCGGCAACCTGGCGCTGGCGCTGACATTGAACAGCGCGTAGCCCGGCACGCGGAACGTGTTCGAATAGTCGACGAAGGCGCCCTGCGGGACGATGTCCACCGACGGCGTGATCGAGAAGCCTGCCGGGTGGGCATAGGTCAGCGCCGTGCGCAGCACATGCACGGGCACGAGCGGCAGGCGGTTGTTCCCATAGGTCGCGTCGCCGACGAAGCGGAAGTCCGACCAGGTCCAGACCTGCTTCAGCGTCAGGCGGTCGTCGCGACCCGTGAGATTCCGTGACAGGTCGACGCTCGCGGCGAGTTCGACGCCCTGGAGCTGGGTTCGCGGGGCGTTGAAGGTCGAGGCGGGGATGCCGACACCGACGTTGAACTGCAGCATCTGGTTCCTCAGGTCGGCGCGCCAGGCGGTGGCTTCCCAAGTGAAGTGGCCGTACCGGCCGCGCGTGCCGATCTCATAGGTCGTGCCGGTCTGCGCCTTGAGCGGCACGAAGGCGGTGGTGGTCGCCGTCGTCTGGGTCAGGTCGGTGAAGTCCGGCACGTCGGCGGAGCGCGTCACATTGGCGAAGAGCTGCACGTCCTTCACCGGCTCCCAGAGGACGCCGACGCGCGGATTGACGCCGGAATAGGTCACGCCGGTGTCCACGGCGACGGGCACCGTGTTCATGTTGAGCGTGCCGGAGAGGTCGCGCCGCGACAGGTAGGCTTTCAGGCCGGCCGTGAGCGCGACCTGCGGCAGGACGAAGAAGCGGTTCTCGAACCAGGCCTCGTAGTTCGAGGCGATCTGTCGGGCGCTCACCGTCTGCGCGCCGCGCACCGCATTGCCGGCGTTGACGAACTGCAGCGCCTGGTTGTTGCCGGCGAAGATGCGGGCGCCGACGATCAGGTCGTTGCGATGGCCGCCGAGATGGAACGACCCGGTGAAGCGCGGCGAGATGCCATAGGTCCAGCCGTCCTGGTCGAGCACCTGGAAGATTGGGTGGTTCAAGTGCTTGTGAATCGCCCAGGAGGTGATGTCGAGCTGGCCGAAATCGAGCTTGATCGACGTCACGTTGGCGAAGCGCTGGACATAGGTGTTGCGTGCCTGGTCGCCGTTCACGGCGGCGGTGGCGGCCTGGCGCGGATTGGTCATCGCGGCGCCATAGGTCAGCGACCCCGGCAGCTTCACGTCCGTGTAGTAGGCGCCGAAGTAGAAGCGGGTTTCCACCCGGTCGGAGATGCGACGTCCGACATTGGCGTTGAAGTGGCCGAGGGTCTGCCGCTCATGGGCGCGCCAGCCGTCGGCATGGGTCACCGTGCCGGAGGCGTGGAAGTCCCAGTCGCCCACGACGCGCGACACCGAGCCATGGCCGCGGATCGTGCCGAAGGAGCCGGCCTCGAGGCTGAACACCTTGGGGGCGGTCGCCGTGTGTGCCGTGGGCGTCACGAAGTTGATGGCGCCGCCGAGTGTCGACGAGCCGAAGGGCAGGGCGTTGCCGCCGCGGAACACCTCGATCGCACGCAGCGCCAAGGGGTCGATCTGGTAGAAGTCGCCGGAGCCGTCGGCGAGGTTGGTCGGCACGCCGTCCTGCAGGATCTCGATGCCGCGGGTGTGGAAGGCACGCGCAAGGCCCGATCCGCGGATGGAGAGGCGAACCTCCTGGCTGTAGCGGTTCTGCACGAGGATGCCGGGCGTTTCCTGCAGCATGTCGCGCAGGTTGGTCGCGTAGGTGTTGCGGGTGGTCTCGGCGTCGATGTGGGAGGCCGAGCCGGCCGTGCTGTTCACGGCTCGGCGCTGTTCGGCCACCGGCGGCGAGGTCAGTGTGCCACCGGAGCCCTGGCCGGACGTGGCCTGCTGGCCTTCGATGGTGATGGTGGGAAGTTCGGTCTGGGCCTGCGCGCTGGCGATGGCCAGCGGCGAGGCGGCGGCAAGGGCGAGAAGCCCGGCGCGCGACAGGTGACGAGGGGACATGGAACTGCATTTCGCGTGTGATGACGACAGGCTGCCGCCGTTCAGGCCGGCAGCCGGGGGACAGGGTCGTGATCAGGCGGCGAAGGGCGGGGCTCTCGGTGATCGCGTGCCGAGCCAGCCCTCGAAGGCGTGGGCCGGCAGGATGGGATCATAGCTGCGCCCGGGGGCGCGGGGCGCGGCAGGTATCGCGATGGACACGCCGGTCAGCGATGGCGAGTTCGATGCATCCCAGCTGGTGACGTTGCACAACCCGCAATGATGCGCTGCGTTGGCCTTGGTCGCCGGCTGCGAGCCATCATGCCCGATGGACTGGCCCTCGACGGTGCAGATGACGACGAAACCGGAGGATTCGAGGCCGCCGGCGGCACGTGCGACCGATCCGAGCAGGCTCGTGGCCGCGATCACATAGACCAGCGCCGCAGCGATGATGCTGCGCGCCGTCCTGAAGCGGTCGCCACGGAAAAGCCACATGCAGTTCAGCTATCGCCAGCCACCGGACAGTGTCAATCGGCGGTCCGCGGAGGGCAGCCGCGCTCCGCCTATTTGATCCCGGCGCGCATGAAGCTCTGCACGAACTGGCGCTGGAACAGGAGGAAGCCGATCAGCAGCGGCGCCGAGGTCATCAGCGTCGCCGCGCAGATGATGGCCCAGTCGATGCCCTGGTCGGTGGAGGAGAAGACCTGCAGGCCGACCGTCAGCGGCCGCGATTCGACCGAGTTGGTGACGATTAGCGGCCAGAGGAAGTTGTTCCAGTGATAGCTGACGGAGACGAGGCCATAGGCGATGTAGACCGGCCGCCCCAGCGGCACATAGACCCGCCAGAGCACCTGCATCGGGCTCGCCCCTTCGACGCGGGCGGCGTCGTCCAGCTCCTTCGGGACCATCTTGAAGGTCTGGCGCAGCAGGAAGATGCCGAAGGCCGAGGCGACATAGGGCAGGCCGATGGCGGGGATGGAATCCAGCACGCCGAGCCGGTTCATCGTCTTGTAGTTCTCGACGATCAGCACGTCGGGCATGATCATCAGCTGCGCCAGCACGAGGGCGAAGACGACCGTCGCGCCGGGAAACTCGTAGCGGGCGAAGGCGAAGGCGGCGAGCGTGCAGAGCACCAGCTGGCAGGCGAGCACGCCCGTCACCAGCAGGAAGGTGTTGAGGAAGTAGCGGGCGAAGGGCGCCGCCTCCCAGGCCCGCTTGAAGTTGTCGAGGGTGAGCGGCGCGAAGAGTTCGAAGCGGGTGGAGAACTCGGAGGGGTGGAAGGCCGTCCACACCGCATAGGCGAGCGGCGCGATCCAGATCAGGGCGAGCAGCCAGGCGCCCGCCGTCTCGGCGACCTTGCCCCATCCCCGCGGTGCGTAGACCTCGCTCATGCCGCCCTCACCGGTAATGCACGCGTCGCTCCAGCACGCCGTACTGGATGAGCGCGAGAAGCCCGAGGATGGCGAGGAGCACGACGGTCAGGGCCGCCGCATAGGTCGTGTCCCAGAAGGAGAAGCCGACCTGGTAGATGTAGAAGAGCAGCAGGGCCGTGGCGTTGTCCGGCCCGCCGCGGGTCATGACGAAGATGTGGTCGATGGTGCGGAAGGCGCCGATGACGGCGTTGACCAGCACGAAGAGCGTCGTCGGCATCAGCAGCGGGAACTGGATGCGCCGGAAATAGGTCCAGCGTGACGCGCCCTCCAGCGCGGCGGCCTCCGCAAGGCTCGGCGAGATCGTCTGCAGTGCCGCGAGGTAGAAGATCATGAAGAAGCCGGCCTCCTTCCATACCGCGACGACGGTGACGGCGAAGAGCGCGGTTTCGTTGGAGCCTAGCCAGTTTGGCCCGTTGATGCCGAAGACGCCGAGGATCTGCGCGAGAAGCCCGTATTGCGGCGTGTAGAAAAACAGCCAGATGTTGGCGACCGCGATCATCGGCAGCACGGTCGGGGTGAAATAGGCCATGCGGACGAGGGTCCGCCCGGCGATGCGGTCGTTGACCCAGACCGCCATCAGCAGGGCAAGCGCGATCGAGGTCGGGATGGTGCCGAGCGCGAACCACAGGTTGTTCCACATCGCCTGCCAGAAGATGGGATCGGCCATCATCTGCTCGAAATTGGCAGGTCCGACGAAGCGCGACGGGCGGCGCGGCCGCGGCGTCGAATAGACGCTGTCGATGATGGTGCTCACCGCCGGCCAGTGCGTGAACAGGATAAGCAGGGCGAGCGAAGGCCCCAGCATCAGCCAGGCATGGATCCAGGTGCGGCTCTGGGTGCGGTGCTGCAAGCGGTTCACTGCAAAATGGGGGCGGCCGCGGGGAGCGGCCGCCCGATGTGTCATCAGCGATAGGTGCGCAGGATCCGCTCGGCCTCGGCCTGCGAGTCCTTCATGGCGGCTTCCGGCGTCTTGGTGCCATTGAGCGCCGCCTGCAGGCCGTCATTCAGGGCCTTGGTGACGCGCTGGTTCTCGTGAGTCGAAAGTTCGGCCACGGCATACTGGAGCTGGTCGCGGGCGACCGCCGCGGCCGGGAAGCCGGCGACGTATTCCTTCATCATCGGGGTGTCGAAGGAATCGCGGCGCACCGCCACATAGCCCGTGTCGATGCCCCACTTGGCAGCGCGCTCGGGTGTGGTGATCCACTGGATGAACTTGAAGGCGGCCTCCTGCTCGGCGCGCGAGGCCTTCTTGGACAGGTAGAAGTTGCCGCCGCCCGTCGGGCTGCCGCGCCGCTTGCCCGCCGCCAGCATGCCGACGCCGAAGGGGAACTTGGCGTTGGTGCGCACATTGGTGAGGTTGCCGGTGGTGGTCCACATCATCGCGCACTTCTTCTCGAAGAAGTCGCGCGGCGTGGTACCCCATTCGACGATGCCGGTCGGATGGACCCTGTGCTTGCGGGAGAGATCGACCCAGTACTGCAGGGCTTCGATGACGCCGGGGGCGTCGAAGGCCGTGCGGTTGCCTTCCTTGTTCATCAGCACGGCGTCGGCCTGGATGGCGAGCGCCTGGAACAGCCAGTAGGGGAAGCCGGACGAGGGGATCTGCAGGCCCCACTGGGTGGTGTTGGCGCCGTCCCGCTTGGTCAGCTTCTCGGCGAAGGCCACCTGCTCGGCCCAGGTCTGCGGCGGCTTCTCGGGATCGAGGCCGGCCTCCTTGAAGAGGTCCTTGTTCCAGTAGAGCACGATGGTCGAGCGCTGGAAGGGAATGCCCCAGGTCTTGCCGCCGGTCTGGCTGTTCTCCATGAAGCTGGGGAAGAAGCTGGCGAGCCAGGCCTTGTCGGCATCGGTCTTGATGAAATCGTCGAAGGGCGTGATCGCGTCCTCGTCGATCAGCGTGAACATGTCGGTCGACAGCAGCACCGAGGTCACCGGCGGGGTGCCGCTCTTGTGCGCGGTGATCGCCTTGACGATGGTCTCCTGGTAGGTGCCGGCGTAGATCGGCTTCACCGTGATCGACGGGTTGTCCTTGGTGAAGTCCGCCGCATAGGCGTCGATCAGCCTGGTGATCGGTCCGCCGACGGCGACCGGATAGAAGAACGACACCTCGACCTTGCCCTGGGCCAGAGCCGGCGCCGCGAGGAAGGAGCCGCCGAGCGGGGCGGCGGCGAGCGCGCTGCCGGCTTTCAGGATGGTGCGACGGTCGATGGTCGTGGTCATGGCAGTCTCTCCCTGAACATTGTTGTTGTGTGCCGGCTCATGATAGCCGCTTGCCGGTGGCCGTGTCGAAAAAGTGCTCATGGTCGCTGTCCCAGTCGAGGCCGATGGTCTGACCCTCGCCAAGCCCGATCTTTCCGGGCAGGCGCACGATCAGCGGCTGGTCCGCGATACGGGCTTCGACGAGGCTGTCCGCCCCGAGGTATTCGACCGATGTGACGGTTGCGTGAATGCCGTCATCCCTGAGCCGCAGGTGCTCGGGGCGGATGCCGAGCGACAGGGTCGAGGGCGCATGGCCATCCGGCGCCCGCGCCGCGACCGCCGGTCCGAAGGCCGGCAGCGGCACCACGTTCATCGGCGGCGTGCCGACGAAGCGTGCGGTGAAGACGGTCGCAGGGCGGTTGTAGAGCTCCTCCGGGCTGCCGTGCTGCTCCACGTGTCCTGCGCGCATCAGCACGACGC
>CAZPMD010000061.1:7979-25297 GCA_964587395.1 uncultured Hyphomicrobiales bacterium
AACGGTCGTTTTTAAAACTCGTTTCATGCCGCTTTGTGATGCACTGTCAGTACGCCATGATCAAGAGCAAGGAGACGACCGCCGAGCTCGTCAATGAACTCTTCGTCGTGTGTTGCGACGACGACCGTCGTCCCTTCCTGATTGATGTCACTCAAAAGACGGACAATAATCCTGGAAGTCTCGGGGTCGAGATTTCCGGTTGGCTCGTCGGCGAAGAGGATGCCGGGGTGCGGCGCCAGCGCGCGGGCGATCGCCACCCGCTGCTGCTGGCCGCCGGAGAGCTGCGAGGGCTTGCGGCCGAGCAACTGCGTGAGGCCGAGGATGCCGGCGGCCTTGTCGAGTCGCTTCAGCCGCTCCGCCTTCGGGACCTTGCGCACCTCGAGCCCGAACAGGATGTTCTGGGCGACGGTGAGGTGGGGGAACAGGGCGTAGCTCTGGAACACCATGGAGACCCCGCGTTCGGCGGGGGCGGCGTGGGTGACGTCGCGGCCGCCGATGCGGATCGCGCCGCCGGTCGTGTCCTCGAGGCCTGCGATCAGCCGCAGCGTCGTCGACTTGCCGCAGCCCGACGGACCGAGCAGTGCGACGAGATGTCCAGGCTCCACCGTGAAGGAGACGTTCGCCACGGCGTTCTGCGTGCCGAAGGCCTTGCTGACATCGTCCAGAGAAACCTCGGCCACCTGTCCCCTCGCATGTCTTCGCCCGCAGGCTCGGAGCCGGGCGGGAGATGAGCCATAGCGAAAGGCGTCGCTGGCTCCAAGGCCTTCCGCGACCGCTTCGCCGCCTTGTCGTGCCTGCCTGCGATACTGTCGCGGCTCAAGGGTTGGCGGTCAGGTCGCCGCGCACCGCTCGAGGATGGCGCGGGTTTCGTCCGGATCGATCCGGCCCATCTCGGCGATCAGCACCAGCCGCACTGCTTCCCGGTCGGGCCTGCCGGGCGCAGGCCCCAGCGTTGCCCTCTCGCCGACGAGCTGGAACAGCATGGGTCGCGCCTCCTGTCCCGCGAAGGTGACGAAGCCCTTGGCGCGCACCAGTCTCGGTGCCAGCCGTCCGATCGCTGCCTGGAAGGCGCCGATCGCGAGGGGACGCTCCGAGGTGAAGGCCAGCGTCTCGAAGCGCGGCGTGGCAAAGCGGGACCGCGCCGCGCGTCGCGGGTCGGGCGCCACCGGTTCATGCGCGCCGCCGGCAAAGGCGAGCTCGGGCGCGATGCGCCCCTCCGCCACCGGGAAGATCATCCGGTCCGGCTTCAGGGCGGTGACGGCGGCGCGCGCCCGTGCCAGTTCGACCTCGTCGACGAGGTCGGCCTTGTTCAGGACGACGATGTCGGCGCTGGCGATCTGCGACCGGCAGAGCTTGTCGTCCAGCAGGACCGGGGCGTCGGCGAGTGCCCGGGCGTCGGCGACCGCGATCACTGTCTCCAGCGCCGCATCCTTCCAGATGACCGGGTCGAGCAGGTTCTGGACGATCTCGGCGGGATCGGAGACCCCGCTCGTCTCGATGACGATGCCTTCCGGCGGAGGCTCCCGTCGCAGGAGGCTCGCGAGGGTCCGCAGCAGGTCGCCCTGCAGCGAGCAGCAGATGCAACCGTTGGCGAGGCTCACCACCCCGTCGGCGTTCTCGGCGATCAGGTCGGCATCGATGTTGATGGCGCCGAAATCGTTGACGACGGCCGCGAGCCGCCGCCCGCCGTTGGCGGTGAGCAGGTGGTTGATCAGCGTCGTCTTGCCCGCCCCGAGAAAGCCGGTGACGAGGATGACCGGGACCGGCACGGCCGCCTCAGGTCGCCTTCACCGGGCGCCGCACGGGCCGGCCCGGGCGAGCGGCGCGCACCAGTTCGCCGTCGGCGATGACCGCCTCGCCGTTGATCAGCACGTGGCGCATGCCTTCCGAGGCGCGGTTCATCGCCTTGAACTCGGCCCGGTCGGTCAGCGTGTCGTAGTCGAAGACCACGATGTCGGCGTCGGCGCCGACTTTCAGGCGGCCCTTCGTCCGCATCGCCGGCGTGCTCGCTTCCAAGACCTGTGCCGGGATGAGCGTGCACTTGGCGATGCCGTCGATGAGGGGGAGCATGCCGCGCTCGCGCACATACTGGCGCAGAAAGCGCGTGAAGGTGCCCGACGAGCGAGGATGCGAACTCGTGCCCTCCGGCAACGGCCAGTCCTCCCCGTCGTAGACGGAGCCGTCGGGATTGGTCCACGGCATGGCGTCGGAGGCGATCGCCCCGCCCGGATAGAGGATCGAGACGTCGAGCAGGTCGCGGTGGCGCGGGTTGGCCTCCACGTCGAGGAAGTGCCAGAGCACCAGAGACCCCGGGTCCTGCGCCTGCGCCGCCAGCAGTTCCTCGCGGTCGTGGAAGGTGCGTCCCGTATCGACCATCTCGATCGACTCGTAGGGCCCGCCGGTGCGCTCGCGGAAGGCCGGGTCGGCGAAGAAGGTGGCGCCCAGCACGGTCGAGCCGGTGCCGTAGGGATAGGCTTCGACGGTGATCTTCAGGCCGAGGTCCTGCGCCTTCCTGATCAGCGCCGCCGCGCGTTCGACGTCCTGCAGGCTGGTGCTGTTGAAGTGGCATATGTGCATGTGGGCGCCGGTGGAGCCGGCATAGCCGACGAGCCGGGTATAGGCCTCGATCGAGCTCTTCGGGTCGATGTTGGAGGCGAAGGCGACGTGGGTGTAGGTCGGCACGTCGTACTCCGCCGCCAGCGAGCAGACGGCGGACATCTCCTTGACGCCGGCCCCGGGGGCGTAGGCGTTGAGGATGCCGATGCCGATGCCGCCCTCGTCGAGGCCCTGGCGGATGCGGCGGAGGATCTCGGCCATCTCCGCGTCGGTCGCGACGTTCTCGATCCAGCGCTTGTCGTTGGAGTTGCGGCCCATGAAGCCGAGATTGGCCTCCGGCTCGGCGCCGATCATCGCCGCGATGCGGGCGAAAACCCAGTTGGCCGCCGTGCCGTAGTTGAGCACCCGGCCGTTCCTCGCCTGATTGTCGTACCACAGCGCCACCGGCAGGACGCCGGCCTCCAGCTCGAGCGTCGTGGTGACGCCGTCGAAGGCCTGCATGCGGTCGGCGGCGACCGTCTGTCCGTGGGCATGAAGGTCGATGAAACCGGGGGCGACCACCAGGCCCGTCGCGTCGATCTCCCGGGCGCCGTCGCCTTTGATCGAGCCGATGGCGGCGATGCGGCCGTCCTTCACGCCGACGTCGCAGACGGCGTCGAGGTTGCTTTCAGGGTCGACAACGCGGCCGCCACGGATGACGCAATCGAAGGAACCGGCGGAAGAGGAGACAGAGGTCATCGGGAACTCGATGCAAGGCGTGGAAAGGCGCGGGGGGAACGGCGCGGCGGCGATCTTACGGGCCACTTCATCCAAGTCGAGACGGCGCGACGGGCATCAGCCGCGCGGCGGCTGCATCGCCATTTCGTCGATGCAGGAACCTTGTGATCGCCTGCGGGCTTGATCCCCGGCCAATCTCCGCCACCCTGTAGGCAGCCCCCTTGCCTGCTCCGGATCTCCGATGCTTCGCCTGTTCCTCATTCTGGCCGCCCTGTTCGCCGTGCCGGCCGCTGCCCAGGAGCTGCGCGGCCATGGCGGGCCGGTCCGGGCCCTGGCTATCGCCCCCGACGGGCGCATCGCCCTGTCGGGCTCCTTCGACACCTCGGCGATCCTGTGGGACATCGAGCGCGGGATGGCGATGACCGTTCTGCGGGGCCATGAAAGCTCGGTGAATGCAGTGCTGGCGCTGCCCGATGGCCGCTTCGTCACGGCCGGCGAGGATGGTCGCATCCTTCTGTGGCGGATCGGGCGAGGTGAGCCCGAGGCGCGGATCGATGGTCATACGGGCCCCGTTGCAGGGCTCGCCCGCTCGCCGGACGGACGGTTCCTCGCCTCCGCCTCGTGGGATGGCACGGCCCGCGTGACGCCGCTTGGCGGCGGCGAGGCCCGTGTCGTCACCGGGCATGCCGGCCCGCTCAACGCCGTCTCCTTCACCCCGGACGGCAGTGCGATCGTCACCGGCGGGCATGATGCCACCATCCGCATTACCCCTCTCGGAGCCGGCGCGGAGCGTCGATGTCGGTTCGCCGGTGGCGGGCCTCGTCGTCGCACCCGATGGTGAGATCATTGCCGGTGGAGCGGATGGACGGCTGCGTTTCTTTGGTCCCGACGGCACGCGTCGCGGCGAGGTGGCCGCGGCAGAGACGCCGATTGTCGCGGTGGCGCTCGCCGGGGACGGCCGTCGCCTGGCGGCTGCGGGCATCCGCGGCTCGGTGGCGCTGGTTGATCGCCCGACCCGCGCGGTCGAGCGCGTGCTGGTGGGCCCCGGACTGCCGGTCTGGTCGCTCGCCTTTCGTCCTGGCACGGAGGAACTCATGACCGGCGGCGGTGACAGGCTTGTGCGGCGCTGGCTCGCCACCACCGGCGAACACCTCGGCGCCGTCGTCATGGCGCGCCCCTCCGACGCCCTGACCCGCCTCGCCGATCACCCCGGCGCCGAGGTTTTCCGTGCCTGTTCGGCCTGCCACACCCTCGATCCGGACGGCGGCAACCGCGCCGGACCGACGCTCCACGGTGTCATCGGCCGCCGGATCGCGACCGCCCCGGGATACGACTACTCGCCGGCGCTGCGCGGCATGGATATCGTCTGGACGAAGGAGACGATCGCGAAGCTCTTCGAGATCGGCCCCAGCGCCTACACGCCGGGCACCAAGATGCCGGAGCAGCAGGTCACCGACCCCGACGACCTCAAGGCCCTCGTCGACTTCATCGCCAAGGCGACCGGCGCCGAGTAGCGCCGTCCGTCAGTTCAGGTCGTCCTTGCCGGCCTTGGCCTCGGCCAGATAGTCCTCGGCGGTGCGCACGCGTGGGCGTTCCTTCGCCGCATAGGGGTCGAAGCCCTCGTTGACCACCCGCTCGACGCGGCAGTCCTCGCACATGAACAGGGCCTCCCGTCGCGCCGCATTGGCGCCGGAGAACATCCAGTGGCCCTCCAGCTTGGCGGCGATGCGCTCGATGGTCGATTTCGTGCCGAAGGCCTTGCCGCAGGCGGTGCAGTTGAAAGGCTCCTCCTCCTTCACCACCCGCTTCGGTTCGCGCCAGGCGACGAAGTCGAGCTGCGGGATGAGGGCGATGGCGTCCTCCGGGCATGTCTGCTCGCAGAGCCCGCACTGCACGCAGAGGCTCTCGGTGAAGCGCAGCATCGGCTTGTCGGGATTGTCGGACAGCGCGCCGGTCGGGCAGGCGGAGACGCAGGCCAGGCACAGGGTGCAGGCCTCGACATTGACGTCGGCCTTGCCGAAGGGGGCGCCCTTGTCGAGGGCGATGCGGTCGACCGGAGCGGGAGCGCCGGCGTGCAGTTCGAGGAAGGAGAGTTCGAGCAGGCCGCGCTTCGTCCCCATGGGCAGGAAGGTGGAGGGCCGGGTGGAGCCCCGCGCCGGGAAGGGGCTGGCCAGGGCCGCCGCGAGGGCGTCGGGATCGTCCGTCTCGATCAGCCGCAGCTTGTCGTCGCCATAGCCGAGCCCCGACGCGATGGTCCGCGTCGTGTCCAGCGTCCGCGTCAGGCCGAGCAGGTCGTGCTTCGGCTTCGCCCGGCCGAGAATGGCGACCCCGGTCGCACCATAAGCCAGGCCGCTGGCGAGGAACTCCGGGCCGACCTGGGTGATCTCGTTCACCTGCAGCGGCAGCACGTGGGCTGGCAGGCCAGTGCCGAAGCGCGCCAGGGCGTCGATCAGCGGCAGGCCGTGGTCGCCGTCATGGACGAGCACGACGGCTCCCGCGCCGCCGGCTTCAGCATAGGTCGTCAGCAGCGTCCGCAGCCGACGGATGAGGGCATCGACCGGCGGTAGCGCATAGGCGGCGGCGCCCGTCGGACAGGCGGCGGCGCACTGGCCGCAACCGGCGCAGACCGCCGGGTCGATGGCGACGTGGTCGCCGTCGGGGGTGATGGCTCCCGTCGGGCAGAGGTCGAGGCAACGGGTGCAGCCGGTGATCTTGTTGCGCGAATGGGCGCAGAGATCGGCGGTGAAGGTGACGAAGCGCGGCTTGTCGAAGGTGCCGACGAGGCCGCTCGCCTCGCCGATCAGCTTCTCGACCGCCGCCGGATCGCGCGGATCGGCGCGCAGGTATCCGGGTCTCAGTTCCGGCGTCGGGAACAGGGCCGTCCCTCCGGACAGGTCGATGACGAGGTCGGAGGTGGATGACGCCCCGTTGCGGGGAGCCTGCCAGAGATAGGTCCGCCGCGACGACGGCGAGGCCAGGGCATAGTCGTCGACGTCGATCGAGAAGGCACCGAGATGGCCGTGGGCGGCCGTGATCGTCCCCTTGACCACGGGAAAGGCCGTCTCTCGCGCCGGCGTGACGTCGCCCGGGCGTGACAGGAGCACGGTGACGTCCAGCGTGTCGGAGAGCCGGCGCGCGACCTCGATGGCGACCTCGTCGCGGCCATAGACCAGCGCGACGCCTTTCGATTCGAGCGAGACGGCCTGGATCGGCGGCATCTCCTCGGCTGCGGCTGCCAGGAGGGCGGCCGTCTTGGGTCCTGCCTGCCTGGCTTCGGTGGACCAACCCGCCTGCTCACGGACATTGGCGAAGGCGAGGCGCCCGCCGAAGCCGAGGTCTTCCGCCACCTCGGTGAAGAGTGGCGCCTCCTGCGTGCAGGCGACCGTCACGTCGCTCTCCTGGGCCAGAACGGCCTTGAAGAAATCGAGCTCCTTGCGGCACAGCTGGTCGGCCGTACGGACCTTCGTGCGGCAGGCCTTCGCCACCGTTTCCCCATGCAGCGGCATGGTTTCCTCGCAGGAGCAGAGGAATGTGGTGCCTGCCGTCATTGCGCTCTCCGCTGTGCGGCTCTTTCCGCCGCGCCTCATCCTCATATATTGGAAGCGGTCAAAAGAACCAGAGCGGGCCCACGTTGCGCCCGAACCCCAAGGACCCCATGGCCCTCGTCACGCTTCGTGCGCCGTCGACCCTCGATCTGCCGCCCGGCTTCCGCGCCGTGGCGCTGCGCGAATCGGGCGATGCCTTCGCCCATGCCTGCCGCACGGCCGCCGAGGAGGGCGCCGGCACCTTGGTCTGGGTGCGACGTTTCGACCTTGCCGAGTTCGCCGTCATCCTTGAGCCCGAGGCGCCCCTGGACGAGGCGCGCAAGGCCTTCTTCCTGGGGATGAATGCCACCGCCGATGCCATCGCCGCCCTCTGTCCACCCGAGCGCTCCGTGAGCTTCGCCTATCCCGACGGGATCCGCTTCGACGGTGGCCTCGTCGGCGGCGGCCGCCTCGGCTGGCCGAAGCGCTGCGGCGAGGACGAGGTCCCCGACTGGCTTGTCTTCGCCGCCTCGATCCGGGTCGCCTTTTCGGGCCTCGTCGAGCCCGGGCATGCGCCGACCGCCGCCGCCCTGGACGAGGAGGGTTTCGAGGGCGTTGGCCCCTCCATGCTGATCGAGAGCTTCGCCCGCTTCTTCCTGCGTCTCGTCGATGTCTGGCAGCACCAGGGCTTCGATCAGGTTCTCACCGACTATTGCGCCAGGGTCGACAAGGACCGTCCCGGCGACAGCCTGACGCTGACGCCCGCCGGCGACCTCGTTGTCCGCCCGGCCATCGGCGACGGCGAGCGCCGCTCGAGCCTGCTCGCCGGCCTGAAGGCGGCCACCTGGCTCGACCGCGACACCGGGGGGCCGAAGCTGTGAAGATGCTACGGACCATCCGGCTCGACCCCTCCGACACCTTCGTCTTTCCCCATGCGGCCGAGCCGGGCGAATGGGCCGTCACGGGCTCCTTCCTGTTCTGGGGGCGCGATGTCGCGGCCCTCGCCGGCAAGGAGCGCGCCGCCTTCCGCTCCGGCTTCGTCGGCGTCGCTTCCCTCGGCTTCTCGACCCTCGTCGTCGCCCAGCCGATCCGGGCGGAGGAGCGGGCCGCGGCCGTCGACAGCCTCGCCCGCCAGCTGATGGACCGCCTCGGTGCGCCAGACATGGCCGCCGCCCGCGCCGCGGCAGACGAGGAGATCGCCTTCGCCGCGTCCCTCGCCGAGCACCCGGAGGGCACGTTGGTGGCCATGCACCGCGCGATCGAGGCCGGCGAGATCCGCGAGCAGTTCCGGACGCTTGCGGCGCGCGAGAAGACCGCAGGCGCCGACAGCCTGCATGCTCAGGCCCGGGCTTTCACCTTCCATGAGGTGGTCGACGATGACGTGCCGGAGGAACGGGTAGACCTGATCGACATGATGGCAGCGCGCAAATGACCACCACCACCCGCACCGTCACCGAGTTCTGGGTCTCGTCCGGGCATCACATGACGCGGCCGATCGAGGGCGGCGGTCTCGCCGTCACCGACGAGATGCTGCTCGCCTACCTCGCCCGTCCCGAGCTGGTGCCGCCCGAGGAGGCCTGCGCCGCCGAGCGCGAGTTGCACGCCCTCCTCATGTCCGAGCCGCGACGTCCGGTGACCGCCGCCATGATCGCCGCCATCAGGGACGAGGATGCCCGCGAGAACTGGCAGTTCATGATCGGCTTCCGCGACCGGCTCATGGCCCACCCGAGCATCGAGGCCGCCTATCTCGCCATCGTCCGCAGGGGCGCGCAGGGCGTGCCGCCGCTCTTCCTCAACCAGATGGTCCACCTCATCCTGCGCAATGCGCTCGACGGCTGCACCGACCCCTTCGTGCTGCGCGCCGCCGAACTGATGTTCCGCCCGCAGAAGGGCTCTCTGAAGGACGGTGCGCTCCTGCTCGCCGACCAGGAGCTGATCGAGGAGTTCGAGGCCGAACGGAAGGCGCTGCTGCAGACGTCGCCGCTCGCCGCCATGATGGGTCAGGACGCCATGGGCGAGCTGGAGGTGATGACCGACGACACCGCGCCGTCCTACTGGTCGCGCTCGGATGCCTTCTCCATGGTCTTCAACCTCGGCGGCGACCCGCGCTCGCGTGAAGCCTTCTGCCGCGCGCTGGAAACCTGGATCGCCCATATGCTGGGTGTCGAGACGCGCATCAGCGCGATCGAGCGCATCGAGGATGCCGACTGGCGCTGGTTCGTTGGCCTCGACGCAGAGGCCACTGCGATCGGCAACCGGCTCTGGCGCGGCGAGGCCATCGATCCGGCCGACCAGAGCCGGATCTGCGGCCTCTTCCGTCTCGATTTCGCCGATCCGCGCACGGTCGACCCGAAACTCGCCGGAAAGCCGGTCTATCTCATCATGGCGCTGACCGGGGACATGATCCTGCGGGTCAAGCCGCAGAACCTGATCGTCGGCCTGCCGCTCGCCGGCCGGCAGGCGGCCTGAGGAGAGACCCATGCCCGTCCAGCACCTCACCGTCGGCATCGTCGCCGTGAAGCGCAGACTGAACAATCCCTGGGTCGATTTCGAGTGGCTGCCGGAGGCGGTCCTTCCCGGCCTCCCCGCCGTCGATCCCGGCACGCGAATCGGCGCGGAAGGCTCTGTCGAACGCTGGTATCTCGGCCCGGCCGAGATCACCTTCCACTCTGGCGAGACGTCCCACTACCGTGACAATCTCGTGTCCGGCCGACCGGCCGTCTGGGTAGCGCTGCGCGAGAATGCCGAGGGAGTCTGGCAGATCGCGGGCGCGACCGTCGACCCCTATGAGGGCGAGGCCTTCGTCGATGTGGTGACCGACAAGGTGGAAGCGCTCGCCATGCCGCACGAGATCGCCGTCGACCTTCAGGCCTTCGTCGATGCCCACCATGTCGAGCAGGCCTTCTTCAAGCGCAAGCGCGACCGCAAGGATCCCAATGCCGAGCCCGACTATGGCATCGGCCATCCCGCCCGCCAGCCGGGGAGGCGGTCGTGAGCGGCGGGCGCGAGGGCTTCCTGTCGCGCTGGTCGCGGCTGAAGCGCGAGCCCGATGCTCCCGCGGCCCAGCCGGATTCGCCCGCGGGCGCGCCGGCCGCAGCGTCGCTCCCCGAGGGCCGGACGCTCGACGACCTTCTCGCCGAACTGCCCCGGCTCGAGGACCTCGTGCCGGGCCAGAGCCTGACGGCCTTCATGCAGCCCTGGGTTCCCAGTGGCGTGCGCAATGCCGCGCTCCAGCGCATGTGGCTGCTCGACCCGGCGATACGGGATTATGTCAGCCCGGCGCTTGACTACGCCTATGACTACAACACGCCGGGCGCGGCCCCCGGATTCGGTACGATGGAGACCAGCCAGACCGCCATCCGCGAGGTCGCCGAGATGTTCGACCGCGCGCTCGGCAACGCGGCGTCGGAGGCGCCGACAGAGGCCGCCGCGGACCCTCACGACAATTTGTCGCAAGCTGCCCGTGAAATTCCCTCGGCCCCCATTCCTGCTGCAATGCAGCAAATCCATGATGATCCGGCCTCCGGGCCGCGGGGCGGTTCGGGAGCCTTGGCTGATGCCCTGCCCACATCGGGGCTTCTGCCGCGGGAATCGGCCAGGCAGGACGATGTTGCGTCGCACAATAGTCCGAGTGAAATGAAAGACTTGCGCCCCGTGGGTCGTCGCCACGGCGGCGCACTTCCGGGCTGAGGCGGCCACAGTTTCGCCTTGCCTCGGCAGGTCATAGCTTGTACCTATTCTAAAGCAAATGTGGTGAGGCTATGGCCAGAAGGCGCGACGACAGCGCCGGGCCGGACGCCTGGGTGGGAGCAGTCTCGTCAGTGCGCGAGCAGGGCCTGGAGGAAGCGATCAAGGCGGTCGGCGGGGTGGGTGCCCTGGCGAGGGCGCTTGGTATTTCGCAACCCTCCGTGTCCAGCTGGAACCGGGTGCCGTCCGAGCGGGTGATTGCCGTCGAGAAGGTGTCCGGTGTCGGTCGCCACGTGCTGCGGCCTGATCTCTATCCCGAAGCCCGGTCCAGCATCGCGCTTGCGATGGAGGCAGCGCAGGAAAAGGCCGGCATCGACGAGATGGATCGGCTGCGTTCGGCTGAATATGGCCTCCTCGCCCTGCTCCTCTTCCGCGTGCCGACCGCCGAGGTCCTCCGCCAGGTCGCCGAGTTGAAGGGCGATGCCTCGCCGCTCGGCATGGCGCATCTGGCGCTGGCCAGGGCCGCCTCCGAAACCGACGTCGACGCGGTCGGGCGCGAGTTCTTCGATCTCTTCGTCGGCGTCGGGCGTGGCGAACTGCTGCCCTATGCCTCCTACTATCTCACCGGTTTCCTGCACGAGCGGCCGCTGGCCGCGGTGCGCCAGTCCTTCGTCGATCTCGGCATCGTGCGCGAGGACGGCTCACGGGAGCCCGAGGATCACATCGCCCTGCTCTTCGACGTGATGGCGAACCTCGCCGCACGAGAGATCGGCCAAGGGTACGACACCGAGAAGGCCTTCTACGAGGCGCATCTGAAGCCTTGGGCGGGGCGCTTCTTCTCGGATCTGGAATCCATGCGGAACCGACCCTTCTACGCCGCCGTTGGCGCGGTCGGCCGCCTGTTCATGGACATTGAAGACGAGGCTTTCTCCTTCGACGCCTGACGGCGCGAGGGACGGAATGGAGGACGCGACCATGTCGAGTGCCAGGAACCAGGGAAACGCCGCCGCTCCGGCACGCCGCGATTTCCTCAAGGCCATGACCGGGGCTTCGGCCGCCGCGGCGGCCGCCGTCGTCGGCGCCCAGCCGGCGGAGGCCCAGACCAATACGAATGAGAGTCGCGACGAGCGCAGGAAGGCCCGCTATCAGGCCAATTCGGCGAACGTCCAGGCCTTCTACCGTACCAACCGCTACTGAGAGGCGCTTCCCCATGCTCATCAAGCGCAAGTCCCAGGACGCCGCCCGCACCCGCCTCGCCGGCCTTGCCGGGGGCCTGACCTCCGGCGTGATGGACCGTCGTACCTTCCTCGCCCGCTCGGGTCTCACCGCCGCCGGTGCCATTGCCGTCGGTTCGCTCACGCTGGGCGCCGTGCGCCGGGCGGAAGCCGTTGCCGCGCCCCAGCCGGGCGTTGCCATCACGGTGAAGAAGAATCTGTGCACGCACTGCTCGGTCGGCTGCACCATCCGGGCCGAAGTGCAGAACGGGGTCTGGACCGGCCAGGAGCCGGCCTGGGAGAGCCCGATCAACCGCGGCACCCATTGCGCCAAGGGCGCCGCCTCGCGTGAGCTCGTCTTTGGCGAGCGCCGCGTCAAGTATCCGATGAAGCTCGTCGGCGGCCAGTGGCAGCGCATCTCGTGGGACCAGGCGTTCAACGAGATCGGCGACAAGATGATGGAGATCCGCGGCAAGTCCGGCGCCGACTCCGTCTACATGCTCGGCTCGGCCAAGTTCACCAACGAGGCGGCCTATCTGTTCCGCAAGTTCGCGGCCTTCTGGGGTACGAACAACGTCGACCATCAGGCCCGCATCTGCCACTCCACCACCGTGGCCGGCGTCGCCAACACCTGGGGCTACGGCGCCCAGACCAACTCCTACAACGACATCCGCAACTCCAAGACCATGATCATCATGGGCGGCAATCCCGCCGAGGCGCATCCCGTGTCGCTGCAGCACGTGCTGAGCGGCAAGGAGCTGAACCGCGCCAACATGATCGTCATCGACCCGCGCATGACCCGCACCGCGGCGCATGCGACGGAATATGTCCGCATCCGCTCCGGCACCGACATTCCGGTGATCTGGGGCATCATGTGGCACATCGTCAGGAACGGCTGGGAGGACAAGGACTTCCTCGCCAAGCGTGTCTACGGCATGTCCGAGGCGCTGAAGGAAGTCGAGAAGTGGGATCCGAAGACGGTCGAGGACGTCACCGGCGTTCCCGGCGCCCAGCTCGAGCGCGTCGCCAAGCTCTTCGCTACCGAGAAGCCCTCGACGCTGATCTGGTGCATGGGCGCCACCCAGCACTCGGTCGGCACGGCCAACGTCCGCGCCTACTGCACGCTGCTGCTGCTCACCGGCAATGTCGGCGCGCCGGGCACCGGCGCCAACATCTTCCGCGGCCACACCAACGTGCAGGGCGCGACCGACCTCGGCCTCGATGTCGGCAACCTGCCGCTCTATTACGGCCTCGTGGAAGGCGCCTGGCGGCACTGGTCCCGCGTCTGGGACGTGCCCTATGACTACTTCGTCTCGCGCTTCGATGACGTCCCGGCGAAGGGCGGTCGTGCCGCCCGCACCGGCAAGCAGAACATGGAGGTCTCCGGCATTCCCTCGACCCGCTGGTTCGACGCGACGCTGCTGCCCGGCGAGCAGGTCGACCAGAAGGACAACATCAAGGCGATGTTCGTCATGGGTCACGGCGGCAACACCATTCCGCGCGTGCCCGGTGCGGTAGAGGGCCTCGGCAAGCTCGACCTCCTGGTGGTGGTCGATCCGCATCCGACCAACTTCGTCTCGCTCGGCAACCGGCGCGACGGCACCTATGTCCTGCCGGCCTGCACCAACTTCGAGTGCGACGGGTCGCGGACCGCCTCCAACCGCTCCGTCCAGTGGGGCGAGAAGGTGGTCGAGCCGATCTTCGAGTCGGCGACGGACTACTGGATCATCTACAAGTTCGCCCAGAAACTCGGTTTCGCCGCCGAGATGTTCAAGAACTACACGATGATCAAGGGCAAGTACGGCGACGAGCCCCAGGCCGAGTCCATTCTCCGCGAGATCAACCGCGGCGGCTGGTCGACCGGCTATACCGGCCAGTCACCCGAGCGCATCAAGGCGCACATGGCGAACCAGGACAAGTTCGACATCGTCACCCTGCGCGCGCCGAAGGAACTCGCCGATATCGGTGGCGACTTCTACGGCCTGCCCTGGCCCTGCTGGGGCAAGCCGGAGGTGCGCCATCCCGGCACACACATTCTCTACAACACCAATGTCCGCATGATGGATGGCGGCGGCGCCTTCCGCCCGCGCTTCGGCCTGGAGCGCAACGGCGAGACGCTGCTGGCGCAGAACTCCTGGAACCTCGATTCGCCGATCCAGGACGGCTATCCGGAGTTCACCTATGCCATCTTCCAGCGGCTCGGCTGGGATTCGGCGCTGACTCCCGAAGAGAAGGCGCAGATCGAGCGTCAGGGCGGAGCCAATCCCGGTGCCGTGTCCTGGGCGACCGACCTCTCCGGCGGCATCCAGCGTGTCTGCCTTGAGAAGAACGTCTGTCCCTTCGGCAACGGCAAGGCCCGCGCCATCGCATGGAACCTGCCCGATCCGGTGCCGGTCCATCGTGAACCGATCTACACGCCCCGCACCGACCTCGTGGCGAAATATCCGGCCCGCGCGGACGAGCGCACGCTGCGCATGCCCAACCTCCACACGACCTACCAGAAGGGCGCCGTGGACAAGGGCATCGCCCGCCAGTTCCCGATCATCCTCACCTCTGGCCGTCTCGTTGAATACGAAGGCGGCGGCGAGGAGACGCGGTCCAACAAGTGGCTCGCCGAGCTGCAGCAGGACATGTTCGTCGAGATCAACCCGCGGGACGCCGGCCAGCGCAGCATCGCTGACGGCCAGTGGGTCTGGGTGGCCGGCCCCGAGGGTGGCCGCGCGCGCGTCAAGGCGCTCGTCACCGAACGTGTCGGGCCGGGCGTCGCCTGGATGCCGTTCCACTTCGGCGGCTGGTACCAGGGCGCCGACCAGCGCGGCAACTACCCGCAGGGGACGGACCCGATCGTCCTCGGCGAGAGCGTCAACACCGTGACCACCTACGGCTATGACCCGGTAACGGGCATGCACGAGGGCAAGGCCACGCTCTGCCAGATCCAGGCGGCGTGAGAGGGAGGACCTGATCCATGGCCCGTATGAAATTCCTCTGCGACGCCGATCGTTGCATCGAGTGCAATGCCTGCGTTACCGCCTGCAAGAACGAGCACGATGTCCCCTGGGGCATCAATCGCCGGCGCGTCGTCACGCTCAATGACGGCAAACCCGGCGAGCGCTCCATCTCCATGGCCTGCATGCACTGCACGGATGCGCCCTGCGCCGCCGTCTGCCCCGTGAACTGCTTCTACACGACGGCGGACGCGGTGGTGCTGCACTCCAAGGAGCTGTGCATCGGCTGTGGCTACTGCTTCTACGCCTGCCCCTTCGGCGCGCCGCAGTATCCGCGTGTCAGCAACTTCGGCACGCGCGGCAAGATGGACAAGTGCACCTACTGCGCCGGCGGCCCTCTCGCCGACGGCTCGGCGGCCGAATATGCCGCCTATGGCTCCAACCGTCTCGCCGAGGGCAAGCTGCCGCTCTGCGCCGAGATGTGCTCCACCAAGGCGCTTCTGGCCGGCGACAGCGACATGATCGCCACCATCTACAAGGAGCGCGTGCTGAAGCGTGGCTACGGCTCCGGTGCCTGGGGCTGGCAGACGGCCTACAAGGAAACCATCGCCATCTGATCCGCATGGCGGCGGGCCTTCCGCCGCCTTAATGCCTCGTCATTTCCGGGTGGCCGCCAGGGGCGGACCATCCCGCAGGGAGGACCATCCGATGCGCTTCTCGCTTCGGTCTCTGGTTGCAGCTTTCGCGGTCGCGATGGCCTTGTTCGTTGCAGCGCCCGCCTTCGCCCAGCAGCCCTCTTCGGTCAATCCGACGGCGGCCTCGGTGAAGGAGGCCCAGCTCATGCAGGCCCTTCAGGCGGGCACGCCGGGCTCGGGATCGACCCTTTCGGGTCGCATCACCATTCCCGACTCCAATGCCCGCAACCTGATCCAGCCGCAGGGCCAGGCTTGGCGCGCCTTCCACCAGGGCACCATGCACTGGATCGGCGGCATCGCCATCCTCGGCATGCTGGCGTTGCTGGTCGTCTTCTACATGACGCGCGGGCGCATCAGGATCGATGCCGGTCCCTCGGGCATCAAGATCCTCCGCTTCTCCACCTTCGAGCGCTTCATCCACTGGCTGACGGCGCTCTGCTTCATCGTCCTGGCCCTGTCGGGACTCAACGTCACCTTCGGCAAGTTCATCCTTGCGCCGCTCTTCGGCGAGGATGCCTTCGCGGCGATGTCGCAGCTGGCGAAATATGCCCACAACTACCTCGCCTGGCCCTTCATGCTCGGCCTCGTCTTCATGTTCGTGACCTGGGTCGTGCACAACATCCCGAGCAGCGGTGACCTCGACTGGATCAAGCAGGGCGGCGGCCTCGTCGGCGGCGGCCACCCGCCGGCGAAGAAGTTCAACGCCGGCCAGAAGGTGATCTTCTGGTCCGTGATCGGCGGCGGCGGTCTGCTTTCGCTGTCGGGCGTCTACATGCTGTTCCCGGAATCGGCCGGCGGCGTGCTCGCCCTGCAGTTCTGGAACATCGTCCACGGCATCGTCGCGGTGCTGCTCATCGCCGCCATGATCGCCCATGCCTATATCGGCTCGATCGGCATGGAAGGCGCGGCTGACGCCATGACCACCGGCGAGGTCGATCTCAACTGGGCCAAGGAGCATCACTCGCTCTGGGTCGAGGAGGAGATGGCCAAGGGATCGCTGCATCCCCATGCTGCCGGACAGCCCGCCGAATAGGACCAGCCGATCCCCCGAACGCGCAACGCCCGGCTCCGGCCGGGCGTTGTCGTTTCAGGGCTGGAGAAGCGGCGGCGACCGCACTAGTTTGCGCTCGCGGATGCGTTGGCGGCAGCACGGGAGCCGAGATGAAGGTCGTTGGACTTGCCGGGTGGAGCGGCGCGGGGAAGACGACGCTGCTGACGCGCGTCATCCCTGTCCTCGTGGCGCGCGGACTGAAGGTCTCGACCCTCAAACATGCACACCACGCCTTCGACATCGACCATCCCGGCAAGGATTCCTTCGAGCATCGCGCCGCCGGCGCCGGCGAGGTGCTGATCGCTTCGGGGAAGCGCTGGGCTCTTCTCCATGAACTGCGCGGCGAGGCCGAGCCGCGGCTGGCGGACCTCCTGGACAAACTGTCGCCCTGCGATCTCGTCATCGTCGAGGGCTTCAAGCGCGCCGTCCACCCGAAGGTGGAGATCAGCCGGGCCGCCAACGGCAAGCCCTTCCTCCATCCGGACATCGTCGATGTCCGCGGCCTCATCTGTGACGCGCCTCCGCCCGGCTGGGCCGGCCCGCTGGCCCACCCGGACGATATTCCCGCCGCCACCGCCCTGCTTCTCGACGCTGCTGTGCCCGCGGAGCAGGTGCAGGCGGCTCTGCGCGCCGAGCGGCCACTGGCCGGCGCGGTCTCGCCCCAAGTCCCGGGGCGCTGATCCATGGCCCAGCTCTCCTCCGACCAGTTCGCCTTCAAGGAGCGGCTGCTCGCCGTCGAGGAGGCCCTCGCCCGCGTCGCCGAGAGGCTCGAGCCGGTCGCCGGCACCGAGGAGGTCTCGCTGCTCGACGCCGATGGCCGAGTCCTCGCGACCTCATTGAGTGCGCCGGTCGATCTGCCGCCCTTCTTCAACTCGGCCGTGGACGGTTATGCCGTCCGCGCGTCCGACACTTTCGGGGTTACTCAGACC
>CAZPMD010000062.1:0-2456 GCA_964587395.1 uncultured Hyphomicrobiales bacterium
TGTGTTAAGCCTGCCGCCAGCGTTCGTTCTGAGCCAGGATCAAACTCTCAAGTTGAATGCTGAGATCTTGAACCGGCTAGTCACTACGTTGAATTGACAGAGGACACACCTAGAACAATCTTGCGACTGCTCATGGTAGTCTCTGATGAAACGTAGCACTGCCGAAGTCTCGTCTTGATCGATCTGTTACCAGGTCGATCCGCAAGAACTCCGCCGCCTACGTTTCTCTTTCCCATATTCAGTTGTCAAAGAACCGGAACCGTGAGGCTCCCACCCTTAGCGAAGGGCGACTGAAACTCTGCCTTCTGACCTGGGTCAGAAGCGTCATGCACCAGAAGGTGACTGAGAAGCTTCAGGTGACGACGGGCCGGGCCGGTAAAGCGCGGCGCCGCGTCGATGGGCGGGTTATAGGCCAAGCCCTTTCGGACTGTCAACACGGAATTCAAAAAAAATGACATGCCGACGACAAAGGCCCGTCGCCGGCTATGGAAGAGATGCACTGTGTACGCTCTCAGACCATTGATTGAACGGGTGTTTTCGCGATTCGACAAGCCGTTTTCCACAGTCCCCGGGGCGGCGGACTTTTTGGCCCTGGGCGGGTTTTGCGGCTCTCTCGGCGCCAGCCGCAGGCCTTCGCCCCTCCGAATCTGGTCTGGGAGACCCGCCCTGCGCCGCCAGGACCCACCCTTCTGCCAAAGCCAGGGGCCCGAGAGCACGATGACGGCACGTTGCGGGGGAGACGGGACCGGGGATGGACCGGCATCGGGAAAGGCCGCTCGCGCGCGTGCGTGCGCGAGCGCGCGGTCCTTCATCCATTTTTCGCTTTTGCTCTGCCGTCATTGTTCTTGCTCCGCCGTGTTCCCGGCGCTCCCGCTGCCGACGCGCCCACTTTCGGCGGCGCTGCGCCGGATCGCGGGCTTCCCCACGGGTGGCTGGCCGCTTGCCTCCCCGCCGTCGGGCATCCCCAGCCCTGACCACGCCACATTCGTCACCCCTTTGTCGCGACCGCGACCCTGCTTGACGGCCCATCCGGCCACGGGCAACGTCGCCGCGCATCGCGCCGGGCACCGCTTCCCCCCGGATCCGTTCGGAGATTTGACGTTTGCTGTTGTCGGGCCGATCCCTTGCCGCCCATCAGGCCGACCCGAGTGCATCCCTCGGCGACGAGGCGCCCCTGTCCGCAGACGGCCGCGAGCGTCGCACGATCGAGGGGCGCGGCATCAACATGCGCTGGTTCTCCGGCACGGTCCTCACGGGTCTGTGCGGGGCGGGCCTCATGGGCGGCGCGGTCTGGGCCGCGCTCGAGAACCCGACCCGACCGCCGGCACCGGCGGAGATTCTCCAGCCCCTCACCCGCTCGGGAAGCGGCGCCGGCGAGCGTCCGACGAATACGGCGCGCAAGGGCGACCGCCTGACCCCCCTTGCCGACCTCTTCTCATCCTCCAAGCAGACCATCCGCGTCTCGCAGACCTCGCGGGTCGGCGACCGCGAGATTATCCGCGTCCGCCCGCATACGCGGGTGGTCGCCAATCTGGTCCAGACGTCGAGCGGCGACTACGACATCCCGCAGTTCAATCCGCTTCGTCTTCTGGCAGGCGACACCGCCGAGCGGGCAGAGGAGCAGCAGCAGCCGGACGGTGAAGGCGAGGTGACGGTGGTCATGCGAGACTTCGGCGCCCTGCCCCCGCAGCAGCGCAGCATGATGGTCCTGTCGACCGACGACATCCTCGGCCAGGTCCGCGAGGTCGCCACGCCTGGCCTGACCATTCCTGCATCGCTGCCTGCCGACGGTGGCTTCGCCGCCCGGCCGCGCCCGCGCAACGACGTCATCGACCCGGACGACCCGAACGTCATGCGTGTCGTCAAGCGCGCGCCGGAGGCGTCTGCCTCGGCCGTGCCGCCCGACCGCACGGCAATCGCCAAAGCCGGAGACACCATCACCTCGATCCTCCTCGAACTCGGGGCTGTACGCGACGACGTCCGCCTGATCGCCGCGGCCTTCACCCGCGGCGGCCGCGAGATCACGCTGCGCGACGGCCAGCGCATCAGGGTGCTCTTCGCCCAGGGCGCCTCGGGTCGCCAGCAACCCGTGCGCGTCATCCTGGTCGGAGACCGCGGCACGCCGGAGGCCGCCGTCGCCCAGACCGACGAGGGCCGCTATGTCGCGGTCGAGGATCCGGCGGAGGCCGTCAACGTCACAGACGATTCCGAGGAGGACGATGACAGCGGCGGCCTGCGCCTCTACGCCGCCATCTACGAGACGGCGCTGCGCCAGGAGATCCCCCGCCCCGTCGTCGACGAGCTGATCCGTGTCTTCGGCAACGATGTCGATTTCTCGCGCCGCGTCAGCTCCAACGACCTGTTCGAGGTCCTCTATGCCTCGGACGACGAAGGTGAAGCCGGGCGCAGCGACATTCTCTATGCGGCGCTGACCACCGGCGGCGAGACCCGCCGCT
>CAZPMD010000062.1:2466-24481 GCA_964587395.1 uncultured Hyphomicrobiales bacterium
CCCACGGCGAGATTGCTCGGCGCCTCGATCGCCGGTGGGGGTTTTGGCGATGGGCAGGGCGTTCGGAGTCGTTTGGCAAGGCATCGTCGACTTCTACGACGAGCAGGGCAAGTCGGCGCGCAAGTTCCTCATCCGCAAACCCATCGCCGGCGGCCAGATGCGCTCCGGCTTCGGCATGCGCCGCCACCCCGTCATGGGCTATTTCAAGATGCACTCCGGCGTCGACTGGTCGGACCGCATCGGCACGCCCATCGTCGCCGCCGGCAACGGCGTCATCGGCAAGGCGAGCTGGTCGGGCGGCTACGGCCGCCGCATCGAGATCGAACATGCCAACGGCTACACCTCGACCTATTCGCATCTGTCCGGCTTCGCCCGCGGCATCTCCGAGGGCGCGCGGGTGCGGCAGGGCCAGGTGATCGGCTATCTCGGCAATTCCGGCCTGTCGACCGGACCGCACCTCCACTACGAGGTGATGGTCAATGGCCGCTTCGTCGATCCCATGCGCGTGCGCGTGCCGCGGGGACGGGAGCTGACCGGCCCCATGCTCGTCGCCTTCCGCGCCGAGCGTGAGCGAATCGACGCCCTGATGACGCGCGACCGGGCCGAGACGCGCGTCACCGCCCAGGCGCCCTCGCGCTGAGGCCTATTCGGCGGCGACCTGCGCGCCGCCGCCCAGCCAGCGATCGAAATCGGCAAGCGCCCGCGCGCTCAGCACCTTCTTGCGCGCCTGCGTCTTGGCATTGCCGCGCAGCCGCTCGCCATCCGGGCCCTTGTTCGGCGCCGGCTCGGAGAGCGGCGGGAACAGCCCGAAATTGATGTTCATCGGCTGGAAGGAGCGCGGCCCCTCGTCGATGGTGACGACATGGCCGCCGGTGATGTGGTTGATCAGCGCGCCGTGCGCCGTCGTCACCGGCGGGAGGGACGGCGTCCGCCCCAGCCGCTCCGCCGCGGCGAACCGGCCGACCATGCCGCCGATGGCGGCGCTCTCCACATAGCCCTCGCATCCCGTGATCTGCCCGGCGAAGCGCAGCCGCGGCTGGGCCTTCAGCCGCAGCGTGTGATCGAGCACCTTCGGCGAGTTGAGATAGGTGTTGCGGTGGATGCCGCCGAGCCGGGCGAACTCGGCATTCTGCAGGCCGGGGATCATCCGGAAGATCGCGGCCTGCTCGCCATATTTCAGCTTGGTCTGGAAGCCGGTCATGTTGAACAGCGTGCCGAGCTTGTTGTCCTGCCGGAGCTGGACCACGGCATAGGCCTTGACAGTCGGATTGTGTTTATTGGTGAGGCCGACCGGCTTCATCGGCCCCCAGCGCAGCGTCTCGCGGCCGCGTTCGGCCATCACCTCGATCGGCAGGCAGCCGTCGAAATAGGGCGTGCCCTCCCACTCCTTGAACTCGGTCTTCTCCGCCGCCAGCAGGGCGTCGATGAAGGCCTCGTACTGCGCCTTGTCCATCGGGCAGTTGATGTAGTCGGCGCCGGTGCCTCCCGGCCCCGCCTTGTCGTAGCGCGACTGGAACCAGGCCGTCTCCATGTCGATGGAGTCGAAATGGACGATGGGCGCGATGGCGTCGAAGAAGGCGAGTTCCTTCTCGCCCGTCAGTTGGCCAATGGCCGCCGCAAGGGCGGGCGAGGTCAGCGGGCCTGTCGCCACGATGACGTTGTCCCAGTCCTGCGGCGGAAGGCCGGCCACCTCGCCCCTTTCGATGGTGACGAGCGGGTGAGCCTCGAGGGCGGCCGTCACCGCCGCCGAGAAGCCGTCGCGGTCGACGGCCAGCGCCCCGCCGGCAGGCACCTGATGGGCATCGCCCATCCGCATGATGATGGATCCCATGCGCCGCATCTCGGCATGGAGCAGTCCGACCGCATTGGTCTCGGCATCGTCGGACCGGAAGGAGTTCGAACAGACGAGTTCGGCTAGGCCCTCTGTCTTGTGGGCCTCGGTGCCGCGCACCGGGCGCATCTCGTGCAGCACGACGGGGACGCCGGTCTCGGCGATCTGCCAGGCGGCCTCCGAACCTGCGAGGCCACCGCCGATGACGTGAATGGGGGAAATCTGGGTCATGCCCGACTTCTAGGGCGCTCCGCCCGGCCCGGCAAGCAAGGGCCGGCGCGACATCATGGCGGCGGTTGCGAGGCCAGGCTGCTCCGCTCCGCCCGGACCCGCCGGAACGCCGAAGCCCCGAGCGTTGCCAGCGCCAGCGCGCGGACATGCTCGGTCGCGGCCTTCCGGTCCGGCTCGCGCTGCCAGTAGTGGGTGTGGTTGAAGTAGCCCCCGAGCAGGGTGGTGCGGAGCGGCACGTTCACCGTCCCCGGCGAGAGCCTGTCGCTGATCGGGCCGCCGATGAAATCACCCTTCACCACGAAGCGCTGCGAGAAATAGAGATTGGTCCAGCAGGTGAGCGCGAACATCGCCGAGTGCTGCAGGCGCGGCCGGAGGTCCGGCGATCGCCCGTCGTCGCTCCCGTCGCGGCCGAACAGCACGCGGCCCGTCTCCCCCTGCGAATGCGCCGGCGGGGCAACCGGGAATTCGCGCAGCTCGACCTTCTTCGAGAGACTGTCGCGATTGCCGTCCTCCGTCATCAGCAGGGCGGCATGGGTCAGCGGGCTACCGATCGTGACGAAGTCGCTGATGCGCCAGGGAGAGGCGGCGAGGCCGTTGTCGAAGCTTGCCTGCTGCTCCTGGCAGAAGGTGGCGAAAGTCCAGCGCACGGCCGCCTGATAGGCGAGCGCCGTTCCCGCGGCATCGCCGCTGGCCGGGGCCCAGTTCGGTCCGCCGTCCTGCTCGGAAAGACGGAAGGTGGTGGACCGCAGCGCGTCGTCCGGCATCTGGTCGATCGGCTTGAACGTCTGAATCATCTTGTCGGTCAGTTGCAGGCTCGAGACCTGCTTGACGAAGAAGGCCCGCAGCACGTCGTAGGCGATGACCGTGCCGAGGCTATGGGAGACGACGACGATGCGGTCATAGCGCGGCCGCCCTCCCGACTGGCGCTTGTGCAGGTCCGCCAGCACCTCGAGTCCCAGCTGACGGATGCGGTTGCGCGCCTCGATGTTGTCCGGCGCATCGCGCAGGTAGCGAGCGCAATCACCGACATAGGGCACGAGGAAGATGGCGGCGAGCGCGAGGAACAGGGCGAGGAAGCCGAGGAGCCAGGGCGCGGCGGCTTTGAAGGTCACCGTCAGGAAGACGAGGTCGAAGGCGGCCTGGACATTGGTGAGCGAGCCCGTGGCCGAACGGATTCCAAAGACCAGCGCGAGGAAAGGACCCCAGAGCACGATGACCAGGGCCACTGTCGCCACCACCGCCATGCCGCCGATGGCCGCGCGGGGGCCGAGGAAGATGAAGAGGCCGGCGAGCACCGGGATGAGGGTCAGAAGGGCGATGCCGTTCCAGTAGCCGATGAAGGCGAGGAGGGCGAAGCCGAGGAGGACGGCGAGCGCCGCGCGCCAGCCCTTGCCGAGGCAGAGCCAGACCACGGCGGCGGCCGCAAGCCCGAAGGCCAGGAAGGCGGCGGCCACGGGTTCGGCCGCCGCCATGGCGCGCTGCTGCAGGATCCCCGGCGAGGTGGCAGTGAGATTGAGGCCGATCACCCAGACGAGATGGACCGCAGCCATCATGGCCCCGGTCATCAGGCCGACGATGGCATACCAGATCCACATCGCGTCGGGCGGCAGGGACTTGCGGTCGCGCTTGGCGAGATCGCACAGCCACAAGAGCACCGCGACGAGCCGCGTGCCGGACATCTTGTCGGCCCAGTAGAGCTCGAAGAAGTCGTAGCGCCGGCCCTCGTCGCCGACGGCCTTGGTCGAGACCGACTTGAGGTCGAAGAAGCCGTCCTTGCCGACATAGGGCTTGATCCACCGGCCGATGGCGCCCGGCTCATCCGGCTCGCCGAGCACGGCGTCGACGACGCCCAGCATGGTCTCCATCGGCCGCTGGTCGCCGATGCCGTGAAACACCAGCACCGCGGTTCGCGGCGCAGCGGGCGGAACCACCTTGTCCCGGTCCTTCTCGACAGACGTCGCGTCAACCATCGGTCCCCCCTGCAAGCGACAAGGCCGCCCGATCGGATACCCGATCGGGCGGCCTGGCAAGAGGGTTGTAGTCCCGATGCCGTGCAGCCGGGAGTTATTCGGCGGCCATGGCCTGTGGCGCGGCCGCGAAGACCAGCCGGTCCCCGGCAGCCGAGGCGCTGACCCTGTCGCCGTCCTTGATGTCGCCGCCGAGGATCTTCTCGGCCAGCGGATCCTGGACGTACTTCTGGATCACGCGCTTCAGCGGGCGCGCGCCATAGGCGGGGTCGTAGCCCTTGTCGGCGAGCCACGCCTTGGCGGCAGGGTCGAGGTCGATGACGATCTTGCGCTCGTCCAGCAGCTTCTGCAGGCGCTTCAGCTGGATGTCGACGATGGTCGTCATCTGCTCCCGCTTCAGCCGGCCGAAGAGGATGATCTCGTCGACGCGATTGAGGAACTCGGGCCGGAAATGGCCGCGCACGATGGACATTACGCCATCGCGCACCGCATCAACCTCCTCGTTCTCGCCCTGCATGACCAGAAGCTCGGAGCCGAGGTTCGAGGTCATGATGACGAGCACGTTGCGGAAGTCGACCGTGCGTCCCTGCCCGTCCGTCAGGCGCCCGTCGTCGAGCACCTGCAACAGGACGTTGAACACGTCCGGATGCGCCTTCTCGATTTCGTCGAACAGCACGACCTGGTAGGGTCGGCGGCGCACGGCTTCGGTCAGCGCCCCGCCCTCGTCATAGCCGACATAACCGGGAGGCGCACCGATGAGCCGCGAGACCGAGTGCTTCTCCATGTATTCCGACATGTCGAGGCGGACCATGGCCGTCTCGTCGTCGAACAGGAACTCGGCGAGCGCCTTGGTGAGCTCGGTCTTGCCGACGCCGGTCGGACCGAGGAACATGAACGAGCCGATGGGCCGGTTCGGGTCCTGCAGCCCGGCACGGGCACGACGCACCGCGGTCGAGACGGCCTTCACCGCCTCGCCCTGGCCGACGACGCGGCGGGCGATCTCGTCCTCCATGCGCAGGAGCTTGTCCTTCTCCCCCTCCAGCATCCGGTCGACCGGAACCCCGGTCCAGCGCGAGACGACCTGGGCGACGTGGTCGGCCGTGACCGCCTCCTCGACCATGGCCTGCTCGTTCTGCTGCTCGACGGAGGCGAGTTCCTTCTCCAGCGCGGGGATCGTGCCGTAGGAGAGTTCGCCGGCCTTGGCCCAGTCGCCCTTGCGCTGCGCATTGGCGAGGGTGTTGCGCGCCTCGTCGAGCTGCTTCTTGATCTCAGCGGCGCGGCCGAGGCTGTCCTTCTCCGCCTTCCAGCGCGAGGTCATCTCGGCGGACTGCTCCTCCAGCGAGGCCAGTTCCTTCTCGAGCCGCTTCAGCCGGTCCCTCGAAGCGGTGTCGTTCTCCTTCTTGAGCGCCTCCTGCTCGATCTTGAGCTGGATGATGCGCCGGTCGAGTTCGTCCAGCTCCTCCGGCTTGGAATCGACCTGCATGCGCAGGCGGGCGGATGCCTCGTCGACGAGGTCGATGGCCTTGTCGGGCAGGAAGCGGTCGGTGATGTAGCGGTTCGACAGCGTCGCCGCCGCGACGATGGCGCTGTCGGTGATGCGCACCTGATGGTGCTGCTCGTACTTCTCCTTCAGGCCGCGCAGGATGGAGACGGTATCCTCAACCGACGGCTCGTTGACGAAGACCGGCTGGAAGCGCCGGGCGAGCGCCGCGTCCTTCTCGACGTGCTTGCGATACTCGTCGAGCGTGGTCGCACCGATGCAGTGCAGTTCGCCGCGGGCGAGCGCAGGCTTGAGGAGGTTCGAGGCGTCCATGGCCCCGTCCGCCTTGCCCGCCCCAACGAGGGTGTGCATCTCGTCGATGAACAGCACGATGCCGCCATCGGACGAGGTGACCTCGGACAGCACGGCCTTCAGCCGCTCCTCGAACTCGCCACGATACTTCGCGCCGGCGATGAGCGAGCCCATGTCGAGGGAGAGGATGGACTTGTCCTTCAGGCTCTCCGGCACGTCGCCGTCGACGACGCGCAGGGCGAGGCCCTCGACGATGGCGGTCTTGCCGACGCCGGGCTCGCCGATCAGGACGGGGTTGTTCTTGGTGCGCCGCGACAGCACCTGGATGGTACGGCGGATTTCCTCGTCACGGCCGATGACCGGATCGAGCTTGCCCTCGCGGGCCGCGGCGGTCAGGTCTCGGGCATACTTTTTCAGCGCGTCATAGGCGTTCTCGGCCGAAGCCGAATCCGCCGTGCGGCCCTTGCGCAGGGCCTCGATGGCACCGTTCAGCGACTGTGGCGTGACGCCGGCGGCGGCGAGCGCCTTGCCGGCCTCGCTGTCCTTTTCCAGAGCCAGCGCCAGCAGCAGCCGCTCGGCGGCGACGAAACTGTCGCCGGACTTCTCGGCCGCCTTCTCGGCGGCGTCGAAGACGCGGGCGAGCCCCTGGCCGAGATAGACCTGGCCGGCTCCCGAGCCCTGCACCTTCGGAATCTTCTTCAGCGCCTCTTCGGTCCGTGCGAGGGCGAGTTGCGGCTGGCCGCCCGCCTGCCGGATCAGGCCCGAGGCGAGGCCTTCCGGATCGTCCAGCAGCACCTTCAGGAGGTGCTCGGGCTGGAACTGCTGATGCCCCTCGCGAAGCGCCAGGGACTGCGCCGACTGGATGAAACCGCGCGAACGCTCTGTGTATTTCTCGATATTCATGGGCCACTCCTGATGCCCGTGGCTGCCGTCTCGCCTGAGCCCGGAAGACACGTCCGACCGATGGATTGCCGGTCCCGAAGCGACCGGCTTGAGGCGGATATGGGGGCCTCACGTCGCCGTGAGAAGGCCTGCCCCCGAGACTTTTTGAGCAGCATCAAAGGCCGGCACCGTCATGCGGCAGCCGGGTTCCCGGCAGGGCTGCATCCATGATGCGCGCCTGCCCCGCTTGACCGGGGGCGCAGCCTCGCGCCACCTCATCGGCATGACCCAAGCTGCCCCCGCCTCCGCCCGCATCACCGCCCTCTGCCGCTATCCCGTGAAGGGACTCTCCGCCGAGCCGCTGCCGGAGGTTCGCCTCACCGCAGGCACGCATTTCCCCGGCGACCGCATGTTCGCCATCGAGAACGGCCCGTCCGGCTTCGATCCGGCAAACCCGGAGCACCAGCCGAAGCAGAAGTTCCTCGTCCTCGCCCGGCAGGCGGCGCTGGCGAGGCTCAGGACGCGCTATGACGATGCCGGGCACAGCCTGTCCATCGTCGCCGATGACGTCGAGGTTGCTCGCGGCGACCTGACGACCCCGGAGGGGCGCGCCGCCATCGAGGATTTCTTCCGGATCTTCCTCGCCAAGGAGCTGGCCGGCGCCCCGAAGGTCCTCGAGGGCCCGCCGGGCTTCCGCTTCATGGACTCGCGCTCGGGCTTCCTCTCCATCATCAATCTCGCCAGCGTCCGCGCCCTCGAGAAGGAGACCGGCGTCGCCATCGACCCCATCCGCTTCCGCGCCAACGTCTATGTCGACGGCGTTCCCGCCTTCTCGGAGTTCGGCTGGGTGGGCCGACGCATCACCGTCGGCGACGTGGCCCTTACCGGCCTGAAGCGCACCGAGCGGTGCGCCGCCACGACGGTCAATCCGGCCACCGCCGTCCGTGACCTCATGATCCCGGCCGTTCTCATGCGCAGCTACGGCCACGCCGACTGCGGCATCTACTGCGCCGTCACCGGCGGCGGCCGCATCGCGGTGGGCGACCGGCTCGTCGTGAGCGAGGGCGAGGAGTCGGGCGTCGCGTTCTGAGGGCAGGCCGGCGCCGACCTACGCCTCCCAGCGCACCACCTCCTCCAGCGGCGCGCGGGTCGTGCGATAGCCGTTCACGGGATGTGAGCGGTCGGGTCGCCCGAAGGAGATGCCGCAGACGACACGGCGGTCATCCCCCATGCCGAAATGCTCGCGGATGGAGGTCGAATGCACGGCCAGCGCCGCCTGGGCGATCGTCCCGACGCCGTAAGCGGTCGCGGCGGTCATGAAGTTGGTGACATAGGCGCCGCAATCCACCGCCCCGTAGACTCCGAGCGCCTCGTCCGTGGTGATGATCGCCACATGGGGGGCATCGAACAGGGCGAAGTTCCGCATCGACTGCCGCGCATAGCCGGCCTTGTCGCCCCGCTGGACTCCGACCGCATCGTAGAGCTGGAAGCCGCAGGCCCGGCGACGCTCCAGCGCCACGCCGCGGTACTCGCGGGGGAAGGGGAAATCGCTCTGGGGTTCCACCGTGTAGTGGCCCGGAATGCTACCGCCGCCGGCCAGGTCCAGCATGAGCTTGCGGAAGCGGTCGACCGCCTCGCCCGAGGCGATGAGCACCTGCCAGGGCTGAGTATTGTTCCATGACGCCGTCTTCTGGGCGATGCGCAGGATCGCCTCGATCGTCTGCCGCGGCACGGGCTCGGGCAGGAAGGCGCGGCAGGAATGGCGCGCGGTCATCAGCCGGTCGAAGGCGGCGGCGTCGGGGGGTGTGGCTGTCTCGCTCATGGATGGGCTCGCATCGGGCAGGAATTCCCCATCGTCTCTGCTCGTGGGGGCTCGCGCCATCCGCCGTTCGGCATGGCCGGCTGGCGGGAACGCTCGACAGGCGGGGCGCTTCGGGGCTACCGCTCGACGATGACCCATCTCTCCGGATCCGGCCGCAAGGCCACGACGGCCTGTGACGTCCTGGTGCTCGGCGCCGGTGCGGCGGGCATGATGTGCGCCATCGAGGCGGGCCGGCGCGGCCGCTCGGTGCTGGTGGTGGACCACGCCGACGCACCGGGCGAGAAGATCCGGATCTCCGGCGGCGGCCGCTGCAACTTCACCAATCTCGGCGCCTCGCCGAAGAACTTCCTGTCGCAGAACCCGCGCTTCGCCATCTCGGCGCTGTCGCGCTACACCCAGCACGACTTCATCGCCATGGTCGATCGCCATCGCATCGCCTGGCACGAGAAGACCCTCGGTCAGCTCTTCTGCGACGGCTCGGCGAAGCAGATCATCGCCATGCTCACCGACGAAATGGAGCGGGCGGGTGTCCGCCTCGCGCTCGGCACGGCCGTCGGGGATATCGCGAAGACGGAGGGCGGCTTTGCGGTACGGCTGTCGTCCGGCGAGGTTCGTTGCTCGTCCCTGGTGATCGCCACCGGCGGCAAGTCCATCCCCAAGATGGGCGCCACCGGCTTCGCCTACGAAGTGGCGGAACGCTTCGGCCTCGCCATCGTCCCTCCCCGGCCCGCCCTGGTGCCGCTGACCTTCGCGCCCGACATGCTGGCGCGGATGACGCCGCTGGCCGGCATCGCCGTCGAGGAGGCCGTGGTCGGCCACGGCAGGACGCGCTTCCGCGAGGCGGTGCTCTTCACCCATCGGGGCCTGTCCGGGCCGGCAATCCTGCAGATCTCGAGTTACTGGCGCGAGGGTGACGAGATCGTCGTGTCGCTGGCGCCGGACGTGAACGTCCTCGAGGGCCTGCGCGCGACCCGCGCCCGCCAGGGCCGGCAGGCGGTGCAGACCGTGCTGGCGGAGATTCTGCCCAGGCGGCTGGCACAGGCCATCGCGTCGGCCGAGAACCTCACCGGCAATCTCGCCGACTGTTCCGACAAGGTGCTCGCGCGCATCGACGCCGCCGTGAATGGCTGGCGCATCCGCCCGAACGGCTCGGAGGGATGGCGCACGGCGGAGGTGACCCTCGGCGGCGTCGACACCGCCGGACTCGACCAGCAGACCATGGCGGCGAAGGCGGTTCCGGGCCTGCATTTCATCGGCGAGGCGGTCGACGTCACCGGCTGGCTCGGCGGCTACAATTTCCAGTGGGCCTGGTCGTCGGGCTGGGCGGCGGGGCAGACCGTCTAAGGTTCAGGGCTGCGTCCCCCTCACGGCCCGTTGCCGCGCGGGAAGTCACACCCTATGGTCCCCCTCCCCTCCGAGGAACGCTCAAGAAGAACCGACATGGCGACCGACAACACGACCGGCCGACGCAACCGCCCGACCATCACGGACCAGGAGGCGCTCGCCTTCCATCAGGTCGGCAAGCCCGGAAAGCTCGAGGTCGTACCGACCAAGCCGATGGCGACCCAGCGCGACCTGTCGCTGGCCTATTCGCCGGGCGTCGCCGTGCCCGTGCTCGCCATCGCCGAGGATCCGGCGCGCGCCTTCGACTACACGACGCGCGGCAACATGGTGGCGGTGATCACCAACGGCACGGCCATCCTCGGCCTGGGCAATCTGGGAGCGCTGGCCTCGAAGCCGGTGATGGAAGGCAAGGCGGTCCTGTTCAAGCGCTTCGCCGACGTCGATTCCATCGACCTGGAGATCGACACCGAGGACCCCGACAAGTTTATCGAAGCCGTGCGCTATCTCGGGCCCTCCTTCGGCGGCATCAACCTCGAGGACATCAAGGCCCCCGAGTGCTTCATCATCGAGCAGCGCCTGCAGGAGCTCATGGACATTCCGGTGTTCCATGACGACCAGCACGGCACCGCGATCATTGCCGCCGCCGGCCTCATCAACGCCATGGATCTCACCGGACGCGACCCCAAGACGACGCGGCTCGTCGTCAACGGCGCGGGCGCGGCCGGCATCGCCTGCGTCGAGCTGCTCAAGGCCATGGGCTTCAACCCCGAGAACGTCACGCTCTGCGACACCAAGGGGACGATCTGGCGCGGCCGCACCGAGGGCATGAACCAGTGGAAGTCGGGCCATGCGGTGGCGACCAATGCCCGCACGCTGGCCGAGGCGGTGAAGGGGGCCGACGTCTTCTTCGGCCTGTCGGTCAAGGGGGCGCTCACCCCCGAGATGGTCATGTCGATGGCGCCGAAGCCGATCATCTTCGCCATGGCCAACCCCGACCCGGAGATCACCCCGGAGGAGGTCCATGCGGTGCGCACCGACGCCATTGTCGCCACCGGCCGCTCGGACTATCCGAACCAGGTGAACAACGTCCTCGGCTTCCCCTTCCTGTTCCGTGGCGCCCTCGATGTGCGCGCCACCCAGATCAACATGGAGATGAAGATCGCCGCTGCGGAGGCGCTTGCCGCCCTCGCGCGCGAGGACGTGCCGGACGACGTCGCCGCCGCCTATGGCGGGGGCCGGCCGAAATACGGGCCGGAATACATCATCCCCGTGCCCTTCGACCCGCGCCTGATGACGGCGGTGCCGATCGCCGTCGCCCAGGCCGCGATGGAGACCGGCGTCGCCCGCCGGCCGATCGTCGACATGGCCGGCTACAAGGCCCAGCTCACCGCCCGCCTCAACCCGGTCGCCGGTGTCCTCGCCCGCATCTTCGAGCGGGCCCGCCGCCAGCCGCGCCGCGTCGTCTTCGCCGAGGGCGAGGAGGAGCAGGTGATCCGCGCCGCCCAGAGCTTCGTCAACCAGGGCCTCGGCACGGCGATCCTCGTCGGCCGCGAGGACCGGGTCCGCACCACGGCGCAGGCGGCCGGCATCGAACTGAAGGACGGCATCGAGATCGCCAATGCGGGACTGTCGACCCGCAACGCCGACTACGCCAACCAGCTCTATGAGCGCCTGCAGCGCTCCGGCTTCCTGTTCCGCGACTGCCAGCGCATGGTCAACCAGGATCGCAACGTCTTCGGCGCCGCGATGGTGGAAGCCGGTGATGCCGATGGTATGGTCACCGGCGTCACCCGCAACTATTCATCGGCACTGAAGGAAGTCCGTCGCGTCATCGACGTGAAGCCCGGGCACCGGCTCATCGGCGTCTCGATCGTGCTCTCGCGCGGGCGCACGGTGCTGGTGGCCGACACCGCCATCACCGAGATGCCGTCCGCGGCCGACCTCGCCGAGATTGCCATCGAGGCGGCCCACGCCGCCCGCCGGCTCGGCACCGAGCCGCGGGTCGCGCTTCTCGCCTTCTCCAATTTCGGCCAGCCGAAGGGCGAACGCTCGGAGAAGGTCATCGAGGCCGTGAAGATCCTCGACGGACGCCGCGTCGACTTCGAGTATGACGGCGAAATGTCGGCGGATGTCGCGCTCAATCCCGAGCTGATGCAGGCCTATCCGTTCTGCCGCCTCACCGGGCCCGCCAACGTCCTCGTGATGCCGGCGTTCCACTCCGCATCCATCTCCACCAAGATGATGCAGGAACTGGGAGGAGCGACGGTCATCGGGCCGCTGCTCGTCGGCCTCGACAAGCCGGTGCAGATCGTGCCGCTCGGCGCGCGCGATTCCGACATCGTCAACATGGCGGCGCTCGCGGCCTACAACATCGGCGGCTGACCGCGGCCGGTCCGGCTCACACGCCGACGGGGGCCGCCGCGAAGACGGCCCTCTCCTCCATCATCGAACGGACGGTGTGACCCCGGAGGGCCTCCCGTTCAATGGACGCGGCGACGACCGGAGCCATGTCCGGCGTCACTGGGCGCGAGAAGACATAGCCCTGGACGATGTCGCAGCCGAGTTCGGTCAGGACGTCCACCTCCGCGGGTCGTTCGGCGCCTTCGGCGATCACTGTCATGCCGAGACCGCGTGACAGCGCGATGATGCCGCCCAGCAGCTTGCGCTTGTCCGGGCGCGTCGCGATCCCGTCGACGAAGGAGCGGTCGACCTTGAGCCGGTCGAAGGGCAAGCGCGTCAGGTAGCCGAGCGACGAGTAGCCGGACCCGAAGTCGTCGAGCGCCAGTCGGACGCCCAGCGCCGACAGAGCCGACAGGGTGCGGCTGATGCGGTGTTCGCTCTGATCGACGAAGAGGTTTTCAGTCAGCTCCAGGCACAGCAGGGCCGGCGGGAAACCTGTCTCGGTCAGCACGGCGGAGACCGCCGTCTCGAAATCCATGTTCCAGAACTGCGCCGGTGACACGTTCACCGCGATGGTCCGGGTCGGATAGCCCGCGTCGAGCCAGGCGCGTCCCTGGCGGCAGGATTCGCGCAGGATCCACAGGCCGAGATCGACGATCAGACCTGAGCTTTCGGCGACCGGAATGAACTCGCTCGGTGGCACCGGGCCCCGCTCCGGGTGGTTCCACCTCAGCAGCGACTCGAACCCGGCAACCTGCCCGGTACGCAGATCGACCTGCGGCTGGTAGTGGGCCTGCAGCGATCCATCCTGCACCGCATGACGCAGATGGCGGGCGAGATCATGGCGCAGCTCGACCGCCTGGGCATAGGCGGGCTCGAACACCAGGGTGCGGCTGCGACCCGCCTCCTTCGCCATGTAGAGCGCCAGATCCGCATTGCGCATCGCCTGCTCGGCCGAGGAACCATCCTCCGGCAGGTTGGCAATGCCGACGGTGGCGCTGACGAAAGCCTCGCCATTGGCCAGGTCGATGGGTCCGGTGATGGCATCGACCAGGCCGTCAGCGATGGCGGTCAGGTCGTCGTTGATCGAGGTCCGCTCCAGCAGGACGGCGAATTCGTCGCCGCCGAGCCTGGCGATGAAGGCGGAAGGGCCAAGTTCGCGCCGCAGGACAGCTGCGACCCGGCACAGGAGTTCGTCGCCGGCGGCGTGGCCGAGGGAATCGTTGACCTCCTTGAAATGGTCGAGGTCGATCAGCAGAAGCGCCGCGAACGTGTCCTCGAGCAGCGCACGGCCGATCGTCTCGTTGAGCGAGCGCTTGAAGAGGGCACGGTTGGCAAGACCGGTCAGCGGATCGGTGAAGGCGAGGTGCTCGAGCTGGCGCTGGGCCTGCTTGCGCTCCGAGATATCCTGAACGGTACCGACCAGGCCGATGATCTTTCCATCGCGCAACTCCGCCTTGCAGTTGACGATGAAATCGCTGACGCCCCCGTCGGCGCAGCGGAAACGCAGGTCCGCCGTGGCCATGCCACCCGTCTTCAGCACCTGGCGCTGCATCTCGACCAGGCGGACCGCGTCATCGGGTTCGAAATGGGCCAGGACGTTCGCGTGCGACATGTCGAACGTCGCCGGATCATAGCCCGCCAGAGCGAACAGTTCCTCGCTCCAGACCACCTGTTCGTCGCCCAGCCGGTAGAACCAGGATCCCATCCGGCCGAGACGATGGGCCTCGGCGAGAGCGGCGGTCCGCTGCAACAGGAGTTGCTCCGCCTGCCTGAGCGCTGTGATGTCGGAGGCCGTGCCGCGATAGCCGATGAAGGTGCCGGTGCTGTCAAAAACCGGCTTGCCGCTGCTGCGCAGGGTCTTGATGGCGCCATCATGGCTCACGATGGAGTAGTCGAAGGCGCGAAAGGGCCGATGCGCATCAAGGTCGGCCTTGTGCTCGCGCATGCGACCGACGTCTTCCGGTATCAGCGGCAGATCCCAGCGTGTCAGGCCGAAGCCCGGCACGCCCAGCATCGCCTTGGCCCATTCCGAGCCGCGCTCAAGCTGGCAGAAGCGATGTTCGGCATCGGTTTCCCAGCACCAGTCGGAAGCCGTCTCAAGGAAGTCGGCGAGTTGCCTCTCGCTCGCTTCCGAGGCGCGCAAGGCCTGTGTTTCCTCGGTGACATCCTTGACGATGCCGCAGACACGGACAATGCGGCCCTTGGCATCGCGCTCGGCCTCTCCATGGATCCGCAGGTCCAGCACCCTGCCGTCCGGGTGGCGGTAGCGGACCGGGACGACATAGGACTGCCCATCGATCCAGCACTGATGGAACAGGCGCAGGGGCTCGCCACCATCGTCGATGTAGCTGGCGCGTATCGTCGGAATCGGCATGACCCCGTCGGGGGTCGTCAGGCCATAGAGGGCCTGCATTTCCGGCGATACCCACAGCTCGCCGGATGCGGGATCGTCGGAATACCAGTATCCCATGCGCGCGATGGTGAGCGCGCGCCGGAAGAGGGCTGTGTCACCACACGCGCCAGCCCCCCCGCTGCCGGACGGGCTTCGTCTTCGCGCCTTCGCGCCGTCAGCCATGGGTGTTGGGGCCTGTGACATCGGTCGCCATTGTCACAGCCGTGGCTTATAACTTCGTTACCCATCGTTGCGTCTGCAATATTGCACCATGAGGCCAGTCATGCCCGGCCGCGTTCCTGTCTTCGACATCGGCCAGGTGCTGCTGCGCTGGCAGCCCAGAGCATCGCTGCAACGCCACTTCGAGGATGATGCGTCTATCGACGCCTTCATGGCCGAAGTCGGCTTCATGGATTGGCACGCCCGACAGGATGCCGGCCGGTCCGTCGCCGAGGCGGTCGAGGACCATGCCGCCCGCTTCCCCCATCACGCGCCCGTCTTCGCCGCCTTCTACGACGATTGGCTCCAGTCCGTGCCGGGTGAGGTTCCGGGCACCCGGGCCATTTTCGAGGGGCTCGCAGCACGCGGCCCGGTCTACGGCATCTCCAACTTCTCGCGAGAACTCTTCGACCGGACAGTTCCCGCCTATCCGTTCCTCGGCGCCTTTTCCGGGCTGGTGCTCTCGGGCGATGTCGGCATCAACAAGCCCGACCCGCGCATCTATGCCATCCTCTGCGAACGGCACGGGCTCGACCCTGCGGCCTGCATCTTCATCGACGACAGCGAGCGCAATGTTCAGGCGGCCCGCGACCACGGCATGGCCGCGGTACATTTCACCGACGCGGCTTCGCTCTCCGCTTCGCTGCGCGATCTGGGGCTTGCCTGGTGATGGTCACGTACTGATCGATCGCCTCGGCCAGGCGATCCCTGTCCAGCGGCTTGGTCAGGAACGAATCCATCCCGGCGGCGATGGCCGCGGCGCGATCCTCGGCGAAGGCATTGGCGGTGAGCGCGATGATCGGCAGGCGCCGACCCTCACCCTCGCCGGCCCGGATCATCTTGGCGGCGGACAGCCCGTCACATTCGGGCATCTGCATATCCATCAGGACGAGGTCGACCCCGGCCGCCGGATCGAGGGCGGCGGCGACCGCAGCGCGGCCGTCCTTCACCCAGATCGGCCGGTGACCGAGCTTCTCGACCAGCCTGCGGCACAGCAGGGCATTGATGTCGTTGTCCTCCGCGATGAGAACCGTGATCGCAGCTCCCGCCGGGGCCGGGTGGCTGGCCCGGACACTCTCGACGCTTGTGTCCCCGGCGTCCGGCGCGGCCTTCGGGCGCATCTGCAGGAGCAGCGAGGCCTCGCGGACCGGCGAGACAAGCCATCCGCCGATCCCTTTCTCACGCCAGGCCGAAACGGCGGAGCGCTCCGAGGGCCGGACGAGCAGAACCGTGCGGCGGACACGGTCGCCCAGCGTGCGCAGAGCCTCGGCGAGCGTCTCCTGGCCGAGACGAAGGTCGAGGATCGCCGTGTCGTAGCGGGCATCGGACGGCACCTCGCCGAGGGCGCGACAGGGCGTCGGCACGGCGCCTCGGGTGGCAAGGCGGCGGGTCAGCCCCTCCCGCTCGATGACGGAGGGCGAAAGGATGAGAACGGCAAGGTCGTGGAGCCCTTCGCGCTCAGCGACCGGGTCGTCCGCCACCGTCATCGGCAGGCGCGCGGTGAACGTCGCGCCTTGACCCGGTTCGGTCGCGACCGAGAGCGTACCCCCCATGCGGGCGATGATGCGGCGCGAGATGGCAAGGCCGAGCCCGGTGCCGGCATGGCGCCGCGCGAAGGTGGTCTCGCCCTGCTCGAACTCGCCGAAGATGCGATCGACATCGGCCGGCGCGATGCCGGGACCGGTATCGCGCACGGCGAGGATGAGTTGCCCGCCATCCCGCTCTGCCGTGACCGACACGCCCCCGGCCTCGGTGAACTTCACGGCATTGCCGGCGAGGTTGAGCAGGACCTGCCGGAGGCGCGTCGCATCGCCGACGAGGCGGGCCGGCACGTCGGGAGCGATCGCCGCCATGATGTCGAGGCCCTTCGCGTGCGCGCGCGGGCCCAGGAGCTCGGTGACGCCCTCCACCAGCGGCAGCAGGTCGAAGGGCGCGGGATCGAGGTCGAGCCGTCCGGCCTCGATCTTGGAGAAGTCGAGGATCTCGTCGATCAGCGCCAGCAGGGCGTCGCCCGAGGTCTTCACCGCATCGGCATAGGCCTTCTGCTCCGGCGTCAGTCGCGTGTCGAGGAGGAGATCGGCCATGCCGAGAATGCCGTTGAGCGGCGTGCGGATCTCGTGGCTGACGGTGGCAAGAAAGCGTGACTTGGCCTCGTTGGCGCTCTCCGCGCGCGCGCTCGACAGGGCGAGCGCGGCCTCGGCGGCCTTGCGGTCGGTGATGTCGCGGCCGACCGACTGCATCTCCTCGCAGCGTCCATCGGCATCGCGGATGGGATGGTGGCGCCAGGCGATCCAGCGCAGGCCCGAGGGCGTCGCGAGACACTCGTCGACGCTGCGCGAGCCATCAGGCTCCTGCCTCTCTTCGGACCGGCTGAGGACCTCGAGCGTCGTCGCAAGGCCAGGCAGGTCGGCGGCCGGCATGCCGACCAGATCGCCATAGGCGCGGTTGGCGAAGGTGATGGCCCCGGCAGGGTCGCGGCGGACGATCAGGTCGCCCTGGGCATCGATCAGGCCGCGATGGCGCTCCTCGCTCTCGGCGAGTTCGAACACCCGGTCGGTCAGCGTCTCGATCGTGTCCTCCAGCGCTGCCGTCTTGCGCAGCAGGGCGCGGCGTCCATGGGCGAGATGGAGGAGAACGGCCATGCCGGCCACGCCAAGAGCCGCGAGACCACCCGCAACGAGGGCGAAAGCATCCACGGCAACTCTCCAGACGCGACCCGAACGACGAAGGCAGCGTAAAGAGACAGGGTTGACGTCTGGTTACCGGAAGGAATCCTCGCCCTCAGGCTGCGGCGCGCAACCGGTCGGTCGCGCCGCGATAGCTGATCGCCTCGGCGAGGTGCATCCGCCCGATCGTCGCGGCACCGTCGAGGTCGGCAATGGTGCGCGCCAGCTTCAGTACGCGGTGGTAGCCGCGGGCGCTGAGCCGCATCGCCTCCGCAGCATCGTGCAGCAGCGCCGCGCCGCCAGCATCCGGCGTCGCCACCGTATCCAGCACTGCGGGCGGGGCGTGGGCATTGAGCAGCAGCGGCAGGCCCAGCGCACGATAGCGTTCGCCCTGCAGGGCCCGCGCCGCGGCCACCCTGAGGCCGACTTCGGCGCTGCCCTCGGCGGGGGCCGGCAGGATGAGGTCGGCTGCCGAGACTGCCGGCACCTCGATCACCATGTCCATGCGGTCGATGAGCGGACCTGAAATCTTCGCCTGATAGTCGGCCATGCAGCGCTCGTTCGGCATGCGCCGGCAGGCGAACCCAGGTTCGGTGGCCCGGCCGCAGCGGCAGGGGTTCATCGCGGCGACCAGCTGGAAGCGGGCCGGGAAGCTGACGCGCTGGTTGGCCCGGGCGATGACCGCCTCGCCGGTCTCGATCGGCTGCCTTAGTCCGTCGAGCACCTGGGGCTGGAACTCCGGCAGTTCGTCGAGGAAGAGGACACCGTGATGGGCGAGAGAAACCTCGCCCGGCTTCACCCTGAGCCCGCCTCCGATCAGCGCCGCCATGGAAGCGGAGTGATGCGGATTGCGGAAGGGACGGCGGGTCGTCAACTGGCCTCCCTCCAGTTCGCCTGCCACCGAATGGATCATCGACACTTCGAGAAGTTCGGCCGGCAGCAACGGCGGCAGGATCGACGGCATCCGGCTCGCCAGCATGGATTTGCCCGAGCCGGGAGGGCCATTCATCAAGAGGGCGTGCCCGCCCGCGGCGGCGATCTCCAGCGCCCGCTTGGCGCTTTCCTGGCCCTTGATCTCCCTGAGATCCGCCATGCCGGCCTCGACCGTGCGGATGCCGGGCTTCGGCCGCGACAGCACCTGCGTGCCGCGGAAATGATTGGCGAGCTGGACGAGATTGTCCGGCGCCAGCACCTCCACGTCCTCGCCGGCCCAGGCCGCCTCCGGACCGCAGGCGGCTGGGCAGATGACGCCGAGACCAAGGGCGTTGGCGGCCATGGCGGCGGGCAGGACACCCGCCACCGGGGTGATGCGACCGTCCAGCGCCAGTTCTCCCAGCACCACGAAACCGGCGAGGGCATCAGCGGGTATCGCTCCGATGGCCGCCATCAACCCGAGGGCGATGGGCAGGTCGAAATGCGAGCCCTCCTTCGGCAGGTCGGCCGGGGCGAGGTTGACGGTGATGCGCTTGCCGGGAAGGGCGAGGCCCGAGGCCACCAGCGCCGAGCGCACCCGTTCACGCGCCTCGCTCACCGCCTTGTCGGGCAGCCCCACGATGTTGAAGACCACCTGCCCGGAGAGGACATGGACCTGCACGTCCACGGGCTTGGCCTCGATGCCCTCGAATGCGACGGTTGCAACGCGTTGCACCATGGCCCACCCCCGCGTGCATTCTGCATGCAGGACAGACAGGAACAATAAGGGAACATCCGGATGGCCGGAGGCGCCCCTTCATCAGCGGCGCTTCGCCTCGATCGCCTCCCAGACGGTCGCGGCGATGTCCGGTCCGCCGAGGCGGCGGATGGCGCGGATGCCCGTCGGGGCCGTCACGTTGATCTCGGTGAGGTTGCCGCCGATCACGTCGATGCCGGCGAGGATGATGCCGCGTGCCTTCAGCTCAGGGCCGATCGTCTCGCAGATCTCCCGCTCGCGCGCGCTGATCTGCGTCGTCTCCGCCGCCCCGCCGCGCACCATGTTGGAGCGCAGATCGTCGGCCGCCGGCACGCGGTTCACGGCGCCGGCGAAGACGCCGTCGACCAGGATGATGCGCTTGTCGCCGTCACGCACCGCCGGCAGATACTGCTGGATCACCCAGGGCTCGCGCGTCAGGGCGGCGAAGGTGTCGAGGAAGGAGCCGAAGTTCTCGTCGTCCTGGCGGATGCGGAAGACGCCGGCCCCGCCATGGCCATAGAGCGGCTTCATGACGATGTCGCCCATCTCCTTGCGGAAGGCGCGGATGGCGGCGAAGTCGCGCGTCACCAGCGTCTTCGGCATGAGCTGCGGGAACAGGGTGACGAAGATCTTCTCCGGCGCATTGCGCACGCTGGTGGGATCGTTGACCACCAGCGTCTTCGGATGGACCCGCTCGAGGAAATGCGTCGCCGTGATGTAGTGGAGGTCGAAGGGCGGGTCCTGACGCATCAGGATCACGTCGAAGCCGTCGAGGCGCACGCGCGCCCCCTCGCCGAGCGTGAAATGGTCGCCCTCCACGTCGCGCACGGTGAGCGGATAGGCGAGCGCCGAGGGCTCGCCGTCGCGCATGGCGAGGCTGTCGGGATGGTAGTAGGAGACCTCGTGGCCGCGGGCCTGGGCCTCCAGCATCAGCGCAAAGCCGGAATCCCCCTTGATCTTGATGGATTCCATGGGGTCGGTCTGGACCGCGACCTTGAGGCGCATGGGGCATTCCTTTCAGACATCCGCGTCGAACGCGCCCTGTATATGGCGCGGCCAGCCGCCGTTCGATACCAGGATCATGTCGTAGCGCATATCACCTCGCGCATGGCGGGGATGCCGGGCGAGGAAGAGTTCGGCCGCCCGGGTGATGCGCCGCCGCTGGGCGGCTGTCAGGGCGATTTCCGCCAGGTCCATGGAGCGACGGGCCTTGACCTCAACGAAGACGACCGTCCCGCCGCGGCGTGCGACGATGTCGATCTCGGCCCCCGGCGCGCGCCAGCGGCGGGCGAGAATGCGGTAGCCCTTGGCGAGAAGCAGGAGCGTGGCGGCCGTCTCCGCGATCCGCCCGCGACCCCAGGCGGCGGAGCGGTCTGGATCGGCCTCCCGCCTCACCCCTCGACCTTCGCAAGGATGAGTGCGCGCTGATAGACATCGCGCCGTGACAGGCCGGTGGCCGTGGCGACGGCGGTGGCGGCGTCCTTCACCGACCCCCCAGCCAGCGCCGCCCGGAGCATGGCGTCGACGTCGTCGGCCGCCGGCGGTGCCGCCTCGCCGGGAGGCGCGACGACCAGCACGATCTCGCCCTTCGGCTCGCCGGCACTCGCGTAGTGTGCTGCAAGGTCCCCGAGACGGCCACGCCGCACCTCCTCGTGCGTCTTGGTGAGTTCACGGCAGACGGCGGCCTCGCGGTCACCGAGTTCGGAGGCGAGATCAGCGAGGGAGGCAGCGAGACGCGGCCCGGTCTCGAAGAAGACCAGCGAGCCCGGTACGGCGGCGAGCTCCCGGGCCCGGCCACGCCGGCCGACCGTCTTCGGCGGCAGGAAACCGGCAAAGAAGAAGGCATCCGTCGGCAGGCCCGCGGCGACCAGCGCCGCCATGACGGCGGAGGGTCCCGGCACCGGGATGACGGGGTGACCGGCCTCGCGCACGGCTTCCACCAGCTTGAAGCCGGGATCGGAGACGAGCGGCGTTCCGGCATCGGAGACGAGGGCGACCGATTCGCCCGCCGCGAGCCGCGCCAGGAGCTTCGGTCGCATCTCGGCCGCGTTGTGCTCGTGATAGGGCACGAGTCGTGTCGACAGAACGAAGTGGTCGACCAGACGGCGCGTCACCCGTGTATCCTCGCAGGCGATGATCGAGGCGGCCGCCATGGTCTCCACGGCGCGGATCGTCATGTCGCGCAGATTGCCGATCGGGGTCGCCACCACATGCAGGCCAGGCTCCAGCGGACGCGCCAGAAAGCGCTTTCCGCCAAGGGCATAGTGCCGGTCAGGCTGCTGCGGCGCGGTGCTGTCTGTCATGCTGGGCTCTCTTTCTGCAACATTAGGCGCTGCCACACGGGCGCGTCCATGCCCGCCCGGCGCCGCATCCCGGGCGACGAGACGGGGCGCTGTTGCCGTTCCGCCACGCAAAAGCCTGCCTTCCGGTTTGACCTTGCCCCCGGCAGGCGGCTATTCCGGTGCAAGGGCGGGGCGTTCAGGGCATGTGGAGGCATTCGGACATGGCGGGAACGGCGAAACGGGGCGGCGCGGCCGCCGGCGGGACGACGGTGCGTGGCCTTCTGATCGGCGCCGCGGCCCTGGCCCTTGCGGCCTGCTCGGGCGCCAATGTCTCGGGACCGGGCGCGGCTCTCGGGCCCATTCCCGGCGCGACCCCCGCTGCCCCGGCCGGACCGGGCTCCACCATCGGTACAGGCTCGGTGAAGGTCGCCCTGCTGCTGCCGCTCTCGGCGGAAGGTGCCGCCGGCAACACGGCCACCGTCCTGCGCAACGCCGCCGAGATGGCGGTGGCCGAG
>CAZPMD010000063.1:0-6075 GCA_964587395.1 uncultured Hyphomicrobiales bacterium
GCCGTCAGGCCCGCTTGATGCTCCACGGATAGGGCGCCGAGCCGTGCGGCATGCCCGTCAGCGTCTTGCGATAGGCCGTGCGCAGCGTGAACTGGCCGAGCGGAACGGTCGCGACCTCCTCGAGCGCGAGGCGCCCCAGTTCCTTGGCGGCGCTCTTCTGGCCCGCCTCGTCCGGCGCGTAGAGCCATTCCTCGGTAAGGGCCTCGGCCTTCGGGCTGTCCCACCAGCCGAACCAGCCACGGGCGCCCTGGCCGCGCACCAGCAGCGACGTCGCGGGCGTGCCCCAGCCGGCAGCGGGACCCGTCGTGTGGAAGATGCTCCAGCCGCCCTTGTCGGTCGATTCGCGGCTGCCACGACGCTGGATCACCGTGCCCCAGTCGGTCTCGGCGAGGTCGACGTTCATGCCCATCTTCTGCAGGATGTCGGCGGTCACCTGACCGAGCGGCCCGATGTCGGGGAAATCGGTCGGGTTGATGATGACCACCTTCTCGCCGGCATAGCCGGAGGCCTTCAGGGCCTCCTTCGCCTTGTCGATCGACTGCGGCATGAGGTCTTCCTGCTCGCCGCTGTAGTAGGGCGTGCCCTGCGGCCAGAGGCTGCGGCAGACCTTCCACGCGGAGGCATCATTGCCCTGCGATCCCCGCATGTAGTCTTCCTGCATCGCCGCCATCCGGACGGCCTGCCGCACCTTCACGTTGTTGAAGGGCGCCTGCAGGTGGTTGAGGCGCATGATGGCGAGGCGGCCGGACGGGTCCGTGACCTCGCGGGTGATGTCGCGCGAACGGGCCAGCAGCGGCTGCAGGTCGGCCGGCGGGCGCTCCCACCAGTCCATCTCGCCGCGGACGATGGCGTTGGCGGCGGTGGAGGGGTCGGGGAGGATATGCCACTCGATGCGCGGGAAATGGGCGATCTTGCCACCCGCACCGCGGCTGGCAGGCTCGGAGCGCGGCACGTAGTCCGCGAACTTCTCGTAGACCACACGGCTGCCGGAATTGTACTCGCCGGCGAGGAAGCGGTAGGGGCCCGAGCCGACCATCTCGGTGACCTGCCTGGTGGCCTCGGTCCTGGCGTGGCGCTCCGGCATGATGAAGGCGGGGGTATCAGGCTTGCCGAGCGCATCGAGCAGCAACGGGAAGGCGCGCTTCAGCTTGATGTCGAAGGTGCGGTCGTCGATCACCTGGGTGCTGTCGATGACCTTGCCGACGAGCTGGCCGAAGCTGTCGCGCTGCGCCCACCGCATGATCGAGGCGATGCAGTCCTGCGAGCGGACAGCCTCGCCGTCGTGGAACTTCAGGCCGGGGCGCAGCTTGATCCGCCAGCGCAGGCCGTTGTCGAGCACCTCGTGCCCCTCGGCCATCTGCGGCTGGGCCTTGAAGTCCATATCGGCTGCAAACAGCGTGTCGTAGACGTAGTAGCCGTGGTTGTTGGTGACGGTCGCCGTCGTCCAGATCGGGTCGAGGGAGGAGAGGTTCGCCTGAGGAATGAAGCGCATGGTCGAGGCGCGCCAGTCCTGAGCCAGCGCCGGCGCCGCGACCAGCGAGGCCGCCGCTCCCTTCAGCAGCGTGCGTCTGTCAAAGATCATCTCTCGTCCCCCTTATGCAGCCCGCGCCGTCTCCGCGACAAAGGGCCCCTCATCGTTGCGCGCCGTGGCGCATCTGGCAATCCGGTTAGGCGGGCGGTCAGTCGAAGCCCATGAAGCCGGGCATGGCACTGATCGGCGTGGCAGCGGCCAGTTTCGCGATGTCGGGCACCGGCCGCGCCGTGCGCGGATCGCCGGAGAGTTCCCGCTCGAGGGCAGCCGCCACCGCCAGCACCTTGGCATCGCCGCCGCGCGGCCCGACGATCTGCAAACCGAAGGGCATGCCGTTGTGGTCCAGGCCGACGGGTAGCGAAATGGCGGGATAGCCGACCGTCGTCACCGCATAGGCGTTGGCGAGCCAGTGGAAATAGGTCCGTGTCGGCTTGCCGTCGATCTCGGCGGGATAGAGCTCCGACCAGGGCCGGGGGCTCAGCGTGACGGCCGGCGACAGGATGACGTCGTAGGCCTCGAAGAAGCGCTGCCAGTTCTTGTAGAGCACCGTCTGCTGCTTCAGCGCCTTCGTCACGTCGAGGGCCGAATAGGTCAGCCCCTCCTCCACATTGGCGCGGACGTTGGGGCCGACGAGGTCCGGCGTGTCGCGCACCCGTTCATACATGCCGGCCATGAAGGCGACCGAGCGCAGCACCTCGAAGACCTCGTCCGTGCCGCTGCAGTCGGGGGTCGCGTCATCGACCCCTGCGAACAGGTGGGCGAAGAGGCCGACCTTCTCGGCGAGAACCGCACGGATGTGTTTTTCCGTGGGCGAGAACCCGAAGTCGGACGTCACGGCGACCCGCAGCGAGGCGAGATCGATCTCGGCGGGAACGGCAAAGTCCTCCGGACGGCGTACCACCTTGCCGTGGATGGTCGTCGCCAGCGGATCGCACCCGTCATCGGAGACCATGGTGGACAGCAGCAGGCAGAGGTCCGGCACGGTGCGCGCCATCGGGCCGAGGACGCTCAAGGGGTTCCAGCCGAGCGGCCGCTTGTCGCTCGGCACGAGCCCCGGCGACGGGCGGAAGCCGACGATGCCGTTGAAGGCGGCGGGGTTGCGCAGCGAACCGCCGGTGTCCGATCCCGTTGCGATCGGCACCATGCCGCAGGCGAGCGCCACGCCCGACCCGCCGGACGATCCGGCTGCCGATCGCGTGGGGTCGAAGGGGTTTCCCGTCGCGCCATAGACGGCGTTGCGGGTGTTGGCGCCGGCGCCCCACTCCGGCGTGTTGGTCTTTCCCGCGACGATGGCGCCCGCCTCGCGAACCGACTTGACGATGAGCTGGTCCTCCTCCGGCACGAAGTCCTTGAACAGGACGCTGCCATAGGTGGTGCGCAGCCCCTTGGTGTTCTCGAGATCCTTCACCCCGACGGGGAGGCCGTGCAGCGGCCCGAGCGCGTCGCCGCGTGCGACCGCCGCATCGGCCGCCCTGGCGGCGGCGCGGGCGGCCTCGTCATCGCGGGCCACCATGCAGTTCACCGCCGGGTCCACGGCATCCATGCGCGCGATGCAGCTCTCCAGCAGCTCGGTGGCCGACAGCTTCTTGGCGCCGATCAGGCGGCGGGCCTCGACGGCGGTGAGGTCGCAGGGGTTCATGGCAGTCGGACTCGCAGGGGTGATGGGCCGCGCATCCTGTGCCAGTGGAGCACGCCGACGCAATCGCGGGGCTGGCGAGGCATGGCTGCCGCGCATGGCTCGGCGCGACCTCCCGCACCGCCTGCATGGCAGGGGCGGCTGGCCACGGCTATGGTCACCCTCCCCGCGGCCGCGCGCCGACCATCGCCAAGACCATCAAGGGCCTGCCAATGCCGATCCCCGACAAGATCTCCGCCCTCACCCCCGAGATGACCGCCTGGCGGCACGATTTCCACGCCCATCCCGAGATCGGCTTCGAGGAACAGCGCACGTCCGAGATCGTCGCCAAGGCGCTGGAGAGCTGGGGCTACGAGGTCCATCGCAACGTCGGCAAGACCGGCGTGGTCGGCCGCCTGAAGGTCGGCACCTCCAGCCGCTCCGTGGGCCTGCGCTGCGACATGGACGCTCTGCCGATGCAGGAGACGACCCAACTCGCCTACCGCTCGAAATTCGAGAACCGCATGCATGCCTGCGGCCATGACGGTCACACCGCCAGCATGCTCGGTGCCGCCAAGTACCTCGCCGAGACGCGCAACTTCGACGGCTCGGTGACCCTCATCTTCCAGCCCGCGGAGGAAGGCGTCGGCGGCGCCCGTGCCATGCTGGCCGACAGCCTGTTCGAGCGCTTTCCCTGCGACGCCGTCTTCGGCTTCCACAACTCGCCGAAGACGGATGTCGGCAAGTTCGCCATCCGTCCGGGCCACATGATGGCCGGGGGCGCCTTCTTCGACATCAAGGTGCAGGGCCGCGGCTCCCACGGCGCCCATCCCGAGCACTCCATCGACCCGGTCCTGACCGCCTGCCAGATCGTCACGGCGCTGCAGTCCATCGTGGCCCGCAACATCGGCGCCGTCGACCAGGGCGTCATCTCGGTGACGCGGATCGAGGGCGGCGATGCCTACAACGTCGTCCCCGACACCGCCTGGATCCGCGGCACCGCACGCTTCTTCAAGTCCGAGGTCGGCAAGCTCATGGAAGACAACATGAAGCGCATGGCCAAGGGCGTCGCCGCCGGCTTCGGCGCCACCGCCGAGGTCGACTGGCGCCTCATCTTCGCACCGCTCTACAACACGCCGGAGCACGCGACCTTCGCCGCCGACGTCGCCGCCGAACTCGTTGGCGAGGGCAATGTCGAGCGCAACCGCTCGCTGATCATGGGCTCGGAGGACTTCTCCTTCATGCTGGAGAAGGTGCCCGGCGCCTACATCAACATCGGCAATGGCGATTCCGCCCAGGTCCACAACCCCGCCTACGACTTCAACGACAAGCTGCTGCCCTATGCGGCGGCCTTCTACGCGCGCGTCGTGGAGAAGAAGCTGGCGGCTACCTGACGGGCCCTCTTCGGGAGGTCGCCCCTTCACCATCTGGCGATCTCCCGCTTTCCCCCTGTCGCAGGCCCGTGCCAAAGTCGGCCCGAGACGCATTGCGGGGGGATGACCATGGATGCCTGGCTGAGGGCCGCGCTCGACTACGTGCCGCGCTGGATCGACTTTCAGGTCCAGCACGTCGACCAGCCCGGCTGTTCGATCGCGATCGCCCACAAGGGCGAGATCGTCCTCGATGAGGCCTTCGGCACGGCTGATCTCGCGACCGGCGAGGCCCTGACCTCCCGGCATCGCTTCCGTGTCGCCTCGCACTCCAAGACCTTCACCGCGGCCGGCATCCTGAAGCTGAAGGACCGCGGCCTCCTCCGCCTCGACGACGCGGCGGGGACCTTCGTCCAGGGCCTGCATGAGGACGCGGCGGCCGCCACCGTGCAGCAGTTGCTGTCCCACAGCGCAGGCTATGTTCGGGATGGCGCCGACGCCGGCTATTTCAGCAATCTCCGACCTTTCCTCACCGCCGCCCAGCTGCGCGAGGAACTGGCGCAGGCCCCGCCGCTTCCGGCCGGCCAGCGCTTCAAATACTCCAACCACGGCTACGGCATTCTCGGTCTGATCATCGAGGCGGTCACCGGCGAGCACTATCGCGACTGGATCATGCGCGAGATCGTCGCCCCCGCCGGCCTTTCGGAGACCTATGCCGACATCGGCCTGATGAACGAGGGCATGCTGGCGAAGGGCCACTCGACCCGCCTGCCCTTCGGTCGACGGCTCGTCATCCCCGGCGACGCCGCGACCGCCGATCTCGCCTCCGCCACCGGCTTCGTCTCGACGGCGGCCGACCTCGCACGGTTCTTCTCGCAGCTTTCGCCAACATCTCCGTCGACGCTGCTCTCCGCGGCGAGCCGGCGCGACATGACGCGCCGCCACTGGCGCGACAACGAGTCGACGCTTGAGCGCTATTACGGGCTCGGCACCATCTCCGGCTCGCTCGCGGGCTGGGACTGGTTCGGCCATTCCGGCTCCTTCGCCGGGACCCTGTCGCGCACAGCCGTCTTCCCGGCGCAGGACCTTGCCATCTCGGTGCTGACCAATGCCATCGACGGCCCGGCCCAGGCCTTCGTCGACGGTATCGGCCACATCCTCAAGGCCTTCGAGAAGGGCGGCGCGCCAAACGAGGAGGTCGCCGACTGGGCCGGCCGCTGGTGGACGCTCTGGGGCGCCGTGGACCTCGTCCCCGTCGGCAACAAGGTGCTCGCCTCGCCGCCGGTGCTGAACCCGCCGCTGTCCGAGGTCAGCGAGATCACGGTGACCGGCCTCGACGCCGGCCTCATCACCCGCGCGCCGGGATTCAACCAGGCCGGCGAGGCCGCGAGCCGCGTCCGCGACGCGGAGGGCGAGATCGCCGAGATCTGGCTCGGCGGTGTCCGCCTCATCGGCGAATTCGCCTTCGCGGAGGAGGCCGCCGGCCGCTACGGCGGCTGACGGACAAGCGGACGGGAAAAGAAGGCCGGCGCTCAAGACGGCTAAGAACGATAGAAAAA
>CAZPMD010000063.1:6085-24386 GCA_964587395.1 uncultured Hyphomicrobiales bacterium
GCCGCTACGGCGGCTGAGCCGCGCGCGACCGAAAGAAGGGACCCGATCTTTCCCGGCACAGGGGGCATCGCCGGGAAAGACCGGGTTTTGAGGCCATTCCCTGGCCTCTGGACCTCGAAGGCGCTAGCCTTCAGGAAACGGGCGGTCCCAGTGGGCCAGCGCCCGAAGGCGCTCGTTCCACCGCGTCACGGCCGGATAGTCGCCGAGCGGGATGTTCGCCTTGGGCGCATAGGGAAAGGTGATCGCCACGGAGATGTCGGCCAGCGACAGGCGCGGGCCGAGGAGGAAATCACGGTCCTTGAGATGGGCATCGAGCACCGCCAGCGCCTTGCGCGTCCGCGCCAGCGCCGCCGATTCCGCCTCCGTGTCCACGTCTCCCAGACCGAACATCGGCCGGATGACGTGCTCGAAGTAGAGCGTTCCCGCCTGCGGGTTGAACTCATGTGCCGCCCAGCTCAGCCAGCGCTGCGCCTCGACCTGGCCACGCGGGTCCGATGGCCAAAGAGCCGAGCCCGCGCCGAGCGCCAGATGCAGCATGATGGCGTCCGACTCCCACAGCGCCAGGTCGCCGTCGACCAGCAGCGGCACCTTGGTGTTGGGATTCAGGGCGCGGAAGGCCGGCGCCTTGTGCTCGCCCTTGCCGAGATCGACGCGGATGAAGTCCACGGGCGCGTCCAGGTGCCGGGCCACGAAACAGGCCTTTCGCGGCATCATCGTCTCGGAATAGTGCAGCTGCATGCGTTCGGGGGAACGAGTCATGGTGGTCAGGTCTCGCGGGAAAACAGCGACTGGAGCTTGTTGAGAGAGGCGGTCCAGCCGCGCGTATGGCCGAGGCGGGCCGCCTCGTCGAAGAGCTGTTCGTGGATCAGCGTCAGCATGCAGCCCTCGCCGTCGGCGCGGCACCGCACCGTGACCTGCGAGACGCGCTCCGGCGTCGATTTCCAGAACCACGAGAAGACCAGCCGTTCGCCCGGCACGACCTCCTTGTAGACGCCGTGCACGTCATGGCGCTCGCCGGCATAGGAGAAGCCGATGTGAAAGGCGCCGCCCACCCGGACGTCCAGTTCGACGACGTTCATGTCGTCCGGCGTGCCGGGCCCCCACCACTGGGCGAGCCTCACCGGGTCCGTCCACGCGGAATAGACCCGCGCCGGAGAGGCGTTGAGCCAGCGGCGGAGGGTGAGGCTCGGCCGCGTCGCGACAAGCGGGACGCCGGCGCCGGTCCGGATCGGCTGGGATTGGGCGGACATCTCTCTTCCTCCAGAAAGGCTTGCAGGCGATCGAGCTGGCGCTGCCAGCAGATCCGGTATCGGGCGACCCAGTGCATCGCCGCCTCCATGGCACCGCATGCATCCGGCAGGCACCCCTGCCCAGGTGCGGACCTTTATTTAACTATTAGGTTAAGTTCTAGAGGTGGGGCGCCGGCTCGTCAAGCCCCCGGCTTCACGCGGCGAGGGCCGCGCCTTCTCCGAGGCCGGCCAGGCGCGCGCGCAAGCCGGCAGTGCCCGAAAAGCGCCGTTCGATCCGGATGAGTCGCGGATCGCCCCGATGCGTCCGGGCGAGGAACCCTGCGCGGGCTGCCAGGGCCAGCATGCGATCATTGTCGCGCAGCACGTCGCCATGCAGCAGTTCCACGCCCCGGCCGAAGGCGCGCAGGCCGATTCCAGCGAGAATCGCACGTCCGACGCCCTGACCCTGCCATGCATCGGCAACGGACAGGGCGAATTCAGCCGTCTTGCCATCGCCACCGATGGCGCAGACCCCTTCCCCGATCAGCCCCATTCCGTCCTGACCACCGGTCTCGGCGGCAAGGGCGAACACCGGACCCGTGCCATCACCGATCAGGCGTCGCGCCTCGGCGAGGGCAAGACCATTGATCCCGCCAAGGAAGCGATACCGGCGCGAGAGCGGCGACAGGCCGTCGACATGCGCCTGCAGCTGCGGTTCCTCGCCCGCCTCGAACCGGCGGACGATGAGCTGCTCGGTCAGCGTGACAGCCCCGCCAGCCGCCCCGCGCCACGCGGATGGATGGATCCGGACCACGGCGTCAGGCCGCCCTTGCCGGCTCGTGGAATGCGTCGGGAACGTCATCGGCCGCGACATCGGCGGACATTTGCGCTCCGTCCCGGATCACCTCAACCTCCGCCGGCCCGGCAATGGCGCAGACGAGGCTGAGACCGCCGCGATCGATGACGAAGCTCTCGCCCGCCTCAATGAGGATGTCGCGGGGATCGTCCTCCAGCGTCACCCAGACCGCGCCGGCATGGCAGAGGATGGCGGTGCCCATGGCACCATCGAGGCGGATGATGCCACCGCGGCGGACGTGGATGCGGGAAGGTGTATCGAGACAGACCATGGCGGCCTCCTCTGAATGAACGGGGGGAATGTCAGAACAGATCCGGACGCGACAGAGGCACCGGGATGCGCTTATGATGTTTGCTCTTGCGGCACTGCACAAACGATCAATTCTCACGCACTGCATGAGTTCAGAGAATGGCACGCAAACGCTATGACCTGCCGCCCCTGGGGTTCGTCCAGGGGTTCGAGGCGGCCGCCCGCACCCTCTCCTTCACCCGCGCCGCCGACGAACTGGCGCTGACCCAGTCGGCCGTCAGCCGGCAGATCAAGACGCTGGAGGAGCATCTCGGCGTGACCCTGTTCGAGCGGCGGCACCGCGCCCTCGCCCTCACCGAGGACGGCCGTGCCTTCCAGCGCATCGCCATCGACGTGCTCGACCGCCTGCAGGGCGCCATCAACCAGATGCGGGCGCGCAGCACCGACAACCAGTTGGCGGTGACCACCGTCTCCGGCTTCGCCTCGCTCTGGCTGATCCCGCGGCTGAAACGGTTCACGCGGCTTCACCCCCACATCGACGTGCGCATCATCGCCAATGACCGCGTCCTCGACCTGGACCGCAGCATGATCGACCTCGCCATCCGCTACTCGAAGACCGACCGCGCCGCCCCCGGTGCCGAACGCCTCTTCGCCGAGGACATCCTGCCGGTCTGCCACCCATCGCTGGTGGCCGACAGCGTCACGCCGCTGCGCCAACCGGAGGACCTTAAGCACCACACGCTGCTGCACCTCGACTACCACGGCGCCAGCCGCACCTGGTTCGACTGGGGCACCTGGATGACCGCCCTCGGCATCGAGGACCTTAAACCCGCGGGATCGCTGCGCTTCTCGCGCTACGACCAGATGATCCAGGCGGCGATGAGCGGCCAGGGAGTGGCTCTCGGCGTCTCGCCGCTCATCAACGAGGCGATCCGCTCCGGCACGCTGGTCGCCCCCTTCGACCGGCAGGTCGACGGCCCCCACGGCTACTATCTCATCCGCTCCATGGCCGGCGCGGCCAAGCCCCAGGTCGCCGCCTTCTGTGCCTGGCTGCGCGAGGAGGCGGCGGAGGACGCCATCGCCGAGCCGCTGGCGGAGACGGCCGGCTTCGGCACGACGGTGCTGTGAACATCCCCTGCCCCGCCGCCTTGCAAATCACCGGCGGCGCGGGCATAGAAGCCCGCTAACGGAGACGTGGCCGAGCGGCTGAAGGCACTCGTTTGCTAAATGAGCATACCCCAAAAGGGTATCGAGGGTTCGAATCCCTCCGTCTCCGCCACTTGCCCCCGCGAAAGCGTTCTCCCGATCCGGCTGCGGCCGGATTTTTCCGTTGTTTTCGAGGGTTATGCGGGAGGGGCTGTTAACCGGGCTGCGCCCCGAAGGACGCGCATGCGTTCTCTCCGGGCCGACACTCTCCGGACCTGTTAACCGCGCGCGGTCCGGTTAAGCCGATCAAGACCCTGATAATGAAGGGTTTTGAGCTACAGATCATTCGCGACCGTTGTGGAAGCCGTATCCATGCCGCAAGGAACTGGCGTCGAACTTTGTGATGGTTAGGGCAAGTAATCGAATGCATCCGTGCTTTCATACAGAGCCTTGATGGTTGTCGCGGTAGAGACCGACGCGCGCGTCGCGGCTTCCTTCAGGTCCAGAACACGGAACTTGTCGCCGATCTTCGCAACGGCCTCGATCCGACGATACTGGTCGCCGAAGCGTTCTGCGTACTGCGCCAGCCCCTTGAGCTTCGGCATCGCGTCGCCGAACTGAATGCCGTGCGGATCGACGATATCGGCGGCGACGGTCCCATCGTCCTGCTGAACGAAAAAAACGAAGTCGGGCCTGACGATCCTTGGTTCGCCCCCATCCTCGTAAATGATGCCAAGCGAGTCCTGGCTGGCGCGCGACGGGTTCCGGTACCACGCGACGGCTCCCGCCCGCGCGAGTTCAGATTTCACGACTTCACCTTCCCAGGAATTGAAGTCCTCGGGGAACATCCCATGCTCATCGCACAGCATGTGCCGCTCGAACGATGGCAGCGGGGTCTCTGAGCCGTTCGCCTCCCGGATCGTCGTCGGCTGCATCCAAGACGTCGGTCGAGCCAAGTCCACATCCATGGGATTCGCGCTCATCTCCCGTATCTGGCGATACACGTCCTGACGCTCGTCGGAGAGGTTCTTGATGTCGACCCGGAAGCGAGTGAGCCATTGGTTCGCGAGCTTTTCGGCCTCAGCATCAAGTGTCTCTCGGATGCCGGGAACCAATCCCAGAGCGCCAATCGTGACGTGCGCATCGATGAGAGCGGCTTCCATGTCGTCCGTATCGCCTTCGTTCCGCGCCAGGTAGTCGCTGTACGACGTCGCGAGATCTGGACTGATCGCACGGCCCGCCCTGCGATATGCGTCCTCGATCACGGCGTAGTCCGCTTCCTCGAGGAAGTCGTCGAACGACATGCCGCCACCTTTCAGATCGGCCTTCAGGCTCTTGCCTTCGACTGTCAGGACCGATTTGCGGGCAGTCTCAATTTCCGCCTTGTAGCGCGCTCTGGCGCCATCGAGCACCTTGTGCATTTCGGCATGGGCAGCCTTGCCAGCGTCATCGAGCAGGCCATCCACGGCAAGTTCATGCGCCAGCGAAGTCAGCCGCTTGACGGGACGGGCATGCCGCTTCGGCAGGGATTGGGATGGCAGCGAGAGCAGCTTGTCCCACACTGGCTCCGGGATCGAAGGATTGGGCTTCAACTCGACGGGGTTGATCAGCACGCGGCGACCCGGCAGATCGTCGCCACCGTCCCCGCCGGACATCAACGCCTTGGCGACGTCCTTGACCGAGGCTTCGTCGAAGAACGGTAGTAGGCAATCGACGGAGTTCAGTCGTTCGTTGCCCGGAATCCGCCGCGCCAGCGGCGTACGCACCATGCGTCCTAGCAGCTGCGTGATGTGCGTCTTGTCCCGAGCGGGCCGGAACGACACCATGACTTCGGCGCGCGGACAGTCCCAACCCGTGCTGATGGCGTCCTTGGCGATCAGGATTCGGACCCACGTCGAATCCTGAACGCGTTCGGGCGAGATGTAGGGCACGGTGTGGCGGCCGAAGCTCTGGGTGGAGTGCTCACCGAACACATGCGCCACCGCATCCTCGGGCAAGTCCGGCCACTGCGTGAAGATGGTGTCGAGAGCCCGGCCGATGTCGTTGTGATCAGGCGCGTTCGGAACCTGCAGAACCATAAGGGGCAGCACTGTTCCGGCATCGTCCTGCTGCTGGCCATAGGCCTCCCAGGCGGAGGAAATCTCCTTCAGCTTGTCTGTGCCGCGGCGCACCAGCACGGTATCGAACTGCCCCGCCTCCTTCGGCACGTCCAGGATGATCGTGTCCTTCAGAAGACCTGACGCCTGGACCTTGGCGGAATCCACCACCACGTTCGGCAGGGTCGCGCGCCCCGTCATGTCGGTCATTGCGGCGTTGAACCGCTCGACCGTCGCCGAGATGCCCCAGACGACCGGGATGCCGGGTACCGGTCCCGAGCCGTTGATCAGCCGCTTGACGATGGTGGTCTTCTCGCCCGCGCCTGTCGCGGCGCGCATCCCGCGATGCGCCTCGTCGAGCACGAGGTAAAGCGTCAGCGCCGGGTCATCTATGGTGTTCTGGATCGTGTCCCAAATGGTGAAGGAGCGACTGTCGGGCATCAGCCGGATCTGGCCGTCCTTCTCGATCCCCTCGTCATCGGGATCGTGTCCGCGCACCAGGAGGCTCGACTTGCTCAGCTTCTGGGTGTTCAGGAAATAGACCTTCCCCGGTTCCAGCACCTCGCGCTGGAACGTGCTTTGCACCACCACAAGGTCCGAGATTGAAAGTCTGTCCGACGCCTCGAGCAGGCGGAAACGTGACTGCTCGTTCAGGGACGGATCGTCGCTGAACCAGATCACCACTGCACCCGGGTCAGGCTCGATGTCGTAATTGTCGTCGCCGTGGAACAGCGCTTCGAAAACGGCCGCCGCCATGACGGTCTTGCCCGCGCCCGTGGTGGCCGTCAGCGAGAAGGCATGCTTGTCGCCGTCCTCGCGCCAGCGACGCGAGGCCTTCTTGAGGTTTACCAGAACCTCCCGAACGGCTTCTTCCTGATAATCCTTGAGTGTGAACTTCATGGCTCAGCGGCCCATCGAAAAGCGGAAGTTGGAGAGGTAGGACTCGTAGAGCCGAACCGGCTCGACGCTGTCGAGCAGCGCGCGCGCCACCGCCTGGAACCGGCGGTCGTCATCTGTCACGACGTAGGCAATGCGCAGGGTCGGCTGGGCGGCGGCCGCGTCGCAAAACGCGGCGGCGCGGTCCAGGTCGACGAGCAGGCCGTAGGTGTCGGCCACTTCCCAGCCGGCGGCGGGGAGGTCGTCGATGCGGCGCCCTTCCGATCCGGCGCGCATCCACAACAACGGCGCGATGCGCTGGAAGGCGAGGTTGTGGCTGACGGCTACGGGGGCTTCATAGGTCAGCGTGAAGAACTCGGCGTTTTCCTCGAACCCCTCGGCCATCGGGAATTCGTCGGTGAACTTGTACTCGCCCTTTATGTCCTCTCCCTCCGGCGTCTTGCCGGTGATGGCGGCGGCGATGCGTGGTTTGGTGATGTAGTCGCAGATGCCCAGCTTCTCCCAATCCGCATCGCCAGGGCGAAGCCCTTCCTTACGCAAAGCTGCATGTTCGTCGGCTGCGACCTCATTGTTCGTGACGGAGATGCACTGTCGTCGCCCGCCATCCTGGCGGTTCAGGCGCATGACCGCATGTGCCGTGGTGCCTGAGCCCGAAAAGAAATCTAGGATATTCGCCTGAGGGTTGTCCGATACGATAAAGCGCAGAGCGTCTTCCACTGCGTACAGGGACTTGGGAAACGGGAAGCGGCGCCCCGGAATGAGCGTGGTTAGCATGTTGGTACCGCCGGTTTCTGCGTTGTGAGACCTCATGTTCCACACTCGTTTCGGCGATGTTCCGAGATTGGCGCCCTCTGCAATGTGGCCTTGAACTGATCCATCCGAAGCACGTCCCGTAATCACGATATCGCCGGACTTGATGCGTTTGATTACGCCGGTCTGAAGATATTGAACTGAGCCGGTGAGCTTCTTGGGCTTCCAGTTATTGACCCGAACATATCCTTCGGCCCAATTTCTTCTCAGCACATCCGGTGTAAGGCCCCAAAGCATTTCGGTGCCGTCAGGCTTGATCGGCCAGATAGCCAGTGTCCCGTCCGGGGCTGGAACTGAATCTCGATCAACTTCAGGCGAAATGGGGTCGCCAATGGAGTGAATGTGGCCGTCGGACAGTCGAACAAAAATCGGATAAAACTGATTTGGCCGCGCGGTTCTGACACTTGTCGGCTCGCGGCGCCTTAGCAACAGCCACTCGATCGGAGCGAATTCCTTGTTCGAACCTCGCTTGTCCTCGTCGCCGCCGGACGGAAGCATGTTGCTTGTCCACCATTTGACCTTTGCCTCACCCAAGAAGACAAAGAAAATATGCTCCTCAACCCGTGAGAAACGTCCTGGGCGAACTGCGCCTTTGGCACTGATCACGCTCGTGATCATTACAACTTCAGATTCAGGGAAAACCTGCTCGAGGAGCAAGCCGAGTCGCAGAAATTCTTTTTCATCTATTGAAACGATAAGGCAGCTCGCCGCTGGATTAAGCAATTCTTTAGCCACTTTTAGTCGGCGCTCGATCATTGCAAGCCACTTTGAGTGCCGATACAGGTCCTCTGACTCGACGTAATCGTTGTTGTATTTCCAGTCGCGCGCCCCGGTATTGTAGGGCGGGTCGATGTAGATGGCGTCGATCTTGCCACGATGTGTGTACGTCAGCGCCTCCAGCACATGGAAGTTCTCGCCGTTGATCACCGTGTGGAACGGCTTGTCGCCGCCGCGCTCTACCCGACCGGTGCTAACCAGGCCGGGGTAGATGTAATCCCGGAACTCGGCCACCACGACCAGATCGGCAACCGCGACATCCAATGTCTCTGGCTCCTCGGCGTCGATCAGCTCGACGAGCGCCATCCGCGCTTCGCCTTCGCCGTCAATCCGCTTGACGCGCCACAGCCGCTGGTCCGCGCGCTGGACAGAGCCCCGCGGCGGCAGGATACGCACCTTGTCGCCCCGCCGCACGGGGCGGCCGGGCAGCTCCACGCTTTCGGGACGGTGCCGTTCGAAGTTCAGACCGAAGGCTCGCCGCGACACCAGCGCCTTGAACTCCCGCTCGAGCTCTTCTCCAAGAGCGCTGTCCTTTGCCTTTGCCCGGGCAATCAGATCCGTCAGACGCGACATTGCCAGACCTCGTACCCCTCACCCGCCACTGCGCCGCACCCGTGATGCCCCGCGCGCGACGTGCGGAGCAAGGCATGCCCACGTTCGGCCGCAGGCGGCCGGTGGGCAGGCAAGGTGGCAGGGATCGCGGTCGCGGCTGTCATCAATTCTCTGTCCTGTCAGGCGGCGACGGACTTGCCGAACGCCCTGCGAAAATGAGCTGACAGAACCGCCGTTTGCGCGCGCAGACTAGAACGCAAGTGCATGATGAAGCAAGCCGAATGGCGGTCTGCGCCCGTAGTCCTCAGCTTCCGTCTGCGCCAGGATGGCCGTCGATGACCATCCGATTTTCAGAACAGCGACGTCAGACCAGTGTCGTCCACACGGAGAACACCGAGCAACTGCCATGTATGGTGGCGCTTGGCCATGTTGCCGACACAGAACAGCATTCCTTTCCTAGGGTATTCCTCGTTGAAGGTCTTGCTCATCCAGTCCAGCGCAGCCTGCTCGGATCCCTCCCGCCGACGGCCGTTGAAGAACATGGCGTGGGCTTCCCAATCGCCATTCGCGCAGTCGTGGGGGCCCGTGCCATCTTCGAACTTGAAGCGGAAATCATAGGGGCTGGGTTCGAGCGCCTTCAGTTGCTCATCGAAGAACGACCCCTGGCGCGCGGCCTCCGCATACAGTCGCCGTTCCTGCTCGATCTCATCCGGCTTCTTGGCCTTGTAGAAGAATCGGGTATTGCGCGGCCGGATCAGCGCAAGCGACCTTCCAGCCGCCTCGGCTTCCTTGATGGAGGCAGACACGAGCGGGCTGAGAAACGGCGCTCGATCCTTCGGCGACATGCTGCCGTTCACGGTGATGCTGTCTTCCATCACATGGCAGCTCTCCGCACGACGATCACTGGTAGGCGGCCTGAACTTGAAATCGACCCAGTCCCAGCGTTTGAACGCAGCGCCGTCGGAAAGATGCCGAAATCGGATTGGGAACAGGCGCTTGAATTCGCCGTGGGCTGTCACCCCGGCGCAGCAGACAGTTTCCCCGTGGTTGGCGCTACGCTGCGGTAAGGCCTTCACCAGAATGGAAACGCGGCAGTTTTGCAGCGTGACGGACATATCGCTTCGGATCATCAGCGAACAGATTGAATACCTCGAAGCCCGTCTCTTCGATCACTTCGTGCGCAACGATTGTCCTGTGGCAGGCTTCCGGATCGCGCTCGAAACAGAGCAGGCATGTCGGCGCATCCTGAACGAAATCGATCAATTCCCGCAGCGATTCTTGCGCTGGGGTTGTCTCGATGTGCGCGCCGTAAATTGAACGAAACAGGTCAAAATCTCCGGCCCGGGCCGCCTCGCGACCGGGTTTGGGATCGCCAAGGGCGATGAAATGCGAATATTCGATACCTTCGTCGGCAAGACGCGCAGCCAGTTTGGTCTTTGAGAAGCCGGCCTTGCGCGATGCAGCGACCGCGCGAACATCGGCCAACCTTTCAACGCCAGCCGCTTTCAGCGTCTGGACGAACCGATCAATGTCGGTTCCCTCATAGCCAACCGTGAATACAACGCTCATGCCTGCCCCTTTTCTTTGACGGTAACATGCCTTGGTTCCGACGTGAATCCCCTGTTTCACCGCAGATCTTGTGGTGTCGCAGGTGCGCCAAGCGCACGCTTCTGCTCGGTCCAGTCTTCCGGCAGAGGTTGCCGCAGGACTTCCAGCGTCAGGTGACGCGGCTGACGTCCTTCGAGGATCGACTCAACCAGGTCTGGGGACAGATGCGACAGGCGCATCGTCCTCGTGAGGTATGGTGCAGCGATACCCTCTCGCTCGGCCAGTTCGGCGATGGTGGCGAACTCACCCGACTCGAGCATCCGCTTCCAGCGGAACGCGCGGGCCAGCGCCTTGACCAGCGTGCTGTCCGGCGTGCGCTCTGGTCGGACATGGTCGGGCATCTGCATCTCCTTCCGCCCGCCGCGTTTCACGATGCGAAACGGAACGTGGAGCGTCATGGTTTCCGGGATCGGCGTGCCGCGGGTCATGCAGCCGCTCCAATGTATCCAGCCATCATCTCGCGCGTGAGACCGCCGAGCCCATCCATACGGAGCCGGACGTTGAGCCCATCCGTGCCGATGTCCACGCGGTCGACCAGCAGCGCGACGATGCGGGCCTGCTCGGCGGGGAAAAGTTCGTCCCACAGCGGGTCGAGCTGCTGAAGCGCTGTCCGCGCGTTGGTCTCGGTGATCTCCTCCTCCTGCGCCTGAGCCACTCTCAACGTGCCCGCCACGATCTCGGGCTGGCGAAAGACGGCGCGAAGCTGGTCGATCACCGCCGCCTCGATATCGCCCGCGGGCACGCGGCCGACCGGGCACGACCCAGCGCCATGCTTCAGCACAGTCTGGCTGACATAGTAGCGGTAGAGCCGCCCGCCTTTGCGGGTATGCGTCGGCGAGAACGCGGCGCCGTCCGGCCCGAACAGCAGCCCCTTCAGCAGCGCTGGTGTCTCCGCGCGGGTGCGCGCGGCACGCTTGCGCGGGCTCTCCTGCAGGATGGCGTGGACGCGGTCCCAAATCTCGGGATCGATGATGGCGTCATGCTCGCCGGGATAGCTGTCGCCCTTGTGGACGGCTTCGCCGATGTATGCGCGGTTGCTGAGCATCCGATAGATGTACTTCTTGTCGATCCGGTTGCCGCGCGGGGTCCGAATGCCGCGTGCGCCGACCTCCCGCGCCAGTTCCGTACAGGACCCGATCTCGAGGAAGCGGGCGAAGATCCAGCGGACATGCTCGGCATGCTCGTCGTCAATCACAAGCTTCCGGTTCTCGACGCGGTAGCCGTAGGGCGGGACGCCGCCCATCCACATGCCCTTCTTCCGGCTGGCGGCGACCTTGTCGCGGATGCGCTCGGCCGTGACCTCCCGCTCGAACTGGGCGAATGAGAGCAGAATGTTCAGCGTCAGCCGACCCATGGACGTGGTGGTGTTGAAGCTCTGCGTGACCGAGACGAACGTCACGCCGTTCCGGTCGAATACCTCGACCAGCTTGGCGAAGTCGGCCAGCGAGCGGCTGAGGCGGTCGATCTTGTAGACCACGACCACGTCGACCAACCCGTCCTCGATGTCCTCCAGCAGCCGCTGCAGGCCTGGCCGCTCCAGCGTGCCGCCCGAGATGCCGCCGTCGTCATACTGATCGCGGACCAGTACCCAGCCCTCGGACCGCTGGCTGGCGATGTAGGCTTCGCATGCCTCGCGCTGGGCGTGGAGGCTGTTGAACTCCTGCTCCAGCCCTTCCTCGGAGGATTTCCGGGTGTAGACCGCGCAGCGCAGCTTGCGGACGACAGGTTTCGTCATGTCCGCCCCCTGTGGTTCTTGAGGCCGAAGAAGACCCACCCGTTCCAGCGCGTGCCGGTGATCGCGCGGGCGATGGCGGACAGCGACTTGTAGGGCCGCCCCTGCCATTCGAAGCCGTCGGCGGTGACGGTGACGACGTGCTCGACGCCCTGCCATTCGCGCAGGAGACGGGTGCCAGTGATCGGGCGGTCACGGTCGAGGCGGACACTGCGCTTGGATCGGTCGCCGCCGTCCAGTTCCTCACCGAGCCGCTCAAGTCGCCGGATCGTCTCCGGCTTCAGCCCGCCATAGGCGAGTTCCTGGATGCGATAGGCGATGCGGCTTTCGAGATAGCGGCGGTTGAACGGCGGCGGCTCGCTGTCGAACAGGTCGCGCCACTGTTTCTTCAGGTCGGGCGTCGACGTGGTCTTGAGCGCGGCCAGGCGCGCGGGGATTGCGTCGGGCTTGTTCATGCATTTCTCCGATGAGTTGGAGTTGCATGACGGCATTGGTCGAGAGGATAGTGTAGGCAACTTTCTCCAGTCGCGTCAGATACTTCGTCCGCCTCCCGCATCCGCAATCGAACCAGCCCGAGCGCCAGCAGGCCGCACAGCTCAGTGCGGCGCTCTGCGGGCGTCATCTGGTCGGGAGGGAGCGGGTTCGGGCGTTTCATGTCTTGGTAGCCGTGATCGGTGGTGCTGTTACCGATCAAAAGCCACCCAGCCGCCCGTGACGGGACATCTCAGCGGAACGGGATGCGGAAATGCGAACAGGAAGAGAACATCAAGGCTTGCCGATCAGGGATTTGTCCATGATTATCGTAGGTTGAATCAATCGAGAGCAGTAGTTCAGTGAGGTGAGTTCATGGCGCGTAAGAGGAGCGAATTCGGACCGAACCTCGGGAGTATCCTTCAGGGCGCCCCGGCTGCGCTGGTCCGGCAGTTTCTCGCCAGCTTCAAACGGCCCGACGACACTCTCCTCGCTCCGCCGGAAATCCCTGAGAGCACGACCGATGATCAAGGCAAGGCAGCGCTGAATGCGTACCTGCGTTCGGAGGACAAGGAAATCATCGGGCTACTTGAAGGCATCGCTGGCGCTCTGCTCGACATGGGCCAGGACAAGGGAGCGACCTCACTCGAAACGGTTGCGGGCCAACGGCTGCAGAATGTCGACTACGACCAGTTTGAGTCCCAGCCTGACCCGCTGTGCAAGAGCATCTGGATGCGCACGGTCTTCCCGATGCACTTTCACGACGCCCAGAGCTTCTATGCCGCGCGGCGCTATCGAGAACGGCGGACGTACTACACATGCTGCGAGGTGGACTTCGACCACGCTTCTGTCGCCGACACGGACGGAATCCCTGACGAGAAGCTCTGTGACGCTGTTCAGGAAGCTCTGGGACTGAAGGGCAAGGTCACAGCGTCCATCCTCGAATTGCCCGAGACCGCCAACTACCCGCCATCCTTCATGGTCGCCCTGCGCCATCCCGGGCCCCTGTCGAGCATCGACAATCATCGCGAGGAAGGGGGCTGGACGGTCCACTACTACAGGCCCTCGCATGAGGCTGTCCTGATCTACACACCCCAGCTGAAGAAAATCGAGGTCGCGTCTGCCAGCAGCGACGTTCGCGAAAAGACCTCTATGGTCTTCGCGGAGGTCGTTCTAGGGCGCCCGCCTTCGGCCAAACCGCTGACCCGCCGGGAATTCAACCTCGAACGCTTCAGGTCTTCCTTCGATCTGGATTGTCCGGATCTCGAGGACGTCGAGATCACGATGGCGGCGGTAGTCGAGGCCGAGGTCCGCCTCGGCTCGTGGGGCCGAAGGCTGAACATCAAGGTGACCATAAAGGACAAGATGGAGGACGTTATCCAGAAATACGTCTCCAATTCAGCCAACCTGATCCGGAGTTTCGGCTTCACAAAAATCGCCATCGCAATTGGTTACACCCGTCGATCGGACGGAAAGGAGGGAACCTTCCGGGTCTCGATCTCGGATGGCAGCAGTTCGGACGTGCAGAGCATGCGCGATCCGTTCCTTCGGGATCTCGGGTTCCGACTGCTCGAACACTGGGGTATTACGCAGAACCTGCGGACGCTCACCGATCAGGAACGGGCTCAGTGGTTCGGCTTTCTTCTGTCGCTGTACGACCTGCCCGGCGACACTGTTGCAGGTGCGTTCTTCAGCTCCGCGGGCGTCGATCCAGCCCGTCTGGTGAGTGCGAGATTGATTGCCCGCAAAGGGCGACAGGTGATTGGGCTCGCCGAGGATGACGATGAGGTTGTCGAAGTTGAGCAGCAAGCGGGTCCGGAGCCAGGGACGGTTCGACAAACCGGTTCCTTTGGGGAAGCGGACGGATTGCGTCTCGACACCAATGCGATCGAGTACGGGATCGATCGAGCATGGCTCGCCGAAACCATCCTCAAGGCGATAGCTGGCTCTCTCGGCATCAGAAACATCGAAACCATCAACGAGTTTGTCGTCTCGCTTGGGCCGATGGCACTGGGTGAGCGAAAGGTCCCGCTTTACCTGGCGCGCCGCCTTGCCGATCTGAAAGCCCGCGAGAGTGTGGAAACTGCGCTTCGGTCGCGGCATACAGCGGGCCCCGGTCTCGTACTCGCCGTTTCCGATGAGCCGCCGCAATTCCTCGGGCCGAACGTCGTTATCGCGCTGCGCGATCTGCTGCTGAACGACGGAAGCCTCGGCGATCTGGACCGAGAGGAAATGGCCCGGCGCTTCGAGGCAAACCGAACGCTAGCGACCTCTGCGCAAGTCGCTCAGGTTGTGCGACACACGCCTCGCTCTGCGACGCTCATCATCCCTGGTCTCGAGCCGCTCACGCTCGACGGCGCGGGCCAGATCCAACTCTTCGAAAGCCTTGTTGAAGCGGCGACCGATGGCACAGGCCAGCGGCTGACCAAGGTCCTGATGGACGGGATGGGGTCTGACAATCCCAGACAGCTGTTCTCTTCCGGCGCATGGGCGAAGGCTCATCCGACTTACATCCGGCACGGTTCGAGCAATCGCTATTGGCGTCTCGGCGAGGCGACCGACCCCGCGTGATCTAGAGTTCATCTAGGGTTTCGGGCGGGACGGTCTAACAAACCGCTGATTATTGGAAGGGCTCCATATAGAGGAGCTTTTTCATGCCGACTCCCTTCCCCTCGCGCCAGGCAGCCTCGACGAGCTGGTCCGGCGCCGCGAAGACCAAGCCCACCACCCTCAACTCGGAATGGCGCTGCACGCGCTGTGACAAGCTGCTCGGCGTCAGCCGGGACGGCCGTATGCACCTGCGCTTCGCGCGGGGGCATGAGTATCTCGTGGGCTTCCCGGTTCAGGCCACCTGCCGCGGCTGCGGCACGCTGAACCACGCGACCGCGCCCGCGCGCTGACGCGCGCATTCACCCAACCCCCTGAAATCGCAGAGACGCGCGACGTCCTGACCTGGCCACGAGAAGGCGCTGGACGCCTGGCCGCAAGGCAGGCGTCCGATGTCCTTCGCATGGCACGAGATCCGTGATCACCTCATGCATTCCTCTTCCACCCTCGGCTTCCAGCGCAGTTTCGACGCTATCCGGCGTGTGCGGGAACCTCTCGAACCCTTCCGGGATCCGGCGGCCCTGCTTGACGGGCTGCATCGCACCCAAGGCGATCCGGGCCAGAAGAACCTGATCCTCTCCGCGCTCGTCAGGGCGGCGCAGGGCGACGGGCCCGTGTCCGACTGTGCCCTGACGCTTCTGTTGCTGGCACTCTGGCCCGGCCTCGACGCCATCCGGCGCCGGTCGCTCTGGCGCAGGCTCGGCACCAACGACGAGGTCGCATCCGATATTCTGGCGCACACCACCGAGGCTGTCCGCAGCCTCGACCTCGGGCGCGTCAACTGGATCGCGGCCACGGTGCTGCGCAACGTCGAGCGCGACATGATCCGCGTGCGCCAGCGAGACCAGGCGCGCGAACATCTCGCCAGAGGCGCCGATCCCGACGCAGTGGCGGACAGCGGCGACAGCGGGATCGGCGCGGCCGGGTACGCACGGCTGAACGGCGCCGTGCGGAAGCTGCTAGGCGACGACGCCCTGCTGGTGATCCGCGTGGCGATCGAGGGCTTCTCGCAGGCTGAGGTCGCCGTCGAGCTGGGCCTGACCGAGGCCGCCGCCCGCAAGCGGTACCAGCGCGCGATGCGCCGGCTGCACGCCGCCCTGCAGGAAATTCCCTGACCCGATGTCCCGATCCGGCCCTGCCGGTGGCTTTTCCCATTCGAGCGCCCCGAGCGCCTTCCCTCCAACCGAAAGCAGACACGCATGAACCGCACTGCCGATCTGTCGCTCGAGGATTTCAGGCGTCTTCCGGGGCTCTATCGCCGCTGGGAACTGACCGAGGTCTGCGAGCCCAACCGCAACTATCAGATCGAGGACGCAGGCGCCCATGCCGACGGGACGCCGCTCCTGGCGATCTACGTCGCCGAGCCCGCGCCCGACGTCCGCGAGGCCGCGTGATGCGCCTCCTCGATCACCTCATCCCACGGAGAAAAGCCATGCCGGACCAGCCGCACGACATCACCCGTCTTCGCAAGGCGAGCTACGCCCTCGAAGACCTCCCGGAAACCATCTCCCTGCCGCAGCGCCCCAGAGACGAACCGCGCGAGCCGCTGCCGGTCGTCGAGGCAACCGTCGACGAGATCGCCTTCGCGATCGTGGAAGCGGAGCGCGAGAGCACGGCCGCGTACCGCCGCGCCGACGCGCTGAAGCGCCTCTACAAGCTCGCCCGCGAGGCGGGGTGCATCGGCGCAGATCGCGCGTCCACGGCGGTGATGAAGAAGGGGGGCCAGTGATGGCCCTCCCCATCATCGGAGCAGACGAACGGCTCGCGCAGCGCAAGGGCATCAAGGGCGTCATCTTCGGCCGGTCCGGCATCGGGAAGACCAGCCTGCTCTGGACGCTGAACGCCCCGACCACGCTCTTCCTCGATCTCGAGGCTGGCGATCTGGCGGTCGAGGGGCTGGAGATCGACACGCTCCGGCCCCGCACCTGGAAGGAATGCCGCGACTTCGCGGTGTTCATCGGCGGGCCGAACCCGGCGCTGCGCGAGGACCAGCCCTACAGCCAGGCTCATTTCGACGAGGTCTGCGGCCGCTACGGCGATCCGGCGGTGATCGGGAAGTACGAGACCGTCTTCATCGACTCGATCACCGTGGCCGGGCGGCTCTGCTTCCAGTGGTGCCGCGGCCAGCCCGAGGCGTTCTCCGAGAAGACCGGCAAGCCCGACATCCGCGGCGCCTACGGTCTGCATGGCCGCGAGATGATCGGCTGGCTGACCCACCTGCAGCACACGCGCGGCAAGCATGTCTGGTTCGTGGGCATCCTCGACGAGCGGCTCGACGACTTCAATCGCAAGGTCTTCCAGCCGCAGATCGACGGCTCGAAAACCGGGCTCGAGCTGCCCGGGATCGTGGATCAGGTCATCACCATGGCCGATATCCCGGACCCCGGCGGCCAGCCGCAGCGCGCCTTCGTCTGCCAGACGCTGAACCCCTGGGGCTATCCGGCCAAGGACCGCTCTGGCCGCCTCGACAGGGTCGAGGCCCCGCATCTCGGCCGGCTGATGGAGAAGATCCAGCGCCCCGCGGCACCTGCCTCCGAACGCCTGACCTGGCCGCAAGTGATGCCCGCCGATCCCGCCCCCGCGCAGGAGCCCGGCCATGGCTGAGCGCCTCTCGCCATGCCCGGTGTCCCGATCCGGTCGCCGGGGTGGCTTTTCCCCTTCGACGCCGCTGCGCGTCCCATCCTCCAACTGAAAGGAGCCGCGCAATGTCCGGACCCTGGAACGACTTCAACTCCGCGCAATCCAACACCAACGTCATCCCGAAGGGCACGCTCGCCAAGGTTCGGCTGACGCTCCGCCCCGGCGGCTTCGACGACCCCTCGCAGGGCTGGACCGGCGGCTGGGCGCGCCGCGCCGCCACCGGCGCCGTCTATCTCGACGCCGAATACACGGTGCTTGAGGGGCCCTATGCCCGCCGCAAGGTTTGGTCGCTGATCGGCCTCTACAGCCCGAAGGGCCCGGATTGGGCGAACATGGGGCGCGGCCTGATCCGCGGCATCCTGAACTCGGCGCGCGGCGTGTCCGACAAGGACAACTCGCCCGAGGCGCAGGCGCGCCGCCGCATCAACGGGTTCGGCGATCTCGACGGCGTCGAGTTCATCGCCCGCATCGACATCGGCACCGACACCAACGGCGAGGACAAGAACGAGATCCGCGCTGCTGTCACGCCCGACCATCGCGACTACGTCGCGCTGATGGGCGCGGTCGCGCCGCAGGTCTCCGCCGCCCCGGCGCAGGGCCACGCCCAGCAGCAGCCCACCACGGCGCCCCA
>CAZPMD010000064.1:0-6606 GCA_964587395.1 uncultured Hyphomicrobiales bacterium
GCGGCAGGCCGCGCAGCAACTTGCCCTCGCCGGTGATGCGGCCGTCCTCGCCCAGCGCGCCGAGGCTTTCCAGCAGCATCCGCGCCTCGGCGAGCGCCGGTTTCGGCGGCGGGTCGAGGAAGGACAGGCTCGCCGGATCGGTGACGCCCCAGGCGGCGCAGTCGAGCATGAGCGACGACAGGTCGGCGGCAAGGATTTCCGGCGTGGCGTAGGCCGGGAACGCGCCCTCCTGCGCCTCCTCCCACAGGCGGTAGCAGACGCCAGGCTCCGTACGGCCGGCGCGGCCGCGCCGCTGGTCGGCGGCGGCGCGGGAGACCCGCACCGTCTCGAGCCGCGTCAGGCCGAGATCGGGCTCGAAACGCGGCACGCGGGCGAGGCCACAGTCGACGACGATGCGCACCCCCTCGATGGTGAGCGACGTCTCGGCGATGGAGGTCGCCAGCACCACCTTGCGGCGGCCGGCGGGGGCGGGCTCGATGGCGCGGTCCTGTTCCGCCCGGTCGAGCGCACCGAAGAGCTGGACGATGTCGACGGCGGGGTCCTTCACCGTCGCGGCGAGGAGATCGGCGGTGCGGCGGATTTCGGCCGCGCCGGGAAGGAAGACCAGCGCCGAGCCCATCTCCTCGGCGAGGGCCCGCCGCACGACGCGCGCCACTTCCTCCTCCAGCCGCGCGGCCGGATCGCGGCCGACATGGTGCGTCACCACGGGAAAGGCGCGGCCCGCGCTCTCGACCACCGGTGCATCCGCGAGAAGCTTCGCCACCCGCGCCCCGTCCAGCGTCGCCGACATCACGAGAATGCGCAGGTCCTCGCGCAGGGCGCCTTGCGCGTCGAGGGCGAGCGCCAGGCCGAGATCGGCATCGAGGCTGCGCTCGTGGAACTCGTCGAAGAGCACGGCGGCGACGCCGGTCAGCGCGGGGTCGTCGAGGATCATGCGGGTGAAGATGCCCTCGGTGACCACCTCGACGCGGGTGCGGGACGAGACCTTCGAGCCGAAGCGAACGCGCAGGCCGACCTGGCCGCCGACCTCCTCGCCGAGCGTCCGCGCCATGCGGTCGGCGACCGCCCGCGCGGCGATGCGGCGCGGCTCGAGAACGAGGATCTTCCCCGTCCCGCTCCAGGACTCGGCCATCAGCACCAGCGGCACACGGGTGGACTTGCCAGCGCCGGGCGGTGCTACCAGCACCGCCCGCGGCGATGCCGCGAGGGCGGCTTTCAGGGCCGGCAGGGCCTCGTCGATGGGGAGCGCGGAAAGGGACACGCGGGGCGTTTACGGTTCCTTCACCCCGTCCGCAAGCGGGACAGGGCGAACTGGCACAAAACCCGCGTCCGGGCCTCCCCCTTGCGATGTCTCCGGCAAGGGCCGACGGATGTTCCGGAATGGGACGGCGGCGCGCCCGCCGGGATGTGGACGCATCCCGGTACAGGATCCGTCCGGACGAGGCCGCCGCCATCCAAGAGCGGCGCCGCCGGGCGGCGGGGCGGCCAGTCCCCAATGCTCCTCATGGCCGCCCTCATGGAACGGCCCGCGGGCACCGCCGCGGGCCGTTCTCATGATCGGGGGGGCTTCCGCAGCCGATGCGGCTTGCGGAACCGGGGATGGTTTGGCTATGGTCCGGCACCCGAGCGGGTGTAGTTCAATGGTAGAACGGCAGCTTCCCAAGCTGCATACGAGGGTTCGATTCCCTTCACCCGCTCCAGCCTTCCGTCCGCTCAGGACTGCGGTTTCGACGGCCCGGCGCGACCCGGCGCAGCCTGCTCTCCATCCTCCCGCGCTTCCGCCTTCAGCGGCGTCAGCCATTTCAGCGTCACCACCGTGAACACGGCGACCATCGCTGCGACGCCGTAGGCGCCGAGGCCGACGGCGGTGCCGATGGCGCCCGTCGCCCAGAGGCTCGCCGCCGTCGCCGTGCCCTTCACGGAACTGCCCTGCTTGAGAATGGCGCCGCCGCCGATGAAGCCGATGCCGGTGATGAGACCCTCGACGATCTTGCCCATGGCGTCGGGGTGGGCGCCGTACTTCGCCTCCGCCGCCTGCACGAAGCCGCAGCAGGCGATGGCCACCAGCGGAAAGGTCCTGAGGCCCGCGCTGCGGTCCTCCTGCTCGCGGTCCCAGCCGATCGGCAGGGCGAGCGCGTAGGCGATGGCGAGGGCTGTCAGGTGCGGCAGGACGTTGGCCCGCGCCGTGGCGATCAGCATGTCGAGCATCGGGGTCCTCCGGGCAGCCGCGTGGTAACGCGGTGCGCCCGCAGGCGGTTCCCCTGTCGCCTCAGACCGTCGGCGCGGCCTTTCCGCTCCGGTGGGCGGCAAGCTGCGCCAGCCCGGCCGGAACCGCGATGGCGATGCCGATGAGGCTGGCGGTGAGGTTGGGCGCCATCAGCAGCAGGCCGGACAGCGCCAGGGACAGACGCTGCCAGAGAGGCGTCCGGACCAGGGCATAGCCGGTGAGCGCTGCCGCCAGAATGAACACGCCGAGCGCGCAGGTGGCCGTGATGATGACGAAGTCGGTCCAGGTGAACCCCTTCGTCACGATCAGCATCGCCGGACCATAGGCGAAGACGAAAGGCACCAGCGCCTTGGCGAGGCCGAGGCGGAAGGCCGTGTTGCCGGTCTTGAACGGATCGGCGCCGGCCATACTCGCCGCGGCATAGGCGGCGAGCGCCACCGGCGGCGTGATGTCGGCGAGCACGCCGTAATAGAAGACGAAGAAGTGGGCGACGATGGGCTCGACGCCGAGCAGGGCCAGCGAGGGTGCCGCGACCGTCACCATAATGATGTAGTTGGCCGTCGTCGGCACGCCGCAACCGAGCAGGATGCAGACGATCGCCGTCATCACCAGGGTGAAGAACAGCGTCAGCGCCTTGGCATCGAAGGCCCAGGCCGGGAGGACGGAGCCCGCGATGCCGGCGAGTTGGGCAGCGAAGCTGGTGACGATGTTGGAGATCTTGAAGCCGACGCCGGTCAGCGTCACCACGCCGACGATGATGCCGACGGTCGCCGCCGCGGCGCCGACGGCGATGGCGTATTTCGCGCCCACCACGAAGGCATCGATCATGTCGGCGGTGAGGAACTTGCCTTCGGGGTCGCGCAGCGCGAAGGCGACGCAGACCACGGCGACGCCGAGGGCGATGGCGATCGTCGCCCAGCCCTCGCTGAGCAGGCCGGCGGCGATCGCTGCGATCATCACCGCCAGGAAGCCGACGGCAGCGACAGGGCTGCGCCTGGTGAAGCCGACCAGCACGCAGGCGGTGATGCCCCAGAAGGCGGCGAGATAGGGCGTGAAGCCGGAGAACAGCACCATCAGCAGGACGAAGAGCGGGATGGCGGCGGGCCAGTCGCGGGCGATGACCTCGCGCGCTTTCGGCAGGTCGGCGACGGGGATGCCCTTGAGGCCGTTCTTGCGCGCCTCGAAATGCACCTGCCAGAACACACCGAAGAAATGCATGAAGGCCGGCACGATGGCCGCCAGAACGATGGACTGGTAGGGCAGGTTGAGGAACTCGATCATCAGGAACGCGGCGGCGCCCATGATCGGCGGCGTGATCTGGCCGCCGGTGGAGGCAGTGGATTCGATCGCCGCCGCCATGTGGCGCGGATAGCCGAGGCGCATCATCGCGGGGATGGTCAGCGAGCCGACGGTGACCGTGTTGGCGATCGACGAGCCCGAAATCATGCCGAACATGGCCGAGCCGAAGATCGACACCTTGGCGGGGCCGCCGGAATAGCGGCCGGCGAGCGCGGTGGCGAGGTCGATGAACAGGCGGCCGAGGCCGATGCGCGTCGCCAGCACGCCGAACAGCACATAGTGGAAGACGTAGGTTGCCACGACGCCGAGCGCGATGCCGTAGATGCCGTTGCTGGTGAGGTAGAGGTGGTTGACGACCGATTTCCAGCTGTTGCCGGGATGGGCGAGGATGCCGGGCAGCGACTGGCCGTACATGGCATAGACCATGAGGCAGATGGCGATGATCGGCAGCGGCCAGCCGACGCTGCGACGTGTCGCCTCGAGAAGCACCAGGATGGCGATGGTGGCCATGGCGACGTCGATCGGCTCGGGATTGCCGACGCGAAACGCGAGGTCGTCATAGATCCACGGCATGTAGAGGCTGGCGACCACGGCGCCCGCCGCCATCACCCAGTCATAGAGGGCGATCCCGCCGGGTGCCAGGACACCGGAATGGGGATGGGTGTGATGGTCGCGCTTCAGGAGCGGGAAGACGAGGAAGATCAGGCCCAGCACGAAGGCCATGTGGATGCCGCGATGGGTCGCCTCGCGCAGCAGTCCGAAGCCGGCGGTATAGTAGTGGAAGACGGACAGGGTGAAGAGCAGGCCGGCGACGATCCAGGCTGTGGTCGGCAGCAGCGGCCGGAAGCGAACCTCCGAATCGAACTCCTCCTCCAGCTTCTGGAGGGCGTTCGGGTCCATCGCCTCGGTCTTCATCGGCGGTCTCGCGGGTCTTCAGGGGAACAGATCGTCAGGAACGAGAAGGCCGCGCGGCAGCCGCGCGGCCCATCGTGGTCAAGGCCGGGAGGCCCTTCGCGTCAGCCCAGCAGGCCGGCTTCCCTGTAGAAGCGGGCGGCGCCGTCGTGCAGCGGGATGCCGAGGCCCTGCAACGCCGTCTCCTTGCGGATCGACTTGCCCTTGGCGTGGCCGGCATCGAGCAGGGCGCGGGTCTTGTCGCTCCACAGCGCCTTGGTCACTTCATAGACGAGGTCGGCGCTCATCCTGGTCGAGGTGACCCACTGGGCGCCGACGGCGAGCGTCTTGACGCCCTTGACGTCCTTGTAGGCGTTGTCCGGGATCGCATCCTCGGCGAAGAACTTGAACTCGGCCATGATCTTCTTCGCCGGCTCGCCCTCGATCGGCAGCAGCTCGATGCCGGTGGTGGTGGCGAGTTCGGTCAGGGCAGCGGTCGGCCAGCCGGTGGTCATGAAGAAGGCGTCGAGGCCGCCGTCCTTCAGCTTCTCGGCCGAAGGGCCCGGCTTCAGGTTCTCGGCGCGGTAGTCGCCGTCGCGGATGCCGTAGCCGGCGAGGATCGCCTTGGCGTTGATGATCGAACCCGAGCCCGGCTCGTCGATCGAGATGCGCTTGCCCTTCAGGTCCGCGATCGACCGGATGTTGAGGCCCTTCTTGACCACGACATGCAGCGATTCCGGATAGAGATTGGCGATGGCGCGCAGGATCTCGACCTTCGGGCGGCCCTGGTAGACGCCGGTCCCGGAATAGGCCCAGCTCGCGACGTCAGACTGGCTGAAGCCCGATTCCATGGCGCCGCCGACGATGCCGTTGACGTTGGCGACGGAACCGTTGGTGGCGACCGCCGAGGCGTCGACCGTCGCGGTCGTGATGGCGTTCGCGATGAGACCGCCGATCGGGTAGTAGGTGCCCGCCGTGCCACCGGTGCCGATGCGGAAGAACTGCTTGGCCTGCGCGAGGGCCGCGCCGGGGGCCAGCAGTGAGGCGAGGCCGGTAGCGCCGGCCAGCGCCGAGAACTGCCTGCGGTCGATGGTCATGGTGATGTCTCCACACGTCTTGGACTGCGTTTCCGCCGACCAGATGGCCTCGCGGAAAGAGCATATGTGATCACATTGCAGTCATGGATGCCAGCGACGGGCTCCCATCCTGGGGACGGGTCGGCCATGCCCTGACGAAATCGCTTGCCCGGCGGCGCGGGCCATGGCGGCATGGCTCCAAGGCGCCGGTGAGAGCGCGAGCGGAGGAAGACATGAAGCGCGTGCAGGTCGTCATCATCGGGTCGGGCCCCTCGGGGCTCATGCTCGGGCACATCCTCCACCGCGCCGGCATCGAGGCCGTGATCCTCGAGAACCGCAGCCAGGACTACGTCCTCGCGCGCGTGCGCGCGGGCCTCCTCGAACAGGGCACCGTCGATCTGCTGCGCGAGAATGGCCTCGCCGGCCGCCTTGAGCGCGAGGGCCTCGTCCATCGCGGCATGGCACTGGCCTTCGACGGCGAGAGGCACCGCATCGACCTCGCCGGCCTCTCCGGCGGCAAGCTCGTCACCATCTATGGCCAGACCGAAGTGACGAAGGACCTGATGGATGCGCGCGCCGCCCTGGGTGCCCCGACCGTCTACGAGGCGCAGGAGGTCACGCCGTACGATTTCGACGGGCCGAACCCTCGCGTCACCTATGTCAAGGACGGCGTGACCCACGAGATCGCCTGCGACTTCGTCGCCGGCTGCGATGGCTATCACGGGGTCTCGCGCGCCAGCGTCCCGGCCGGCGCCATCGCCACCTATGAGCGCGTCTATCCCTTCGGCTGGCTCGGCATCCTCGCCGAGGTACCCCCCGTCGACCACGAGCTCATCTACGCCAATTCGCCGCGCGGCTTCGCGCTCTGCACCATGCGATCGAACACGCGCAGCCGCTATTACGTCCAGTGCCCCATCGACGACCGTGTCGAGGACTGGCCGGACGACCGCTTCTGGGACGAGATCCGCCGCCGCGTCGACGCGCCGACGGCAGAGGCCATAGTCACCGGCCCCTCCTTCGAGAAGTCCGTGGCGCCACTGCGCAGCTTCGTCGCCGAGCCGCTGCGTTTCGGGAGACTGTTCCTCGTCGGCGATGCCGCGCACATCGTGCCGC
>CAZPMD010000064.1:6616-10884 GCA_964587395.1 uncultured Hyphomicrobiales bacterium
GTGCGCTTCTCCTGGTGGATGACCACCATGCTGCACCGCTTCCCCGACGCCACGGCCTTCGACCAGCGGATCCAGGAGGCGGACCTCGCCTATCTCGTCTCATCGCAGGCGGCCATGACCTCGCTGGCAGAGAACTATGTCGGCCTGCCACACTGACCGGCGCACTTCGCAACAGGCCGGGAACATTGACCCCGCAAGCCGGGACGCTTAACTCAGGGCCGATCCGAGCCCTCCCGATCCCAAGATATCCTCCATGGCCCTGCGCGAGATCATCGTCATTCCCGATCCGCGGCTGAAGCTCGTCTCCGAGCCGGTCGCCACCGTGGATTCCAAGGTGCGCAAGCTCGCCGACGACATGCTGGAGACGATGTACGACGCGCCCGGCATCGGCCTCGCCGCCATCCAGATCGCCGAGCCGCAGCGCATCGTCACCATCGACCTCGCCCGCAAGGAAGAGCCGAAGAAGCCGGTCGTCCTCATCAACCCGGAGATCGTCTGGCGCTCCGACGAGGTGTCGGTCTACGAAGAGGGCTGCCTTTCCATCCCCGACTATTACGAGGAGGTGGAGCGTCCGGCGAAGTGCCGCGTCCGCTATCTCGACCTCGACGGCAAGGCGCAGGAACTCGATTGCGAGGGCCTGATGGCGACCTGCGTGCAGCACGAGGTGGATCACCTCAACGGCGTCCTGTTCATCGACTACCTGTCGCGCCTGAAGCGCGAGCGCGTCATCAAGAAGTTCACCAAGGCGGCCAAGCGCGAGGCCCTCGCGTGAGCCTGCGCGTCGTCTTCATGGGCACGCCGGATTTCGCCGTGCCGACGCTCTCCGAGATCATCGGCCAGGGCCACGAGGTCGTCGCGGTCTATACGCGCGCGCCGAAGCCGGCCGGCCGCGGCATGGACGAGCAGAAGACGCCGGTGCATCGCCTCGCCGACCGCTTCGGCATCCCGGTCTTCACGCCTCGCACCCTGCGCGATCCGCAGGCGCAGGCCGACTTCGCCTCGCTCGGCTCCGACGTGGCGGTGGTCGTCGCCTATGGCCTCATCCTGCCGAAGGCGGTGCTGGAGGCGCCCTCCCTCGGCTGCCTCAACCTGCACGGCTCGCTGCTGCCGCGCTGGCGCGGGGCAGCGCCCATCCAGCGGGCCATCATGGCGGGCGATGCCGAGACCGGGGTCATGGTCATGCGGATGGACGAGGGACTCGATACCGGCCCCGTCGCCATGGTGGAGAAGATCGCGATTCACGCCGACATGACGGCGCAGGACCTGCACGACCGCATGGCGACGCTCGGCGCCGACCTGATGGTGCGGGCGCTCGCCGCCCTCGACCGGGGGTCCCTCTCCTTCGTGCCGCAGGCGGACGAGGGCGTCACCTACGCCGCCAAGATCGACAAGGCGGAGGCGCGTATCGACTGGTCGCGCCCCGCATCCGACGTGCACAACAAGGTGCACGGCCTCTCGCCCTTTCCCGGCGCCTGGTTCGAGGCCGACCTCGGCAAGGGTCGCGAGCGGGTCAAGGTGCTGCGCACGACGCTCGCGTCCGGCTCCGGGGCACCCGGCACGATCCTCGACGGCGACCTGACGGTCGCCTGCGGCGAGGGCGCGGTGCGTGTCGTCGAGGTGCAGCGCGCCGGCGCGAAGGCCATGAAGGCGGCCGACTTCCTCAACGGCGCCAAGGTCGGGCCCGGCGCGGTCTTCGGCTGATGCCGCGCTACCGGCTCACCATCGAGTATGACGGCGGGCCCTATCTCGGCTGGCAGATGCAGGCGGCGAGCTACGGCAAGTCGGTGCAGGGCGAGCTCATCCGCGCCGTCGCCGAGTTCTGCGGCGAGACGGTCACGGTGGCCGGGGCCGGCCGCACCGATGCCGGGGTCCATGCGACGGGTCAGGTTGCCCATGTCGACCTGACCCGCGACTGGCCGAACCGCGTGGTGCGGGACGCCACCAACCGCTACCTGAAGGACGAGGCCATCGCCGTCGTCGCGGCCGAGAAGGTGCCGGACGACTTCGACGCCCGCTTCTCCGCCATCCGCCGCCACTATCTCTACCGCATCATCGACCGACGTCCGCCGCTGACCCTGGAGCGCGAGCGGGCCTGGTGGTCGCCGAAGCCCCTCGACATCGCGCGCATGCAGGAGGCGGCGAATGTCCTCATCGGCCGGCACGACTTCACCACCTTCCGGTCGACGGAGTGCCAGGCCAAGTCGCCGGTGAGGAATCTCGACCGCTTCGACATCCTCCGCACCCCCACCGGCATCGAGTGCCGGCTGGATGCCCGCTCCTTCCTGCACAACCAGGTACGTTCCATGGTCGGCACGGTGAAGCTGGCCGGCGAGGGCCTGTGGACGGCGGACGACATGCGCGAGGCGCTGGCCGCGCGCGACCGCAAGGCCTGCGGCACTGTCGGACCGGCCCATGCCCTCTACCTGACGCAGGTCGACTACCCCGCCCACTGGCAGCCGCTGGCCGACGCGCCTGGGACGTGACGTCCGCTTCTGCCGCGGCGGCCGGGCGCCTATAGTCGCGCCATGACCGAGCGCCTGACACCCGACACCGCCATCGACCGCCTGGAGGCCCTCTACGAGGACGCGACGGGAGCCCTCCGCACAGCCCTCGCCCGCTATCTCGACGGCGGACCGCCCCCCTCGCCCGAGGAACGCGCGCGCTTCGTCTATCCCGAGCTGGCGGTGACCTATGCCCCGGATCGCGCCGCCCCGCGCAACCGCCGCGCCTACGCCAAGTTCTCTGCACCCGGGCTCTACACGACGACGGTGACGCAGCCCGGCTTCTTCCGGCGCTACCTGCTCGACCAGTTGCGCCCGCTGACCGAGGAATACGGCGCCACGATCGACGTGCGCCCCTCGACGCAGGAAATCCCCTACCCCTACGTCCTCGACGGCATCGACGAGCTCGCCGCTGGCGGCCGCATGCCCTCCGAACTCGCCCGTCACTTCCCGGTGCCGCTCCTGTCCCTCGTCGGCGACGAGGTGGCCGACGGCATCTTCGAGGGACTGCCGAACGGCGCTCGTCCCCTGTCGCTCTTCGACGCGGTGCGCGTCGACTATTCCCTGCGCCGCCTGATCCACTACACCGGCACCGACTGGCGGGCAGTCCAGCCATGGATCCTGCTCACCAACTACCACCGCTATGTCGACCAGTTCGTCGCCTGGGCGGCGGAGGAGATCGCTGCCGGCCGGGCCGAGCGGCTGGTGGCGCCCGGCGGCCAGACCATCACCCGCGACACGCTGGAGGGCGGAGCCATGCGGATCGCGGCGTCGCCCTGGCACCGCTTCCAGATGCCGGCCTATCATCTGGAGCGGAAGGGCACGTCGGGCGTGACTCTGGTCAACATCGGCGTCGGCCCGTCCAACGCCAAGAACATCACCGACCACCTCGCGGTGCTGCGGCCGCACTGCTGGCTGATGATCGGCCATTGCGGTGGCTTGCGGCAGGCGCAGGAGATCGGCGACTACGTGCTCGCCCACGCCTATCTCCGGCGCGACCGCATCCTCGACCAGCTCGTGCCCCCGGAGATTCCCATCCCCGCCCTCGCAGAGGTGCAGACCGCGCTGCAGGATTCCTGCGCCGCCGTCACCGGCGCGACCGGCGAGGCGCTGAAGCACCGGCTGCGGACCGGCACGGTGGTCACCAACGACGACCGCAACTGGGAGCTCCGCTATACGCAGGAATCGCGCCTGTTCAACCTGTCGCGGGCCATCGCCGTCGACATGGAGAGCGGCACCATCGCGGCCCAGGGCTACCGGCTGCGCGTGCCCTACGGCACGTTGCTCTGCGTCTCCGACAAGCCGCTGCACGGCGAGATCAAGCTGCCCGGCGCGGCCAATGCCTTCTACGCGAGCGCTGTCGCCCAGCACCTGCTCGTCGGGCTCGATGCGGTGGAACGGCTGAAGCGGATGGGAGGCACCATCCATTCGCGCAAGCTCAGGAGCTTCGACGAGCCGCCGTTCCGCTGAGGCTCGTCCCTTTGCCCGCCTTTGCACCGCAACACACAACCCGTTAGGGTCGCCACCTCGCTGGAAGGCCCATCCCCATGCTTCACGGCAAACGCATCCTCCTCGTCATCGGCGGCGGCATCGCTGCCTACAAGTCGCTCGAACTGATCCGCCGCCTGCAGGACCGTGGCGCCAGGGTCCGCGCCATCCTGACCAAGGCGGGAACCGAGTTCGTGACGCCGCTGACCACCGACGTGCTGGCCGACGTGGTGCTGGGCCAGGCCGACATGGTGAGCAACGCCGAGAACCGCGTCTCCG
>CAZPMD010000064.1:10894-18117 GCA_964587395.1 uncultured Hyphomicrobiales bacterium
CTCACTGGCGACAAGGTGTTCCAGGAGCTGTTCTCGCTCACCGACGAGAACGAGATGGGCCATATCGAGTTGTCGCGGGACGCCGATCTCCTGGTGGTGGCACCGGCCACCGCCGACCTCATGGCCAAGATGGCACATGGCCACGCCAACGACCTCGCCTCGACCGCCCTGCTCGCCACCGACAAGAAGGTGCTCATCGCGCCGGCGATGAACGTTCGGATGTGGCTGCACCCGGCGACGCAGCGCAACCTCTCTACTCTCCTCTCCGACGGCGTCGCCGTCATCGGTCCCAACGAGGGCGGCATGGCCTGCGGCGAGTTCGGCCCGGGCCGCATGTCGGAGGTGCCCGAGATCATCGCGGCGATCGAAAAGGCCCTGGCGCCCGCCGCACGCCGGCTCGCCGGCCACCACGTCGTCGTCACCTCCGGCCCGACCCGCGAGGCGATCGATCCCGTCCGCTACATCTCGAATCATTCCTCCGGCAAGCAGGGCCACGCCATCGCCCGCGCGGCGGCCGAAGCCGGTGCCTCGGTGACGCTCGTCACCGGTCCCGTCGCACTGCCGGACCCGCCGGGGGTGAAGACGGTCCACGTCGAGAGCGCCCGCGACATGATGGTGGCGGTCGAGGCCGCCCTCCCCGCCTCGATCGCGGTCTTCGCGGCAGCCGTCGCGGACTGGCGGGTGGCGGATGTGGCCGGCGGCAAGATCAAGAAGGGACCCGGCGGCCCGCCCGCCCTCGCCTTCGTCGAGAACCCCGACATCCTCGCCACCGTGTCAAAGCTCGCGACGAACCGGCCTCGCCTCGTCGTCGGTTTTGCCGCCGAGACGGAGAATGTCATCGACAACGCGAGGGCGAAGCTGGCCCGCAAGGGATGCGACCTGATCGTTGCGAATGACGTCGCCACGGGTACGGGCACCTTCGGCGGCGACGCCAATACGGTCCACCTGGTCACGACCGACGGGATCGAGACCTGGGAGCCTCAGTCAAAGGATGCGGTGGCGCGCGCCCTCGTCGCCCGCCTCGCCGACAGGATCGCCGCACCATGACCACCCGGCTGCAGGTTCCCGTTCGCCGGCTTCCTCATGGCGAGGGACTGCCGCTGCCGCGCGCCCAGACCGACGGCGCCGCCGGCATGGATCTGGTCGCGGCCCTGCCCGAGGATGGGCCCGTGACCCTCGCGCCGCGCGGGCGGGCGGCGGTGCCGACAGGTCTCGAACTGGCGATCCCGCCGGGTTACGAGGGTCAGGTCCGGCCGCGATCCGGTCTCGCGATCAAGCACGGGCTGACGGTGGTCAACGCACCGGGCACGATCGACAGCGACTATCGCGGCGAGGTCAAGGTTCTGCTGATCAATCTCGGTGATGAGCCTGTGAAAATCGGCCGCGGCGAGCGAATTGCGCAACTCGTCATCGCACCCGTCACGGTTGCGGACCTGATTACCGTTGAGAAGCTGGATGAAACCACTCGCGGAATCGGCGGCTTTGGTTCGACGGGCACCTAAGAAAATTCTTCTCTGCGTTGCAGGCATTGGCCGCATGCACGAAATGATCTTCTGTCTTTGTGCTGATCCATGATTTGTTTGGTGCGGGGGGAAACGACGTCTCCCCGTGCATTGAGGGACCCATGGCCATTCTGTCTCGTCGTGGCCGGCTGGCGATTGCCGCCGTTGTCGATATCGCCGTTCACGCGGTGGACGCACCCGTGTCGGCCAAGGCATTGGCCGCACGCCACAATCTTCCGCCCCGCCATCTCGAGCCCTTGCTACAGGCGCTGGTCCGGGCCGGTATCCTCAAAGGTCTTCGCGGCCCCAGGGGCGGCTATGACGTCGCCCGCGAGCGCCAGCGGATCAATTGTGCCGAGATCGTCCACACGGCTGTCGGCACGTTGAGCGACGAGTTCGAATCGCTGTCGCCCCTCGTGGAAGCCGTGATCGTTCCGGCCATGGCCGAGGCCGAGCGCGACTATTTCGACCGCCTGGCAAAGATCTCCGTCGCGGACCTCTGCGCCAGGGCCGCGTCTGTCCGCTTCGGGGCTGTCGCCGAGTTCGAGACGGCCTGACGGGCCTCACGCCGCCTTGGCGAACACCCTGACCAGCCGGTCAAGGGCGCCGTTGAGCGTCTCGTCCTTCTTGGCGAAGCAGAAGCGCACCACCGAGGTCACCGGCGTTTCGGCATAGAAGGCCGAGACCGGAATGGCGGCAACGCCGTGGTCGCTGACGAGCGCCTTGCAGAAGGCGACATCGTCGGAGATGCCGGCCGCTGCGAGATCGACATTGATGAAATAGGTCGCCGCGCTCGGCAGAACCTGGAAGCCGGAGCCGTCGAGGCCGGCATGGAACAGGTCGCGCGAGCGCTGCAGATCGGCGCGCATGCCATCGAAGTAGGAATCGTCCTTGGCGAGGCCATAGGCGACGGCCGACTGCAGGTTCGGCGGCGTGGTGAAGGTCAGGAACTGGTGCGCCTTGGACAGCACCTTCATGATCGCAGGGGCTGCGACGACGAAGCCGACCTTCCAGCCGGTCAGCGAGAAGATCTTGCCCGCGGAGCCGATCTTCACCGAGCGCTGGCGCAGGGACTCAACGGCAAGCACCGAGACGTGCCGCCGTCCGTCGAAGATCACATGCTCCCAGACCTCGTCGGAGATGACGGTGACGCCGAACCGCTCGCAGAAGCGGCCGAGCAACTCGAGATCCTCGGTCGGGAAGATGGAGGCGGCGGGGTTGAGCGGGTTGTTGAGAAGCACGACGCGGGTCTTGTCGGTGAAGACTTTCGCGAGGTCCTCCTCGGTGAAGCGCCAGTGCGGCGGGCGAAGCGTGACGAAGCGCGGAACGCCGCCAGCGCGACGGACCAGCGGCAGATAGGCGTCGTACATCGGCTGGAACAGCACCACTTCGTCGCCCGGCTCGATCAGCGAGAACAGCGCCCCGGCCAGCGCCTCGGTGGCGCCCGAGGTGATCATCACCTCCTGGTTCGCGTCCATCACCAGGCCCTGGTGATGGCGGTAGTGATCGGCGACCGCCTGGCGTAGCTCCGGCAGACCCATCATCGGCGGATACTGGTTCCACCCCGAGACGACTGCCTCGGCCGCCTTCTGGCGCACGTCGAGCGGGCCGGGATCGTCGGGAAAGCCCTGGCCGAGATTGATCGCGCCGGTCTCGCGCGCCAGCTGCGACATGACCTCGAAGACGGTGGTGGGCAGGTTGGCGAAGATCGGATTCATGGGGCCACCGTCACACTGGCGTTCGCTTCAAAGAACGGAGTGATCGGTATGCCGAAATCGCTTGGGCGAGTCAAACCGCCGGGATGCCGATGAAGGTCATGCGGTGCGGCGTCAGTCCGAGATTGGGACGATAGCGCGTCGTCGTGAAACCGTGCCCGGCCATGAGGCCGATCATCTCGGCCTCGCTGTAGGTGGCGAGGCCGATCTCGGCGCGCAGCTTGCGGTAGGGCGAGACGGCGGTGGCCACCAGCCCCATCAGCGCGGCGGGCAGATAGCCGTGCTTCAGTGCATTGCGCAGCAGCGAGGCAACGTCGGCGACCATGCCGGCATCGGGCGGGATGACATCGGCGATGACCAGCCGGCCCGCCGGCTTCAGTTTGGCCCGGAAGCGGTCCAGCAGGGCCGCCAGATCCTCCCGCGAAAGATACTGGATCAGCGAGGAGACGACGATGAGGTCGGCCGACCCGTCCGCCAGCGCCGAATCGAGGTCCTCCGGCAGGGCGAAGGCGACGTTGGCGAGGTTTCCGAACCGCTCCCGCAGCCTGGCCACGACCGAAGGCGCTCCGTCGCACAGCACCAGCCGTCCGACCGCGGCGGCGACGCGGGGCGTCTCCAGCGCCTCGCCGCAGGCGTAGTCGAGGACCACGGCGTCGGCACCGAGTCCGGCCGCCGCGACGTGGGCGAGGATGCCGTCGGCGATGGCCTGATAGTGCACCGCCTTGTGGCGGTCGCTGACATAGATGGCGTGCTCGCCATCCCAGAAGGACCGCCAGTCGGCCATCACTTGGACGATCCGGCGAGCCGGTCTGTCAATGCCAGCATGACGCCGGAGACGACGAAGGTGACGTGGATTGCCAACAGCCACATCATCTCGCGGTCGCTCATGGAGCCGACATTCATGAAGCCCTTGAGCAGATGGATGGCGGAGATCGCGACGATCGAGGCGAGCAGCTTCAGCTTGAGGGCGGAGAAATCGATCGAGCCCATCCACTCCGGCCGGTCCCTGCTGGTGATGTGCTCCATCTTGGAGACGAAGTTCTCGTAGCCCGAGAATACGACCATGATGACGAGATTGCCCGCCAATGACAGGTCGATCAGCGTCAGGACCCCGAGGATGACATCGGATTCCTTGGCCGTCGGCACCTTGATGATGAAGCCGACAAGGTCTCGAATAAAGACGACCATCAACGCCAGCAGGCCGATCATCAGCCCCACATAGAACGGCGCCATCAGCCATCGGCTGGCGAACAGCCCCTTCTCGAGGCCGCGCTCGAAGCGTTCGGACGGGGAGGTGGGGTCGGTTGTGTTGCTCATCGCGAGCCTCATGGCATGGGAGCAGGATACCGGCAAGCGGCGTTCGCCTGCGACCTATTCCCCCTCGCCGAACCGGTCGGCGACCAGCGCGGAGAGGGCATCGACCGCAGCTTCGGCCTCGGCGCCGCTCGCCCGCAGGGTGATGGAGGTGCCGATGCCGGCAGCCAGCATCATCAGACCCATGATGGAACTGGCATCGACCGTTTCGCCGCAGCGCGACACCTTGATGGCGGCATCGAACCGGTCGGCGCAGGCCACGAACTTGGCAGAGGCGCGCGCATGCAGGCCACGCTTGTTGAGGATGGGCAACTCGCGGACGATCTCGCCGTCGCGGGCCGGCGCTTCCGGAGGACAACCGACCTCATCATCCGACATGGCGACACGTCCTCCCCTCGCCCATCCGCAGCGTCTGCCGAAGGACATGCCCTGAAAGGCGGCGAACTGCCGTCATTCTAGACACCGGATCTCCCCGATCTCAATGACCCGCGAGGACGCGGCTGGCAATGTTGATGTACTTGCGGCCCGCCTCCTGGGCGTGGAGGACCGCTTCGGCCAGCGGCTTCTCCGACCTGACCGTGGCGAGCTTCACCAGCATGGGAAGGTTGATCCCGGCGATCACCTCCACGGGGCGGCCGCTCATCACCGAGATGGCGAGGTTGGACGGCGTGCCGCCGAACATGTCGGTGAGCACGGCGACGCCATCGCCGGAATCGACCTTCTCCACCGCGGCGATGATGTCGCGGCGGCGCTGGTCCATGTCGTCGCTCGGACCAATGGCGATGGTCTCCACCTGATTCTGGGGACCCACCACATGTTCCATGGCATGTCTGAATTCGACGGCCAGCAGGCCGTGCGTCACGATGACGAGACCGATCATCAGGCACTCCGCGCATCCCTCAAGACGCGCCAGATCGACAAAGAGGCGGATATGATCACCATGTGACCGGTGAGCGCAAGGCCCCCGACGCCGCAGTTGCGACGATTCTGTTGCGATGCAACCTAGGGGGTGGACGCCTTCGGGCCGGTCCAGCGGAACACCGCGAAGCGCGGATCGAAACCGGCGGCGCGGACGAACGTCTGGCCGCCGACGAGGAGACCGGAGGCGTCGCCGGCAATCCGCCCGTCAGGCATCGTCTCCGACGCGAAGAACACGATCGCGGCGCTGGCGGGTTGCGCCGGCTGCGGTGGCCATTGTCCGCCGCCGATGGAGCGCCCGGCGATTGTCCGGTGGGGAAGGTCATAGGCGGCGAGCGACCAGGCCAGTAGATCGTTGCCATAGACCTCCCGTATCCCGGCCGCGCCGAGGTCGCGGTAGAGGCCATCGGAGCGGACGAAGTGGCTGCTCGTCTCGCGCAGGCGGAACCCGATCTGGAACGTCGTCTCCAGCCCTCCGGTGCGGCGAAACGCCACGAGATAATTGGTCGTGACGTAAGCCGCCTGAGCGATGGCGAGCGTCCCCAGGAGGGCATGGGCGACGATCCGCCGCCCCGCGCCGGCCTCGCTCCAGGCCGCCACCAAACGCACCAGAAGGTAGATCGCGACCGTGGCGTGCAGCGCAAAATATCGCAGCGAGAGTTGCGGAGTGATGATGAAGGTCAGGACGAGACTCGCCAGGAAGGCGACGATCAGGCCCCGGTCGACCCGGCCAATGGTCCATGGCCGCCGCAAGAGCGCCATGGCGCCGAAGGCGGCCAGCGACAGCGACATAAAGGGCAGGACGGCCAGGACCAACTGCCCGGTGGTTCGCAGGAACAGGAGATCGCCGTCCATGAGCCGTCCGACGAACACGGGGAGATAGGCGAAATCGCCTAGATAGCCGAGGACGGCCCCCCAGACGGCCGCCGTGTCGATACCGGTGGCACGAGCCGGGACGGCGGCGGCGAGGCTCTCAGGCTTCGGCTCCCGGACGGCCAGGACGAGCGACACGAGTCGGGGGACGCAACCGGCGAGGACACCGGCCGCCAGCCAGAGAGCGACGGGATGGATCACCACCCTCCAGCCGAAGGCGGCCAGCGCACCGAGGCCGAGCCCGCCGACGACGGCCGCGGCCAGAAGGTGACTGTAGACGGAAAGGCCGAGCAGCACGCCGGCGACGACGGCGCCCGCCGCGCGCGCCGGGCCGGCCAGCGGGATCATGCGGGCCTGGAGGATGGCGTCGCCGCACGCACCAGCAGGGCCCCCGCTGCAAAGACCAGCAGCGGCATCAGCATGGTCACCTCGATCGCGAAGCGCGACTGGATGACGAAATTCGCCGAGGTCACGACCAGCAACGGCGTCCAAAAGCGCACCAGCGGCCGGTCGGCATCGAGTCGGGCGAGGAGCGCGAAGAGGGCGAGGAGGGCGAGGACGTTGAGAATCGCACCGGTAAGGCGCAGCGCCGGTGGAATGGGCCCCAGCAGCGCGGTCAGCGGCAGCGACAGGTAGTGGTGGAGCACACCGGTATAGCGGTTCATCCCGTCCAGGCGATGCCTGCCCGCCATGATATCGTCGATCCGCAGCAGACTCCAGGCCTCGTCGCCATGCAGCCCCGGCACAGACCCCGGCCAGACCGTCAGGCCGGCCAGGGCGAGCCCGATCGCCAGGACGGCCGCGGCGCGCACGGCGCCATCTGGCACGGGATGCGTCATGCTCCCTCCCCGATCGCCGCCAGCACCAGGGGCAGCGCCGCCACGCCCGGGGCCACCGGAAT
>CAZPMD010000064.1:18127-18412 GCA_964587395.1 uncultured Hyphomicrobiales bacterium
TGCCGGTCGTAGGACGACTGGGGGCGTCGATGACGACGCCGTCGATGACGGCGCGAGCCGCCGTCTCCTCCGGCATCCGCGCGGCATCGGGCGCGTGGAGATCGACGACCCAGCCCACCACCGCCTGCGGCTCGTGCGGCATGCGGACAAGGCCGCCGCCCCGTTGTTCGGCGAGCCCGGCGATGGAACCGGGTGCCCGCGCAACCAATCGCCCATGATGCACCGACAGGATCACGCGGTCGTCGGCGACGAGCCGCGCAAAGGCCAGGCGCCCGCAGCGGGCGG
>CAZPMD010000064.1:18422-24199 GCA_964587395.1 uncultured Hyphomicrobiales bacterium
CGGGCGGCGGCGAGCAGGGCATGGACGAGAGCGCTCTTGCCGGAGCCGGAGGGACCGCGGATCAGGACCGCACGCGGCCCGACGAGCACGGCGGACGCGTGGATGCTCGCCATGGCCTGCCCGCCTCAGCTGGCCGGAAGGCGGACGACGAAGCGCGCGCCGCGCACCGTCGGCTCGCCGTCGGGGCCGGGCGGACCCATGCGGTTCTCGGCCCATATGCTGCCGCCATGCGCCTCGATGATCTGCTTGGAAATGGACAGGCCGAGGCCGGAGTTCTGACCGTAGTCCTGGTGCGGGCGGTCGGTGTAGAAGCGCTCGAAGATCCGCTGCAGCGCATCCTCGCGAATGCCGGGGCCGTCGTCGTCGACGGTGACCTCGATCATCCCCTTCAGCTTGCGGGCCGTGACGCGCACCTCGCCCGTCGTCGGCGAGAACGACCGCGCATTGTCGATGAGGTTGGTGAAGACCTGGCTGATGCGGCTGTCATGGCCCGGCACGGCGAACTCGGTCGCCTTTCCCCCCTCGAAGGCGAGGCGCACCGGCACGTCGCCGTCCTTGCGGACCTCGTTGGCGATGGTGACGATAGTGCCGAGCAGCCGGGAGAGATCGACCCGTGTCGACTCCTGCCGCTGCAGTTCGGCGTCGAGGCGGCTGGCATCGGAAATGTCGGTGATCAGCCGGTCGAGACGCTTCACGTCATGCTGGATCACCTCCAGAAGCCGGCTCCTTGAGCTGTCCGTCTTCGCAAGCGGCAGCGTCTCCACCGCCGAGCGCAGGGAGGTCAGCGGGTTCTTCAGTTCATGCGCCACGTCGGCCGCGAACCTCTCGATAGCCTCGATGCGGGCGTAGAGCGCATCCGTCATGTCGCGCAGCGAGCGCGACAGATGGCCGATCTCGTCGCGGCGCTGGCTGAAGTCGGGGATCTCCTCGCGGGAACGATGGCGCCGGCGCACCTGATCGGCGCCCTCGGCCAGCTTGCGGACAGGGCCCGCGATGGTGCGCGCCATCAGGATCGACAGGACGATCATCACCAGCGCCGCGACGAGGAAGACGCGAAGCACCTGGAACCGCTCGGCATCGAGCACGGCGTCGATCTCGCCGCCCTGGGTGTTGAGCAGGAGCACGCCGAGCACGCCGCGAAAGCGCTGGACCGGAATGGCGACCGAGACGATCAGTTCGCCGCGGTCGTTGACCCGGACCATGCTGACCTTCTGCCCGTTCAGCGCCTGGGCGACTTCCGGGTAGCTGCGTCCATCGCGCATGCCGAAGTCGCGGTAGATGGGGAAGTTGCCGCCGCCGCGCAGGAACCGGCGGATCTCGTTCCACCATTTCTCGTAGAAGGGCGGCTTGGTGCCGATCGGCGGCAGGTCGAGGGTCTGGATATCGCCGCGACCATAGAGGTTGCGGCTGTCGAGGATCAGGTTGCCCTCACGGTCATAGATGCGCGCCTGCGTCTCGGTCGGCCCGGTCAGGCGCCTGAGGACGGGCGCCACCCTTTCCGGATTGATCGGGAACTCGAGCAGCGCGGCCGGATCGTCGATCGCCGATCCGGTGCCGCCCAGCTGCAGTTCGAACAGCTTGTCGGGATCGATGGGGATGACGGATCCGTCGACGGCAGCCGAGGCGGCGATGGCGCCTGCGATGATCTCGCCCTGCACGAGAAGGCTCTGCTGGCGGGATTCGATCAGGCCGGCGCGGAACTGCGACAGCCACAGGATGCCCGAGACCAGCGCCACCAGCCCGACGAGATTGAGCAGGACGATGCGGCGGGTGAGGCTGGAGAAGGAGCGGTTGACGACGGCGCGGCCAAGCCGCGCCATGACGCGTCCAAACTGGGTCCACGGCCGGACGGCCCGCGCGGGAGGCCGGGGCGCCGCCACTCCCTCAGCTGCGGTGTCGTCCTGGGTTCGGTCCAGCATGGTTCTGGGAAGGCTCGCGCGAGCCTCACTCCTTGAAGCGGTAACCGACGCCGTAAAGCGTTTCGATCATCTCGAAGTCGTCGTCGACCACCTTGAACTTCTTGCGCAGCCGCTTGATGTGGCTGTCGATGGTGCGATCATCAACATAGACCTGATCGTCATAGGCTGCGTCCATCAGGGCATTGCGGCTCTTCACGACGCCCGGACGCTGGGCGAGCGCCTGCAGGATGAGGAATTCCGTCACCGTCAGCGTCACCGGCTGGCCGTCCCAGGTGCAGGTATGGCGCTCCGGATCCATGCGCAGCTTGCCGCGCTCCAGCACCTTGGCATCGGACTTGGCGTCGGCGGCCGGATCCTTGGCGGCGGCGCGGCGCAGCACGGCCTTGACCCTCTCGACCAGGAGCCGCTGGGAGAAGGGTTTGCGGATGAAGTCGTCGGCGCCCATCTTCAGGCCGAAGAGTTCGTCGATCTCCTCGTCCTTGGAGGTGAGGAAGATGACGGGCATATCCGTCTTCTGGCGCAGCCGGCGCAGCAGTTCCATGCCGTCCATGCGCGGCATCTTGATGTCGAGGATCGCCAGGTCGGGTGGCGTCTGCTTGAAACCGTCGAGCGCCGAGGCGCCGTCATTGTAGGTGACGATCCGGTAGCCTTCGGCTTCGAGCGCGATGGCGACCGAGGTCAGGATGTTCCGGTCGTCGTCGACGAGAGCGATGGTCGGCATGACAATCCTTGAAAGGAGGGAAGAGGCGAGCCTCACCCGTTCCAAATGCGCCAAGCGTGGCAAAAATGCGACTCGGCAAGGATAATGTGTTGTGGCGCCGCTGTCATGAGCGAGATTTCGGTGCCGGACCGGGTGGCACATCCCCCTGCAGGGCATCGAGGACGATCCGGGACGCCGCCGCATGAACGGCCCGACGGTCGACCCCCGGGGGATCGCCGAAGATGTCCGGCATCACCCGAAGCCCCAGCGCCGTGCCTTCGCCCAGCAACTGGTAGTGGCCGACGGCCGCTCCGAGTGAGCAGAGGGTGCAATTCGGTAGCAGGCTCTGCAGCCAGGCTGAACAGGCCTCGAACGGAGCCTCGACGTCTGCCTCGCCGGTGGCGATGGTGACGGCGACGTGGCTCAACCCGCGCAGGCTCGCCTCGCGGAACCCGCGCACCGGCGGGGCGGGCGCGAGTGCGACCACGCTGGCGACCCGTGCATCGCCCTGCGGCTCGGACTGGCGCTCCCACGCCGCGCGAAAGGTGGCGCTGCTCTTCAGCAGCGGGGCAACACGATCGGCGATGTCGGGAAATTCGCGTGGCCCACCGGGGACCGGACCTTCTGCGGCCCAGTCCGTGAACAGCTGCACGTCGGTGATGGCGCCGGCGAGCGACAGCACCGTGTAGCCACCGAGCGAGAAGCCCACCGCTGCGACGCGGTCGAGGTCGAGGCGCCCCGCGAACCGCGGGTCGGCCGCCAGCAGGTCGAGGATCGCGGTGAGGTCAAGCGGCCGGTCCCACCAGCACAAGAAGGCCTCCGGCCGATAGGGTTCCGATGCGGTGTTGCCGTGATGGTCGACACCGATCACCACGAAGCCGGCCGCGGCGAGGCGGCAGGCGAGCCAGCCGAGGGTGGCGGCCGTCCCACCCGTGCCGTGCGACAGGAGAACCACAGGATAGTGCGGCGCGGCCGGACTGAGATCGGCACCCGGCGCGACGGATCCCATCCAGAAGAGAGGGGCCGCCGGCGGCACGCCGAACGAACTCACGGCCGCACCCTCGACCGCCGGGTACCACGTCGACCATCGCAGCGGCCGCGGACCATCCCCCGACCAGTTCGGCCGGCTTGGGTCGACAGCCAGTCCGTCGTGAAAGCCGACCTTGAACATGGCGAGGTCCAGATACGAAAAAGGCCGGGCATAGGCCCGGCCCATTTCACCCGCGGGAAGTCGCGATTACTTCGGAACGGCGACCGGGCTGTCCGACTGCTCGCGCAGATAGGCGATCAGATCGGCACGCTGCTGCTCGGACCGAATGCCGGCAAATGCCATCGACGTGCCCGGCAGCGCGGCACGCGGGTTGGTGATGAAGGCGTACATCTGCTCCAGGGTCCAGGGCTCGCTCGCCTTGGCCTTCATGGCGGCCGAGTAGTTGAAGCCCGCGACGGCGCCGTGATTGCGACCGACGACGCCATGGAGATTCGGCCCGGCGCCGTTGGCGCCGCCCTTGTTGATGGTGTGGCAGGTGGCGCACTGGCGGAAGACGGCCGGGCCATTCGCCGCATTGGCCGAGGCGAAGACCTCCGCCATCGACTTCGTGGGCGCAGCAGCAGCGGGCGCCGCCTGCTGGCCGCCGGCCGGAGCGACCGCCACTTCATAGCCGGGCTTCGCCGGCTTGGCCGGCCGGAACAGCTCGCCCGCCAGCAGGCTTCCGCCCAGCGTTCCCGTTCCGACCAGCAGAAGGGCCATCATGACCTTGTTGAATTCGAATCCGTCCATCGGGACCAGCTCCAGCGATCGGCGGCGCGCTTGACGACGGTGCGTGGGGGAAACGCGATTTTTGCCCGGCCGATTTGGCGCGGACACTATCCAATTTGCGCCCTGCGAGGCAACCCGTATATGCACGCGTCTCACATGCTACTTTTTGCCGCCTCCAAACTGGCTCTTTCGCGCGCATCCGGCCCCATATGACCGCCTCGATCGTCCTTGTTCCCGCCCGCATGAGCGCCTCGCGCCTTCCCGGCAAGCCTCTCGCCGATATCGGCGGAACGCCGATGATCGTCCATGTCATGCGACGTGCGGAAGCGGCAGGGCTCGGGCCGGTGGTGGTGGCGACGGATTCGCAGGACATCCTGTCCGCTGTCGAGGCCGCCGGCGGCCGGGCCGTGATGACCCGCGCCGATCATCCGACCGGCTCCGACCGCATCCAGGAGGCGGTCGATCTGGTTGATCCCGAAAAGCGCTTCAGCCGCATTGTCAACGTCCAGGGCGACCTGCCGACCATCGAACCCTCGATCGTCAGGGCCGCCGCCGATCTCCTTGACGACCCCGCCGTCGACATCGGCACGCTGACGGCCGTCATCACCCGGCAGGAGGAGATCACCAACCCCAACGTGGTCAAGGTGGTCGGCACGCCGCTGTCGGAGACGCGCCTGCGCGCGCTCTATTTCACCCGAGCAACCGCCCCGACCGGCGAGGGCCCGCTCTACCATCACATCGGCCTCTACACCTATCGCCGCGCCGCACTCGAACGCTTCGTCTCCCTGCCTCCCGCGCCGTTGGAGAAGCGCGAGCGGCTGGAGCAGTTGCGCGCGCTGGAGAACGGCATGCGCATCGACGTCGCGGTGGTCGAGGCGGTGCCGCTCGGCGTCGACACCCCGGCCGATCTCGAAAGGGCGCGCGCCCTCATCGCCAAGACCTGACCGATCGGCTACATAACCCGCCCCATCCCGGAGTGATGCTCCCATGATCCTCGCGCCCAAGCGCGTCGCCTTTCAGGGCGAACTCAGCGCCTTCTCGCACCAGGCCTCCAAGGCCGTGTTCCCCGATGCCGAGGTGGTGCCCTGCCCCAGCTTCGAGGACGCCTTCGCCGCCATCCTGAACGGTGACGCGGACCTCGGCATGATCCCGATCGAGAACTCCATCGCGGGTCGCGTCGGCGACGTGCATCACCTGCTGCCGACCGCCGGTCTCAACATCATCGGCGAGTTCTTCCTGCCCATCCGCTTCCAGCTGATGGCGATCAAGGGCGCCTCGCTCGGTACGATCAAGACCGCGCGCAGCCACATCATGGGGCTCGGCCAGTGCCGCCAGATCATCCGCAAGCTCGGCCTGAAGCCGATCGTGGCGGCGGACACGGCGGGCTCGGCCCGCGAGG
>CAZPMD010000065.1:0-2219 GCA_964587395.1 uncultured Hyphomicrobiales bacterium
TCAGGAGCCGCGCAGGCCGATGCGCTGGCCGCCGTCCACGGTGATGGTGGTGCCGGTCATGAAGGCGCCGGCCTCCGACAGCAGCAGCAGCAGCGCGCCGTCGAGATCCTCCTCCCGGCCGAAACGGCCGACGGGGATGTCCTTGGTCATCTCCGCGCCCTTGCCGGCGAGATAGTCCCGGTTGATGTCGGTGACGACATAGCCGGGCGCGATGGCATTCACCCGGATGCCCTTGAAAGCCCATTCCAGCGCCAGGGCCTGCGTCATCTGGATGACCGCGGCCTTGGAGACCGCATAGGACGCGTTGCCCTTGCCGACGCCGTAGCCGAGGATCGAGGCGATGTTGACGATCGAGCCGTGCTTGCCGGCCTTGAGGAGGCGCTGGGCCGCCTCGCGCGCCGTGTAGAAAACGCCGTCGAGGTTGGTGGCCATGGTCTTGCGCCAGTCCTCGTCGGAAATCTCGGCGGCACGGCCCGGCACGGCGATGCCGGCATTGGCGACGACCGCATCCACGGTCCCGAACACCTTCTCTGCCGCATCAAAGGCGGACCTGATCGAGGCCGTGTCGGTCACGTCGCCCGAGACGGCGATCGCCTGGCCACCGGCCTTGCGGATCGCCGCGGCGACGCCTTCCACCTTCTCGGCCCGGCGAGCGACCGCGACGACGGCGGCGCCATGTTCTGCGAGCGCCATGCAGAAGCGCGCGCCGAGCCCGGTGCCCGCACCGGTCACCAGCGCGACTCGGCCGGTCATGTCCAGAAGGTCCCTCGGCGCCATGCGCGCTTCTCCCGTTGATGGCGGCGCACACTGGCAAGGCGCCGCGGCCCCTGCAAGCCGGCCGCGCGGTGGACAGCGATGCACCGCCGGATTCGATCGCTCCCGGCCACCCTCTTGACGGCGCGCGCGGGAAGGCCGCATGTCCCCCGATCTGCCCTTTGGCAGCGTGTATCCAGGTACCCAGAGGCATCATGCGCCTGCCGTCATTCGCCCGCCGCGACGCCCTGAAGCTGATCGCCGCAGCCGGCCTTGCCTGGCCAGCCCTGGCGCAGGCGCAGCAGCCGCAGAACGGTCAGCAGCCGGCCCAGCCGACAACCCCGCAGCCTCAGTCGCGCTTTGCCTTCGAGGATGTCCTGCGTCGCGCCCGCGATCTCGCCGGCCTGCCCTACGAGGCGCCGCGCCCCGACCTCCCGGCGGCCCTGACGGGCATGAATTTCGACCAGTACCGCGACCTGCGATTTCGCCCGGAACGCTCGCTCTTGCAGCAGGGCGGCGGTCCTTTCCGCATGCAGATGTTCCATCTCGGCTTCATCTACCGCACGCCGGTGGTGGTGAACGTCATCCGCGAGGGAATCGCCACGCCGATCCCCTATGCCGCGGCGCTGTTCGACTACGGCCGCAACCGCTTCGATCGCCCGCTTCCCGTCGATCTCGGCTTCGCCGGCTTCCGCATCCACCACCCGCTGAACGATCCGCGCGTCCATGACGAGCTGATCTCCTTCCTCGGCGCCAGCTATTTCCGCTTCCTCGGGCGCGGCCAGAAATACGGTCTGTCGGCGCGCGGTATCGCCATCAACACGGCCGGGCCCGGCCAGGAGGAATTTCCGGTCTTTCGCGAGTTCTGGGTCGAAACGCCGCAGGCCGAGGCCCAGTCCTGCCGGATCTATGCGCTCCTGGATGGCGAGAGCCTGACCGGGGCCTTCCAGTTCACGGTGTTCCCGGCCCAGGAAACAGTGCTCGACGTCCGCTGCACGCTCTTTCCGCGCCGCGCCATCCCGAAGCTCGGCGTCGCGCCGCTCACCTCCATGTTCTTCTACGCCGAGAACGACCGCCGCGATTTCGGCGACTACCGGCCGGAACTGCACGATTCCGACGGACTGCTGATCCATTCCGACACCGGCGAGTGGCTGTGGCGCCCCTTGCGCAATCCGCGCCAGGTGGAGGTGTCGCAGTTCGCCGACCGTCAGGTGCGCGGCTTCGGCCTGATGCAGCGCGACCGTATCTTCGAGCACTATCAGGACATCGACCTGTCCTACGAACTGAGGCCGAGCTACTGGGTCGAGCCGCGCGAGGGATTCACCGAGGGGCGCGTCGAACTGGTGGAACTGCCGACCACCGACGAGACGAACGACAACATCGTCGCCTACTGGGTGCCGAACCGCCCGGTCGAACAGGGCCAGACGCTGACCTTCGCCTACCGCCTCGTCTCGACCATGAACGAG
>CAZPMD010000065.1:2229-9585 GCA_964587395.1 uncultured Hyphomicrobiales bacterium
GCTCCGTGCTGGAACGCCTCGGTTCGAAAGCCGCCTCCACCCTGGCGGCTTCGCCCTCAACACCTATCGCACCAAGCCCGTCGCCCTCGGTTCGGGGGAGCAGGCACCGGCCAATTCGACGCGGTTCATCGTCGATTTCGTCGGCGGAGAACTCGACTATCACTTCGCCCAGCCGGATACGGTCCAGGTTGTGCCCTCGGCGACCAACGCCCGCATCACCCGCACCTTCCTCGTGCCAAACCCGCAGACCCGCGGCTTCCGTGCCGGGATCGACGTGGTGGGCGAAGCCGGCCAGACGGCCGATCTCAGGGCCTTCCTGCGCACCGGCAACAAGGCACTCACCGAGACATGGACCTTCCCCTGGAAAGTCGAGTGACCCGCAAAAAAACGCCCGGCACGAGGCCGGGCGCTGTCTGCTGCTGTGCCAGACGGAAAGTCGTTACTGGATGACCTGGACGACCTTACGATCCGACGGGTTGACCAGGTAGAGGTTCTGGCCGACCACGATGTAGCGGTACTCGGTCATGCCGACATCGGCCGGGAACGTGCGCAGCTCGATGTTCTGCGGGAGAACAGTGCCGCCCGATACCACCATGCCGTTCGGCAGGACGGTGGCGGCGGGACGCTGGGACTGCCAGTACGTCCGGATCATGCGCTGCTGCTCCATGTTCACGGCATTGATGTTGCCGGTGTTGCGGGGAGCGTTGGCGTCCGGGCGGCCACCCGGGGCGCTGCCACCCGTCTGGGCATAGGCGGCGGTGCTGGCGGCAAGGGCGATGGCCGAAGCCATGAGAATCTTCTTCATCGGATCGTCTCCGTTGCGAGGGCCGAAAGGTGACTTGGGTCCCTAGGCCGACTTGGGGGAAATCGGCGCTCGTCCTCTCGGTGAGAGTGGAACTGGCCGTCGTGTGATCAACGTGGGGCGGTCCAGCCTGTTCCAGCGGCAACTGTGACCATTCGGGGGCAGATGCGGAGCGGGCAGGCCCGCTCCGTGGCCAGCGGGCTATGTTCCCTTCGCCTTATCGAGCCAGTTCGACCGCTCGGGCCGTCTTCTGACCGGAAAGGTCGTCGGTCCGCCCGGCTGGACGACCTTCCGCGTGGAGCGGCACGAGGAATCGAGCTCTGTTCCTGACCACTGCGGCTCTACCAGACGATGCCTGGTGTCAGGCCGCGTCGCGCCGATGGTCCATCGGGCCGCGGCGAAGGGTGCCGACGAAATCATGCACCTCGGCCGCGAGGCGCCCGGCCTGGTCCGAGAGGCCGGCCGAGGCCTGCTGGGTGGTTTCGGCCAGTTGCTCGGTCTCGGCGGCATTGTGGGTGACGCCCTCGATGTCGCTGCCGATGCCACGGATGCCGACCACAGCCTGCTCGATGTGGCTGGCGATGCCCTGGGTGGCGCGGGTCTGCGCCTCGACGGAGGCCGCGACGTCGCGGGTGATCTCGTCGACCTCGGCGATGATCCGGCCGACCTCCGAGATCGCCTCGACGGCGGCACGGGTCGCGCCCTGCACGTCGGCGATATGAGCCGAGATCTGACTGGTCGCCTCAGCGGTCTGGCTTGCCAGCGACTTCACCTCGGAGGCGACGACGGCAAAGCCGCGTCCCGCCTCTCCCGCCCTGGCTGCCTCGATGGTCGCGTTGAGGGCGAGGAGATTGGTCTGGGCGGCGATCGAGGTGATGAGCTCGACCACCTGGCCGATCCGCTCGCCGGCCTCGCTCATGTGGCTGATGGTCTCGGAAGCCTGCGAGGCCTTGTCGACCGCCGCCCTGGCGATCTCTGCCGACCTGCCGACCTGGTCGCCGACGCTGCGAGCCGATTCCGTCAGCTCCGAGGTCGCCGTCACCACCTTCTCCATGCTGTCGGTCGCGGCCTGCGACACCCCTGCCACCGACACGGCGCGCGCGCGGGTCTCGCCGGCTCCGTGGATGAGCCGCCCCGCCGTCTCGCCCATGGCGTTCGAGGCGGCCGAGACACCGCCGACGATGGAAGCGATCATCGTCTCGAATCTGCCGGTCTCGACGGCAAAGCCGCCGACCCTGGCCTGGATCGTCCCCATCGCTTCGTTGATGATGCGGGCGGCCTGAAGGAGGGCGCCGTGAAGCCCCTCCTCGCGGATATGGCGGAAATACTTGTTGGCCCGGACGGCCTGCATGGCGGCAGCCGATTCACGCACATAGGCATCACAGCGGTCGATCATCCGGTTGGCGGCCTGCATCAGCAGGCCGACGGCGCCGCGGTCCCTGATGTGGAGGATCCGGGCCTCGAAATCCCCCCTGGAGACGGCATCCAGCACCTCAGCCGTGCGGCGGATGTCCCGTCGGAGCGCCAAGAGGAACCAGCCGGTTCCCGCCAGCGCGGCAAGAGCGACGAGGCTTGCGGCGCGCGAAGCCTCGGGAGAGCCGGCCGCGACCAGCATCAGGCTGGCGAGAACCGCGGCACCCGCGATGCCGGCGGAGACGGCGATCCTAGAGAGCGAGGACAAGTTCATCGTAACCCATGTTCTTCGAGGTGACGAAGTCCGCCAGCGCCTTTGAACTGGCGGCCAGAGCCTCCTTGCCGTTGCGGTGGCCCGCCTCGAGGCGGATCAGGTCGGCATAGATCGGGGCGATGGTATCGATGACCGAGCGGCTGGGGACCCGCCGGTTCGAATGGAAGGCGACCAACTGCCCGCTCGCGTCATAGGAGGGGGTGACGTGGGCGAAGACCCAGTAGTGATCGCCGCTCTTCGCCATGTTCTTCACGTAGGCGAAGACCTCCTCGCCCCGGAACAGCATATCCCAGAGCAACTTGAACACAGCCCGCGGCATGTCAGGATGGCGGATGATGCTGTGCGGCTGGCCGAGGAGCTCATCCTCCGAGTAGCCGGCAATGTCGAGGAAGACGTCGTTGGCGTAGGTGATGCGCCCCTTCGTGTCCGTCTTGGACACGATGATGTCGGCCGGGTCGAAGAAGACCTCGCGCCCGGTCGGACGTATGTCCCTGGCCATGGACCATCTCTCCGTTGAGATGAGCCACAGCTAAGACCGGAATGGTGAATACCAGGTTAGCAACGCGTATTCGCGCGTCGATATCCGTCGCGATCGCGTGCGAAATGACGTAAGGTCACATGACGCAGCGTAAATGCCGGCATTGGCTGCCGGCACCACTGGCGGCGGCACCAGATCCGTGACGAACCGATCAGGCCGAGACCTTGTCGAAGCCGCTCCGGATCTTGTCGATCGGAAGATCGCGCCCGATGAAGACGAGGCGGCTTTCGCGCTTCTCGTCATCCTTCCAGGCGCGCTGGTGATCCCCATCGAGGATCATGTGGACGCCCTGGAACACAAAGCGCTCGGGGTCGTCCTTGAAGGCCACGATGCCCTTGCAACGCAGGATCTTCGGACCTTCGACCTGGGTCAGATCCTGAATCCACGGGAAGAACTTGTCGGGATCGAGTGCCTTGTCGGTGCGCAGCGACACCGACTGCATGTGTTCGTCGTGGTAGTGCTTCAGGCCCCCGTGGCTCGGATGGTCGCAACCCGGCCCGCAGGCATGGTCGTGATCGTGATCGTGGCCATCGTCGTGGTCGTGGTCGTGGCCATGGTGATGGTGGTCATGGCCATGATGATCGTGGTCGTGATGATGGTGGCCGTCGTCCTTCTGCAGGAAGGCCGGCTCGATCTCCAGGATTCGCTCAAGATCGAAGGCGCCGCGTCCGAGCACGGCCTCCAGCGGCACGGCACACTTCTGCGTCTTGTGCAGCACAGCATAGGGATTGATGGCGCGGATGCGCGCCTCGACCTCGCGCAGCTGAGCGGGAGTCACGAGATCGATCTTGTTGAGCAGGATCACGTCGGCGAAGGCGATCTGGTTCTTCGCCTCCGGCGCATCCTTGAGCCGGTCGAGCAGCCACCGGGCATCGGCGACCGTCACCACCGCATCGAGAGCCGTCTTCGCCCCCACCTCCTCATCGACGAAAAAGGTCTGGGCGACCGGAGCCGGGTCGGCGAGGCCCGTCGTCTCCACGATGATCGCGTCGAACCGCCCCTTGCGCCGCAGCAGTCCCTCGATGATGCGGATGAGATCGCCGCGCACGGTGCAGCAGATGCAGCCATTGTTCATCTCGAAGACTTCCTCGTCGGCGCCGACGACGAGGTCGTTGTCGATGCCGATCTCGCCGAATTCGTTGACGATCACGGCGAACTTCCGGCCGTGGTTCTCGGTGAGGATGCGGTTGAGCAGCGTCGTCTTGCCCGCGCCGAGATAGCCCGTCAGCACGGTGACCGGAATCTTCTGCAGTGCGGCGGTGGTCGGGGAGGCTTCGGTCATGGCTGTTCCATCGGCCTGAAAGGATCAGGGCTCATATAGGGGAGCAGAGCGCTGCGCGAAATGGGCGATCAGCCCTGCGCCAGCGCCCCGGCGATCTGCCGCGCATTGTGCCGCATCAGGTCGACATAGGTCGCGGCGGGTCCCCCGGCCTCCGAAAGGGCATCGGAATAGAGCCTGCCGCCGATCCTGGCGCCCGTCTCGGCCGAGATGCGCTGGATGGAGCGCGGATCGGAGATATTCTCCAGGAACAGCGCCGTGACCTTGCCCTGGCGGATCTGCCGGATCAGTGCGGCAATCTCGCGGGCCGAAGGCTCGGACTCCGAGGACACCCCGCGGACCGCCAGGAAATCCACCTCATAGGCCCTGGCGAAATAGCGGAAGGCGTCATGTGCGGTCAGCAGACGGCGCTTGTCGCGCGGAATGGCGCCGATCGCGGCCCGAATCTCCTTGTCGAGCGCCTCGAGGGTGGCGTCATAGACGGCGGCATGGCGCGCAAAGGCCTCCGCGTGGGCCGGGTCCGCCTGCGACAGGCCGGCGGCGATCGCCTTCACGTAGAGTCGCACATTGCCGACATCCTGCCAGGCATGCGGATCATTGGCGCCATGGGAGTGCCCGTGGCCATGCGAGTCCCCGCCCGCGGCCTTCATCGGGGTAACGCCGGTCGATGCGGTCACCACGGTGGCGCGGGTGCCGGATGAGCGGATCAGCCGGCTCATCCAGCCCTCGAAGCCGAGACCGTTGACCACCACCACCCTGGCCGCCGACAGCGTTCGCGCATCGGCCGGCGTCGGCGCGTAGGAATGGGCGTCGCCATCCTGCCCGACCAGGCTCGTCACCGAGACATGCTCGCCCCCCACCTGCCGGACGATGTCTCCGAGGATCGAGAAGGTCGCGACGACCGGCAGCCTCGTCGCGGTCTGGGCGAAGGCCCGGTTCGTGAACAACGGAGCGGAAAGAAGGGCCGAGACGGCGTGGCGGCGCGTGATCATGCGAGGTGTCCTCTGGTCAGGACTTCAGGCCTCGCGGTGCCGGGCCGGCCAGTAGGTGGCAACGAGGCCACCGTGAGGGCCGAAGACCAGCGACAGCAGATAGATCACCCCCGCCATGAGGACGATCGAAGGGCCCGAAGGTGTTGACATGTTATAAGATAACACCAACCCTGCATAGCCCGACATGACGCCGAAAGCGACGGCCACCGCGGTCAGGACCGTCACGTTGCGGCCCCAGAACTGGGCCGCGATGGCCGGCAGCATCATCAGGCCGACGGCCAGAAGGGTTCCGAGGGCATGGAAACCGGCTACCAGATTAAGGACGACGAGGGCCAGGAAGACGAAATGCGATGGCGCGCCCGCGCGCGAGACCGAGCGCAGGAAACCGGGATCGACGCAGTCGAGGACCATCGGCCGCCACAGAAGGGCCAATGCCAGCATCGTCACCGTCGAGATGGCGGCCAGCAGGATCAGCGTCGGATCGTCGAGCGCCAGGACAGAGCCGAACAGCACCCGGAAAAGGTCGACGTTCGACCCGCGCATCGACACGATGATGACGCCGAGCGCCAGCGACATCAGGTAGAAGGCGGCCAGAGAAGCGTCCTCCTTCAGCGCGGTGAAGCGGGCGACGAGGCCGGCCGTCAGCGCCACTGCGAAGCCGGCGACGATGCCGCCCGCCGTCATCGGCACGAGAGCCAGACCGAACAGGAGATAGCCGATCGCCGCGCCCGGAAGGATGGCATGCGCCATGGCGTCACCCATCAGCGACATGCGGCGCAGCATGAGGAAGACGCCGACCGGCGCGCCCCCCAGCGACAGGGCGATGGCGCCGACCAGCGCGCGGCGCATGAACTCGTAGTCGACGAAGGGGCCGATCAGGGCGTCATACATGAGAAACGGCCTTCACGCTGCTTCGGCGCAGATGCCGGCGTTCTCGTCGAAGGCTTCCGTCATGCGGCGCGCGGCAAGCAGGTTCTCGGGCGTCAGCACCTCGTCCGTCGGGCCCCAGGCGATGGCCCGGCGCGCCAGCAGGAGCGACTGCGGGAAGGCCTGGCGAACCGTCTCCATGTCGTGCAGCACCGCGACGACCGTCCGCTGCTCGGCGTTCCAGCGACGGACCAGATCGAGCAGGTCGGCCGAGGTCTTGGCGTCGATGGCGGTGAAAGGTTCATCCAGAAGGATGAGCTGAGCGTCCTGGACGAGGAGGCGCGCGAAGAGCATGCGCTGGAGCTGGCCTCCCGACAGCGTGCCGATGGCGCGCGCCTCGAAGCCGGTCAAACCGACGGCAGCGAGGGCATTCTTCACGGTGATGATGTCGGCCTTCGACAGGCCGCCGAACAGCCCCACACGCCGCCAGAGTCCCATGGCCACCATCTCCATGACGGTGATCGGAAAGGTCCTGTCGATGTCGGCCGCCTGCGGCAGATAGGCGATGGCGCGGCGGTCGGCGGAAGCCATTTCGACGGTGCCGCTGAGCGGGCTGAGCGCGCCTGCCAGCCCCTTGAGGAGGGTCGACTTGCCGGAGCCGTTGGGGCCGACGACGGCCAGCATGGCCCCCTGCTCGATCGTGCCGTCGATATGGTGGACGGCCGGATGCCGGTCGTAGCCGAGGGTCAGGTTGCGGATGCGGATGGCGGACATGGGCGTCTCAGACCATGGCCCAGAGGACGAGCAGCCAGAGAGCGGCGGCCAGGCTGCCCGCAACGATCAGACGACCCGCAGCCGACATGGTGAGCGCCGACAGCACGGAGACGGGCTTCGCGGCGGCACCCCGATGGCCCTCGTGACGGTGGTGGTGATCGTGAGCCGGGTGAGCGTGGTCACCGGCGGGAGAAGCATGGGCGGCCAAGGCGCGATGTCCGATCTCGTGGAAGCGAAGTTATATAGTATCAGCGCGACCGCGTCCAACGGCAGCCCCGCGCGGGCCCGGCCAAGGCATCGCGGCAGGGTGGCGCGGCACGCGCCTCTGACAGAGGCAGCCCTGCCGGCAACTGTTCGGGCGCCTGCGCCCAGGCGAGCCTGTCCGTGGGGCTTGCCGCCAGTGCCCTCGTCGGTGGA
>CAZPMD010000065.1:9595-23570 GCA_964587395.1 uncultured Hyphomicrobiales bacterium
CGCCCCTGTCCGTCCAGGCCCAGACCGGCGTCAACCTCGCCCTCGGGGTGTGGAACCTGAACCTGCGCCGCGCGCCCTTGCGCCGAGTGCAGACCTGTCGCCACGCACGAAAACGCCGGCTCCCGACAGGGCCGGCGTTGTCATGCGATGTCGCTGTCTACTGGCGATATTGCTGGATGCGCGTCGTGCGCAGACCGGCGAGGCCGTGTCGGTCGATGGAGGCCTGCCAGTTGAGGAATTCTTCCACGGTGAGCGTGTAACGCTTGCACGCCTCTTCGAGGCTCAGGAGCCCGCCGCGCACGGCAGCGACCACTTCGGCTTTGCGCCGGATCACCCAACGGTGGGTGTCGGGCGGGGGCAGATCAGCGATCGTCAGCGGACTGCCGTCCGGTCCGATCACATATTTCACCCTGGGACGCATGGGCTCGGTCATACTTACTCTCACACAACGCACGCGACTGACCACGTCATGCGAGGAGAATACCGAGAGGTTGTTAAATTTGGCCTAAATGAGAAACGACAAAGAAATTCAACTTGACGGGCGAGCGATTCACGGCGGGACAGGTCCGGTCCCGCATCGGTCGTCTCTCGTCCGGAGGCGATCATCGGCCGGATCCCTGGCTGTCAGAGGGCGATGCCGAGAATGCGGGCGAGCGGGATGTTGAGGGCGCCGACCGTGACGCGCGGCGTTCCGGTGGACATGTCGACGGCGCTGACCTGGCCCTTGTGGGTGACGGCGACCTGCGTCGTCGCCGCGCCGGTGCCGCTGTAGAGCTCCATCGTGTAGGGCTGCGTGCCCATGGACTGGCCGTCCGAGCGCTTGCCGTCCCACTGGTACTCGCTCGACTGGTTGGCCGTCAGCGTGACCTTCTTCTCCTGCACGACCACGCCGCTGGAGTCACGGATGCGGACGGTGTACTCGCCGCCCTGTGTCGGCGTGAAGGTCCAGGTCGCGCCGGTGGAGGTGGGCGACACGGTGCTCGCATCATAGGTGACGGTCTTGCCGAGATAGCCGAGGGAGGTCGTCGTCTGGTTGCCGGTGAAGGCGGCGATCATGTTGTCGAGCTTGGAGTTCGTCGCGATCTGCTGCTCGACCTGGGAGTACTGCACCAGCTGCTGCGTGAACTGGTTGGCATCCATCGGCTGGGTCGGATCCTGGTTCTTCAGCTGCGTCGTCAGCAGCTGAAGGAACGTGTCGAAATTGTTCGACAGACGCGACTGGGCCGTGGCCGTCGTCGACGTGGTCGCGGTGTTCGAGACCGACGAGGTGGTGGCCATCTCGCGCTTCCTTTCAGATCCGGATATCGACGCCGCCACGCATGGCGGCGGCTCGGGCATAGGTGGCGGTGCTCGCCTGAAGGGCGGCGACGGTGTCGGGGTCCTCGATGACGACCTGCCGGAGTTGGGATCCATCCTCGGGCTGGCGATCGCGGGAGTTCTGGCTGCCCGGGTCCTTCAGGGAGAATTCGAGGCTGTTCTCGCTCGTCTGCACGCCCGCCTGCGACAGCGCGCGCTCCAGATTGCGCTGGTCGCGCTGCAGCAGCTCGAGCGTCTCCTGCTTCTCCACGACCAGCTTGGACTTGACCCGGCCCTCCCGGTCGACCGTCAGCTGGACGTCGATGCGGCCGAGCTCGGCGGGATCGAGGCGGATGTCGAACCGCGTCGCGCCGGCATTGGCACGGGCCGCGATGGTCACCGCAAGGCCGTGAACGGGGACGACCGATCCGGCCGCACTGGTCTGGGCCGCGACCTTCTGCGCCACTTCGGCGCCAAAGGACGTCGGGCTCGCGGCGGCCGTCGGGGTCGATGGCATCGATGCGGTCGATGGCGTCGATGGCGTCGGCGTCGACGGCTGGGTCGTGGGCTCTGCCTGCGCGGTCTCAGGCGCAGCGGGCCGCGCGGCAGGTTCGGGTGAGACGGCGGCGGCTGGCTCGGCAGACCGGACATCCGCCTTGGCGACCGCCTTGTCGGCCACTTCGGTCTTCGCAACGGGCGGCGCAGCCGGCTCCGGGGCGACCTCCTTCGCGGCAGGCTTGGCGGTCTCGCCGACGACGGCCTCCGCCGGCAGGGCAGCGGCTGCCTTTGCCGCATCCGGCTTGACTGCGGTCTCCGGCGCGGCGGCCGGGGCCGCGGCATCCGGCTCTGTCTCGGCGCCGGTCTGGGGCGTCGGAACCTTGGTGTCGGGCGCGGTCGCGGCGCCGATCGCAGCGACCCCCTCCGCAGAGGCAACGACGGTGGCTTCGGCGGCGGCCTGGACCGGAGCCTGGACGGCGGGCGCCGGCACTGCCACGGCCACTGGCGGCTCCGGCTGTGTCGGTTGCGCGGCGACCTCCACGACCTTGGCGTCGGTGGTCACGACCGGCTCGGCCGGCTTCTCGCCGGCAGCGCTCTCCCCCGGCGCATCCTCGACCGCCGGCTTCGCCGTCTCCTTCATCTTGTCGTCCGGCTCCTTCACCGGCTGGCCGGAGACCGTCTGCGGGCGGGCGGGCTCGATCGCCGTGTCGATCTCACCGGAGGCTTTCGTCGGCTGGCGCTGCTGGCGGGCGCGGGACACCCGACTGTCACGCTCGGGCTCGCCGAGCTGGCGCTCCTGTGCCTCCAGAGCCTCCGCAAAGGACTGGGTGGCGGTCTGCTGGCGCGTCTGCTGGCCGGCGCGCGCGCTGACGCTGGCCTGCTGGGCCGTGCTGATGGGGGATGGCGAAGGTGCAGCCACGAAATGCCTCATGCGACCGAAAACGATCCACGTTCTCGCCAGCAAGGGGCGGGCCACGCCCAGTAGAGAGAAAAGCCGAGCGATTTCAGTGCCATTTTCCGCACGGCCGCCGGGTCGGCGCGGAAAAGCCTGCCCTGCGCGGCAAGAATTGCCGGGTCGGGTTCAAACGGTTAGACCAGTCACAACGACAGAACCCAGGGCTGACCCATGCTTCTCGGCTGCATCGCGGACGACTTCACCGGCGCGAGCGACCTCGCCAACACCCTGGCCAAGGGGGGCATGGCGACGATGCAGTTCGTCGGCATCCCGGACGGGACGGCCCCGGCTGGCTGCGAGGCGGGCGTGGTGGCGCTGAAGAGCCGCACTGTCCCCGTCGCCGATGCCGTTGCCCAGTCGCTTGCCGCCTGCGAGTGGCTGCTGGCGCAAGGCGCGACGCAGATCCTCTTCAAGTACTGCTCCACCTTCGATTCCACGAGGGAGGGCAATATCGGCCCCGTCGCCGAAGCCCTGATCGAACGGCTCGGCGCCGATGTTGCCGTCGTCTGCCCGGTGTTCCCGGCGACGGGCCGGACGCTGTTCAACGGCCACCTCTTCGTCAACGGCGTGCTGCTCAGCGAGAGCGGGATGCAGAACCATCCTCTCACCCCGATGACGGACCCGGACATCCGCCGCTGGCTCGCCCACCAGACCAGGGGCGAGGTCGGCCTGGTCCCCTTCTCCGTGGTGCGCCAGGGCTTCGACGCCATCCAGCTCGCGCTCGCCGAGGAAGCCAAAGCCGGCCGCCGGCTCGCCGTGGTCGATGCGGTGGCAGACGAGGACCTTCTCGCCATCGGGGGCGCCATCGGGGGCGCGAAGCTCGTCACCGGCGGCTCCGGCATCGCCCTCGGCCTGCCCGACAACTTCCGCAAGCATGGCCTGCTCTCCGGTCACGGTACCGGTTTCGCCCGCGGCAGGGGCGGCGCGGCCGTGCTGTCGGGATCCTGCTCCACCCAGTCGCGCGCGCAGGTGAAGGCGTACACTGCAAAGCATCCGGGCCTCGCCGTGATGCCCGACGACGTGATGAGCGGCGCGATGACGGCAAAGAAGGCCTTCGACCACGTCATGGAGCGCATCAGCCACGCGCCGATGGTCTATTCCTCGGCCGATCCCGCCGAGGTGAAGGCGGCGCAGGAGCGCTACGGCAAGGATGCGGTCGCCGAGGCCATCGAGGGCTTCTTCGGCGAGCTCGCGGTCATGCTGGCGGATGCCGGCATCGCCCGCCTCGTGGTCGGCGGTGGCGAGACCTCGGGCGCCGTGGTCACGGCACTGGAGGTGGATCGCTTCCACATCGGCCCGGAGATCGATCCCGGCGTGCCGGCCCTTGCGGCAGAAGGCCCGCGCCCCATCCGCCTCGCCCTCAAGAGCGGCAATTTCGGCGCGCTCGACTTCTACGACAAGGCGCTCGCCGCCCTCGGTGACGCATGAGCGAGGAAGAGCAGAAGGCCCGTGACGGTCTCGTCCGCTGGGGCAGGTCACTGTTCGAACGCGGCCTGACCCCCGGCTCGTCCGGCAATCTCAGCGTCCGCCTCGCCGACGGCTATCTCTTCACGCCGACCAACTCATGCCTCGGCTTCCTCGATGCAGACCGCCTGTCGAAGCTCGACGCGGACGGCAAGCATGTCGGCGGCGATCCGCCCACCAAGGAACTGCCGCTGCACTTCGCCTTCTACGAATCCCGGCCCTCGGCGCGCGCGGTGGTGCACCTGCACTCCACCCACGCCACCGCCCTCTCCTGCCTCGCCGACACAGACCCGGACAATGCCATCCCGCCGATCACGCCCTATGTCGTGATGCGGGTCGGCCGCGTCCCGGTGGTGCCTTATACCCGTCCCGGCTCGGCGGATGTCGCGCCCCTGATCCGCGCCAAGGCGCCCGGTCATCCCTCCATCCTCCTGGGCAATCACGGGCCTGTGGTCGCCGGCGCCACGCTGGAATCCGCCGTCTTCGCCATGGAGGAACTGGAGGAGACCGCACGGCTCGTCCTGATGACCCGCGGCATGGCCGTGCGTCACCTTGGCTCACAAGAGATCGCCGACCTCGAGGCGACGTTCAAACTCAGGGGATAGGACACGCCATGCCGCGCTTTTCCGCCAATCTCGGATTCCTCTGGCAGGGCATGCCGCTCCTCGATCAGATCGAGGCCGCCGCGAAGGCGGGCTTCCGTGCCGTCGAGATGCACTGGCCCTACGACACCGACCCGAAGGCCGTGCGCGCCGCCTGCGACCGCCTCGGCCTCACCATGCTCGGCGTCAACACCGTGAAGGGCGACACCGCGAAGGGCGAGAACGGCCTCGGCGCGCTGGCCGGACGCGAGGCGGAGTTCCAGGCCGCCATGGACCAGGCCATCGCCTGGCAGGTCGCAGCCGGCGGCACGGCCATCCACGCCATGGCCGGCATGGTGAAGCCGGCGGACAAGCCGGCCGCGACCGGAATCCTCGTCGAGAACCTGTCGATCGCCGCCGACAAGGCGGCGCAGCACGGCATCACCCTGCTGCTCGAGCCACTCAGCCCGCGCGCCGCGCCCGGCTATTTCTATTCGACCCTCCGTGGCGCGGGGGAGATCATCGCCCGCGTCGGGAAGCCGAACGTCAAGATCATGTTCGACGTCTTCCACGTCGGCTGTGCCGAGGGCGACGTTCTGACTAACATGGCGTCCTGGTGGCCTCACATCGGCCATGTCCAGATCGTCGCCGTGCCGAGCCGCGCCGAGCCGGACGAGGGCGAGATCAACTTCCGCGCCATCTTCGACGCGCTCGATGCCAAGGGCTATGCCGGCTGGGTCGGCGCCGAATACCGCCCGCGCGGCGACACGGATGCCGGCCTCGGCTGGGCGAAGACGCTCGGCGTCAGCCTTGGCTAGGCAGCCCTGCCCATCTCGCGGGCGCGAACGATCATTGTGCGTCGCAGCAAATTTGCCTGTGGGCTCAACCCGTTACGCAATCTCCTTGCGCCCGGTCCGCCGAGAACGAAATCGACAGAACGATTCCAGTGTGACAGCCTTCTTGACCTAAGGCTGCCGCCAGCCGGCGTCAGCGACATCCGGGCATCGGGCCCGACCAGTGGCCCACGGTCTTGAGGTACTGCGCGATGGCGAAGCTCCCCCCCGCATCGGCCGATCTCGCCAATGACATCCGCTTCGACGACGTCTCCCTCGACGACAAGTACGACCTGACGAAGGAACGCATCTTCCTCACCGGCGTACAGGCGCTGGTCCGCCTCACCCTGATGCAGAAGGAGCGCGACCGTCGCGCCGGGCTCAACACGGCGGGCTTCGTCTCCGGCTATCGCGGCTCGCCGCTCGGCGGCCTCGACCAGGCCTTCTTCAAGGCCCAGCGAAACCTGCTCGCCAGCGACGTCGTCTTCACACCCGGCCTGAACGAGGACCTGGCCGCCACCGCCGTCTGGGGCACCCAGCAGGCCGAGATGCGCGGCGAGGGCAAGTTCGATGGCGTCTTCGGCGTCTGGTACGGCAAGGGCCCGGGCGTCGACCGCTCCGGCGACGTCTTCCGCCATGCCAACCTCGCCGGCACCTCGCCGCATGGCGGCGTGCTCGCCCTCATGGGCGACGACCACACGGCGGAATCCTCCACCGTCGCGCATCAGTCGGAGTTCCATTTCGTCGACGTGATGATGCCGATCCTGAACCCCGCAGGGGCGCAGGAGATCCTCGACTACGGCCTCTACGGCTGGGCCATGTCGCGCTATGCCGGCGTATGGACGGCGCTCAAATGCATGAAGGACACGGTGGAATCGACCGGCGTCGTCGACGGATCGGTTGATCGCGTGAAGATCATCCTGCCCGGCGACGACGATTTCCAGATGCCGTCGGGCGGCATCTCCATCCGTCCGAACGACGACCGGCATGAGCAGGAGATGCGCCTGCACGTCTACAAGCGCGCCGCCGCCCTGGCCTTCATCAAGGCCAACAAGCTGAACCGCATCATCACCTCCGGCGGCCGCCAGCCGAAGATCGGCATCATCACCACCGGCAAGAGCTATCTCGACGTCCGCCAGGCCTTCGACGAGCTCGGCATCGACGAGGTGAAGGCCAACGACCTCGGCCTGCGCCTGTTCAAGATCGCCTGCCCCTGGCCGCTCGACCCGGCGGAGCTGCGGTCCTTCGTCGCCGGGCTCGACCTCGTCATCGTGGTGGAGGAGAAGCGCTCGCTGCTCGAGGTCCAGGTCCGCGAGGAACTCTACGGCCATTCCCACCAGCCCATCGTCATCGGCAAGAAGGACGAGACAGGCGACTGGCTCTTCCCGGTCCATGGCGCCCTCGACCCCAACGACGTCGCCATCTGCATCGGCGAGCGCGTCCTGAAGCATGTCGGCCACCACGATCAGGTCGCCGCCAATGTCGCCCGGCTGAAGGGCGCCCAGGAGGTGCTGAAGACGACGCCGGTCATCGCCACCCGCATCCCCTATTTCTGCTCGGGCTGCCCGCACAACACCTCGACCGTCGTTCCGCAGGGCATGCGCGCCTATGCCGGCATCGGCTGCCACTACATGGCGCTGTGGATGGACCGGAACACCGAGGGCTTCACGCAGATGGGCGGCGAAGGCGCCAACTGGGTGGGCGAAGCGCCCTTCTCGAAGCGCGGCCACGTATTCCAGAACATCGGCGACGGCACCTATAACCATTCGGGCTCGCTGGCGGTGCGCTTCGCCGTCGCCTCGAAGGTGAACATCACCTACAAGATCCTCTTCAACGACGCCGTTGCCATGACGGGCGGCCAGCGCCACGAGGGCGGGCTGACCATGCCGGCGATCGCCGCCCAGATGCGCGCCGAGGGCGTCGAGCGCATCGCCGTCGTCACTGACGAGCCGACCAAATATGCCGGAATGGGCATCGCCTTCCCGACCGCCACCACGATCGACCACCGCGACGACCTCGACCGGGTACAGCGTGAGCTCGCCGGCGTGCCAGGCGTCTCGGTCCTGATCTACGACCAGACCTGCGCCGCCGAGAAGCGCCGCCGCCGCAAGCGCGGCACCTTCCCCGACCCGGTGAAGCGCGTCATCATCAACGAGGCCGTCTGCGAGGGCTGCGGCGACTGTGGCGTGGTTTCCAACTGCGTCTCGGTCCAGCCTCTGGACACCGAGTTCGGCCGCAAGCGCACCATCGACCAGTCGTCCTGCAACAAGGACTTCTCCTGCGTGAAGGGTTTCTGCCCGAGCTTCGTCACGGTGCACGGCGCAGAACCGAAGAAGGGCCGCGCCATGGCCGTGGAGGCCGACATCTCCGGCCTGCCGGAGCCGGTCATCCCCACCATCGAGCACACCTACAACGTGCTGATCGAAGGCGTCGGCGGCACGGGCATCGTCACGGTCGGCGCCATTCTCGGCATGGCCTGCCACCTCGAGAAGAAGGGCGTCGGTCTCATCGACATGGCCGGCCTCGCCCAGAAGGGCGGCGAGGTATTCTCCCACATGCGCATCGCCCGCGTGCCGGAGGACATCCACTCCATCCGCGTCCATGCGGGTTCCGCCGATCTCGTGCTCTCCGGCGACATCGTCATCGCCGGCGGCAAGAAATCACTCGCCGGCATGAAGCCGACCACAAAGGTGGTGGTGAACACGGTGGAGACCCTGCCGGGCCAGTTCACCCGCGACGCCAACTTCTCGCTGCCCTCCGAGCGGCTGAAGCGGGCGATCATCTCCCATGCGAGCCGCGAGACGACGCATCTGGTCGACGCCCAGCGCCTCGCCACCGCCCTGATGGGCAATTCCATCGCCACCAACCTCTTTCTCGTCGGCTACGCCTGGCAGATCGGCGGCCTGCCGCTCACCGCCGCCGCCATCGAGCGGGCGATCGAGCTCAACGGCGAAGCGGTGAAGATGAACATCACCGCCTTCCGCTGGGGCCGGCTCTGCGCCCATGACCGCGAGGCAGTCGAGAAGCTGGTCGCCCCGATCACGGCACCGAGCGGCGTCGAGCGGCTGTCGTCGTCGCTGGAGGAGATCATCGCCCGCCGCGTCGACCAGCTCACCCGCTACCAGAGCGCCGCCTATGCCGAGCGCTACCGCGGCCTCGTCGAGGCGGTGCGGAAGGCCGAGGCCGACAAGGCGCCCGGCAAGCAGGGCCTGACCGAGGCCGTCGCCCGCTACCTCTACAAGCTGATGGCCTACAAGGACGAGTACGAGGTCGCCCGCCTCTACACCGATGGCAACTTCCTCAAGCAGGTGGCGAAGACGTTCGACGGCCAGGACCTGAAGTTCGAGTTCCATCTCGCACCCCCGCTCCTCGCCAAGCCGGATCCGGCCACCGGCGTGCCGCGCAAGATGAGCTTCGGCCCCTGGATGATGACCGCCTACAAGGTGCTGGCCAGCCTCAAGGGGCTGCGCGGCACTGCCTTCGACATCTTCGGCTACACCCACGAGCGCAAGACCGAGCGCCAGCTGATCAGGGACTACGAGGCGCTCCTCGCCGAGATCTTAGGCAAGCTGACGCCCGACAACCACGCGCTCGCTGTCGGCCTCGCCAGCATCCCGGAGAAGATTCGCGGATTCGGCCACGTCAAGGCGCGCCATCTCGATGTGGCGAAGAAGGAGGAGGCGGCCCTGCTCGCCGAGTTCCGCTCCGGCCCGAAGCCCGAGGTGAAGCTGGCGGCGGAATAGTCCCGGTCTCACACGGATTGCGATCGCGGGCCGGCCTCCGTCGACTGGTCCTGCCTTGGCTGCAGGTGACGCTCCCCACAGCGCCCCTACTCGCTGCCCCTGTTTCATGGCAGTGACAAAGCCCTGTTCAGCCAGACCCGGACCCGCCATGACCTCGCCCTTCATCCCCTCCCCCGTGGCCTCCGGATGGGAGACGGCAGCGCCCTCCGAGGCCGGGTTCGATGCCGGAAAACTCGCCGCCGCCACGGCCTTCGCGGAAAGGGCCGAGAGCCCCTGGCCGATGAGCCTCTACTATCCGGACGGGCGCTATGTCGGCATCGTCGAGTGGAACGAGACGGGCCCCTGGAGCGCCATCGTCGGGCCGGTGATCCCGCGCGGCAAACCGGCGGGCGTCATCGTGAAGGGCGGCAGGATCGTCGCCTCATGGGGCGATGTCTCCCGCGTCGACATGACCTTCTCCATCGCCAAGAGCTATCTCGCCGTCCTCGCGGGGATCGCGGTCGACGACGGCCTGATCCGCCTCGACGAGCCGGTGTCGAAGACCGTCGATGGCCCGCATTTCGCCAGCCCGCACAATGCGCAGATCACCTGGCGCCACCTCCTTCAGCAGTCGAGCGAATGGGAGGGCGTCATCTTCGACAAGTCCGATCAGGTCGACCACAACCGCCAGATCGGCGCCGGCGCCGACAACAGCCGCAAGGGCGAGAAGCGCACGTTGAAGGCCCCGGGGACCTTCTACGAGTACAACGACGTGCGCGTGAACGTGCTCTCCTACGCCCTTCTGCGGCGCTTCGGACGCGCCCTGCCGGAGGTACTCAAGGAGCGGATCATGGATCCGATCGGCGCCTCCGATACCTGGAAGTGGCACGGCTACGAGAATTCCTGGATCGATCTCGGTGGCCGCAAGGTCCAGTCGGTGCCCGGCGGCGCGCACTGGGGCGGCGGCATCTTCATCTCGGCGCTCGACCACGCCCGTCTGGGGCTCCTCATCGGCCGCAAGGGCGAATGGAACGGCCGGCAGCTGCTGTCGAAGACCTACATTGCCGAGATGCTCACTCCCTCCCCCACCAATGCCGACTACGGCTTCCTGTGGTGGCTGAACCGCGGCCGTGCGCGCTTCCCCAATGCCACGGAGGCGAGCCACTTCGCCCTCGGTGCTGGCTCCAACATCATCTGGATCGAGCCGGAGAGCGATATGGTCGTGGTGGCCCGCTGGGCCGACCAGACGCAGTTCAACGCCCTGTTCGGTCATGTGATGGGCGCGCTCGCCTGACGCCGGAAAGGACGGGGACGGCATTTGCCCCTTGCTGCATCTTGATCCCGCGACCATTTGACGCCACAAGAGGCCTGTCAATGATGGGCGACTGAAGGATTGCCGATGGCCGCCGCCGGAACGACCAACTGGACCAACGTCATCAACGTGCTCGGTGCGACGATCATCGTCGGCTCCGAAGCCGTTGGCGCTGGTGGAGCGACCGGCTGGGCCCTCGCCAGCCTCATGAAGCTGGGCGATCAGGCGGTGCTGATCGCAACGCTCGTCGGTGTCGCTGGCGGCCTCGTCGCGACGGTGGCCTTCCTCAGGTCAGCCCATCGCGCCGAGCCCTTCCGCTGATCGGTCAGGCGATCTCCTTCGCCATATGCTGGGTGCGCCGGTCCGGCTTGACGTCGACGAAGGTGCAGACGAACCCCCGCCGCTCGTACCAGGCGATGCGCTGCGTCAGCTTGGCGTGAGTGAAAAGCGTCAGCCTGCGGGCGCCGAGCGCCACAAGCCGCTTCTCCGAAAAGGCCAGGATCGCATCCCCGTAGCGCTTGCCCTGCTGAGAGGGGTGGACCGCGAGGGAGTAGACGACGCCCTCCTCGCCAGGCTCGATGACGGTGGCGGCAACCAGACCATCCTCGCCGTCCGCCACCCAGATCTCGTGGGTGTTCATCACCTCGGCATAGTCCACCATCCGCGGCAGCGACACCACCTCGATGATCTTCTCGTTATCCGAGTAGCAGACGTCCTTCAGCGCCTTGATGGCGGGCACGTCGCGCAGCGTGGCGCGACGCAGGGCGAGCCCGCCCTCCACGGCCCGGCTCTCGGTCATCGCACCGAGGCTGACCTTCTGGCGGCCCTCCGCGTCGAAATTCTCCGGAGACAGCCAGCGCGTGTAGGCGAGGCGAAGCTGCGGCCATTCGCAGTCCAGCATCGAGTACCAGGCGGTGTCGCGGTTGGCGCCCTTGGCGATCATGTGCTGGCGGAACAGCCCCTCGAAGGTGAAGCCGAAGCGGACCGCCGCCTTCTTCGAGGGCACGTTGAGGTCGTTGCACTTCCACTCGTAGCGGCGATAGCCGAGCGTCTCGAAGACGTAGCGCATCATCAGGAACTGCGCCTCGGTCGCCGCCGGCGTGCGTTGCAGGGCGGGGGTGTAGAGGATGGAGCCGACCTCGATGACACGGTGGGTGGTGTCGATCCGCATCAGCGACAGCCAGCCGATGGCGCGGTCGTCCCTGTCGGCGATGGCCCAGTAGACAGGATCGGTCGTACCCGCCGCGATGGTGCGTACATGGGCGTCGAAGTCGGCCTTGTCGGCATAGGGACCGGTGAAGAGGTAGGCCCACTGCCAGGCGGCCTCGGGGCCATGGGAAAGGGCATAGAGACCATCGCTGTCCCGCGCCGGGTCGAGCGGGCGAAGGCGGCAATACCGGCCTTCCATCACAACGTGGGTCGGACGCGGAGCCGGATGCGGATCGACTGGAAAGCCGAATGTGGGGGCGGTCAAGGCAAGGCTCCGGTCAGGTCTGCGGATGATGGGTGCGGAAGAAGCTGTTGAGGGCGCCGAAAGGCTCCGCCTCGGCCAATGCGTGGAACGTGCCGTCGCCGGCGAGTTCCCGCGCGGCCTTGAGGAAGCCGCCCCATGCGGCGCGCGCCAGCGCCGACCCGACCGAGATGCGGCGCACGCCGAGAGCGGCGGCATCGGCGACGGAGAGGCCGATGGGGGCCGATATCAGCAGGTTGACGGGCCTCGGCGCCACCGCCGACGCCACCTCTCGGATCTGTTCGGGCGTGCGCAGGCCGGGAGCATAGAGCACATCGGCGCCGGCCTCGGCATAGGCGACGAGGCGCTTCAGCACGGTCGCCTGGGCGCCCGGAAGCCCGAAGAGATGCGCCTCGCAGCGCGCCGTCAGCAGCACGCCCGTTCCCTTCAGGGCCTCGGCGGCGGCGCGGATGCGATCCACCGCAAGATCGAACGGGTAGATCACCTCCTCGGCGCTGTCGCCGTGATCCTCAATGGAGAGGCCGGCAACGCCCGTCGCCGCGCAGAGCCGGCAGCTCTCCGCCACCCCGTCTGGATCGCGGGCATAGCCCGACTCGAAATCGGCGTTCACCGGCAGGTCGGTCGCCCTCACGATCTCGGCGATATGATCGAGCGCCATGTCGCGCGGCACGGCCCAGTCGGCATCGGGCAGGCCGCGCGAGAATGAGAAGCCCGCAGAGGTCGTTGCAAGCGCCTTGAAGCCGAGGTGCTTCAGCATCATCGCGCTGCCGGTGTCCCAGGGATTGGGAATGACGAAGCAGCCGCTCTCATGCAGGCGGTGGAAGGCAGCGCGTTGCGGCGAAACATCCATGGGACGATCTCCCTGAGCCCGAGATGCAAAAGTCGCGCGGATGGAGCCGCGCGACAATCGCGTTTCGGTGATGCCAGGGATCGACGGACGCGATGGTCCTTCAGTGGTTGTCGCGCGGGATGCCCCGCTTCTGGGCAATCTTCTGGTACTTCACCGCGGGCTTCAGCACCATGCCATCGGAGAGCTGGCTCACCATCGAGCGCTGGATCTCCTGCCAGGGCGTCTGGCTCTTCGGCACCTTGTAGCCGCCGTTCGCCTTCAGCTCCGCCATGCGCGCCGCGAACTCCTCTTCCGAGATGAGGATGTTGGCCGAGCGCTTCTTCAGGTCGATGCGCACCCGGTCACCGGTCTTCAGCACGGCAAGGCCACCATTGGCACCGGCTTCCGGCGACGCGTTGAGGATGGACGGCGAGCCGGACGTTCCGGACTGCCGGCCGTCGCCGATGCAGGGCAGGTCGCGGATGCCCTTCTTCAGCAGGGCCGCCGGCGGCTGCATGTTGACGACCTCGGCCGAGCCCGGATAGCCGAGCGGCCCGACGCCGCGCACGAAGAGGATGCAGGTCTCGTCGATCTTCAGCGCGGGATCGTCGATCCGGTGGTGATAGTCCTCCGGACCGTCGAAGACGATGGCGCGTCCCTCGAAGGCGTCCTTGTCCTTGGGGTTGGACAGGTAGCGCTTGCGAAAATCGGCGGAGATGACGCTGGTCTTCATGATCGCCGAATCGAACAGGTTGCCCTTCAGCACGATGAAGCCGGCGTTCTTCACCAGCGGCTTGTCGAAGGGACGGATGACGTCCTCGTCGGTGATCGCCGCATCCTTGACGTTCTCGCCCATGGTCTTGCCGTTGGCGGTGATGGCGTCACCGTGGATCTTGCCGGCCTTGAGCAGCTGATTCATCACCGCCGGCAGGCCACCGGCGCGGAAATACTCCTCGCCCAGATAGGCGCCCGCCGGCTGCATGTTGACCAGCAGCGGCACCTCGTGGCCGACCT
>CAZPMD010000066.1:0-304 GCA_964587395.1 uncultured Hyphomicrobiales bacterium
GGGGCCGAAGAAGCCGGCGCCGCCGCGGGCCTTGAGCTCGGCGCCGGCATCACGCCCGAGCGCCACCGCGTCGGCGCGCGCTCCCGCCCGTCGGGTGACATGGCTTTCGCTACCGTCGGGACGCAGGATCTCGCCGGTGAAGCACAGCGTGCCGCCCGCGATCGTGGCGAGGCCGGCGATGGGCGTGCGGCAGGAGCCGTCGAGCACGGCGAGGAAGGCGCGCTCGACGGTGAGGGCCGTGGCCGTGTCGGCGTGGTCGAGGGGCGCCAGCAGGTCGAGGGTGCGCTGGTCGAGGTGGTCGATC
>CAZPMD010000066.1:314-14889 GCA_964587395.1 uncultured Hyphomicrobiales bacterium
GGTCGCCGAGGCGCGCCTCGATGCCGATGGCGCCCTGTCCGACGGCCGGCAGGAAGCGATCGACCGCGACGATCTCCGTGACCTCGGCGGCGATGCCGAGGCGCTTCAGCCCGGCCATGGCGAGCATGGTGCCGGCGACGTCCCCGGCGTTCAGCTTCGCCATGCGAGTCTGGACGTTGCCGCGGAAGGTGATCACGTCCAGATCGGGCCGCTCGCGGCGGAGCTGCGCCTGGCGCCGCAGCGACGAGGAGCCGATGACGGCGCCCTGCGGCAGGCCGGCGATGGTCGGCGAGGCGCGGCCGATGAAGCCGTCGCGCACGTCTTCGCGCTCGAGGAAGGCGACGAGACCGAGCCCCTCGGGAAGGGTGGTGGGCATGTCCTTCGAGGAATGCACGGCGAGATCGATGCGGCCGTCGATCAGCGCCTCCTCGATCTCCCTGGTGAAGAGGCCCTTGCCGCCGGCCTCCGACAGCGGGCGGTCCTGGATGGCATCGCCGCTGGTCTTGATGACCTCCACGGCGATGTCGTCCTCGCCGACGCCATGCGCCCTGACGAGGAGGCCGCGCACCTGATGGGCCTGGGCGAGTGCCAGGGCCGAGCCGCGGGTGCCGATGCGGAGGAAGGGCGATTGCGCCATGGGAAGGTCCGGTGATACGCGAAGCGCGCGATCATAGCGGCGGATCGGCGGACCGGAAGTCCCGTCGCGCCGATGACGGGGAAAGGATGTCATGCTGGTTCTCGGGATCGAGACCACCTGCGACGAGACGGCCGCATCCGTGGTGCGGGTCGGTTCGGACGGACGCGGCACCATCCTGTCCAACGTGGTGCGCTCGCAGGTCGAGGAGCATGCGCCCTACGGCGGCGTGGTGCCGGAGATCGCCGCGCGCGCCCATGTCGAGATCGTCGACCGTGTGACCGCCCAGGCCTTGCGCGATGCGGGCATCGCCGCAAGCGAACTCGATGCGGTCGCAGCTGCCGGCGGCCCGGGCCTGGTCGGCGGCGTCCTCGTGGGGCTCACCACCGCCAAGGCCATGGCGCTGGTGCTCGGCAAGCCTCTGGTCGCCGTCAATCACCTCGAGGCCCATGCGCTGACCGCCCGGCTGACCGACAACGTCGCCTTTCCCTATCTCCTGCTGCTCGTCTCCGGCGGTCACACGCAGCTTCTCGCCGTCAAGGGCGTCGGCGACTACGCCAAGCTCGGGACGACCATCGACGATGCCATCGGCGAGGCCTTCGACAAGGTGGCGAAACTCCTCGGTCTTCCCTATCCCGGCGGACCGGAGGTCGAGCGCCGCGCCCTGGCGGGCAATGCCCGCCGCTTTGCCTTTCCCCGCCCGTTGACCGGTCGGCCGGAACCCGATTTCTCGCTGTCCGGACTGAAGACGGCGGTGCGGTTGAAGGCGGAAGACCTTCGCGCCGCGTCAGGCAGACTCACCGATCAGGACGTCGCCGACATCTGCGCCTCGTTCCAGGCGGCGGTGGCCGACATGGTGGCGGATCGCTGCAAGGTCGCGATCCGCTTTTTCCGTGAGCGCCACGGCGCGCCGACGGCACTGGTGGTGGCCGGCGGCGTCGGAGCCAACCAGACCCTGAAGGCCGTCTTACAGAAGATGGCCGATGCCGCCGGCTTGCCTCTCGTCGTGCCGCCGCCGAAGCTGTGCACCGACAACGGGGCGATGATCGCATGGGCGGGTGCGGAACGGCTGAAGATGGGTCTCAGCGACCCCCTCGATGTCGCGCCGCGCGCCCGCTGGCCGCTCGATGCGGGGGCTGCGACGATCGGCTCCGGGCGGCTGGGGGCCAAGGCATGAACGGAGCTGCGGCATGACTCAGGACGATAGCCTCGCCGTTCTCGGCGCCGGTGCCTTTGGCACGGCGCTCGCCAATGTCGCTGCGCGGGCCGGTCGGAGGGTGACCCTGTGGGCGCGCGAGCAGGCGATCGCAACCGAGATCAACACCCGCCGCACCAATGCCCGCAGGCTGCCCGGCGCGGTGATGCACGAGCGTGTCACCGCGACGGCGTCGCTGGCCGATGCCGCCGGGGCGTCGATGATCCTCGCCGTCGTGCCGGCACAGGCGCTGCGCGAGGTGACCCGCGCGACGGCGGCCGCGATCCGCCCGGGCACGGCCTTTGTCATCTGTGCGAAGGGCATCGAGCGGGGAACCGGTCGCTTCATGTCGGAGATCGTCGAAGAGGAAGCGCCCGGGGCGATCCCGGCCGTGCTGTCGGGCCCGAGCTTTGCCGCCGACATCGACATGGGGTTGCCGACCGCCGTGACGGTCGCGGCGCGTGAGGAGGAGGAGGCGCGGCGGATCGCCGCGGCGCTGGGGTCGCCGAGCTTCCGGCTCTATCACTCCACCGATATCCGTGGCGTGGAGATCGGCGGCGCGACGAAGAACGTCCTTGCCATCGCCGCCGGCATCGTCGCCGGCCGCCGGCTGGGGGCGAGCGCGACGGCGGCGATCACGGCCCGCGGTTTCGCCGAACTGTCGCGCTTCGGGGCGCATTTCGGCGCGAAGCCGCAGACGCTGATGGGCCTGTCGGGGCTCGGCGACCTCATCCTCAGCTGCGCCAGCGTGCAGTCGCGCAATTTCGCCCTGGGACATGCCCTCGGCGAGGGCAAGGGCCTCGAGCTCGTCTCGGGAAAGGGGGCGCTTGCAGAAGGCGCGCTGACGGCCGAGATACTGGTGGAGAAGGCACGCGAGGCCGGCGTCGACATGCCGATCTCGGAGGCGGTCGATGCCGTCCTCGGGGGCATCATCGACGTCGACCAGGCGATCGTGCAGCTGATGGCGCGTCCACAGCGGGCGGAATGAGTTCGAACGAACGGGACGGAATTCAACGATGAGCAATTTCTTCGAGAAGCTGGCGCGCGGCGTCGAGGCGGCGACCAAGGCGATGGGCTCCGATCTCGTGGCCGAGACGCACCCCTTCGACCTGACCCATTCGGTGGTGTTCCCGGTCGCCAAGCTGATGAAGCGGCGCACGGGCGGCGAGCCGATCGTGGTGATCGAACTCTCCGACGGCAAGACGACCATGACGCTGGCAGAGTTCGACCGCTTCGTCACCGAGCTCGACGCCTTCCGCAAGCTCATCCCCACCGCCTCCACCGCGCCGAAGATCGAGGGCGAGTGAATGGCGCACTGGCTCTACAAGTCCGAGCCCTTCAAGTGGTCCTGGGACCAGCAGGTGAATGCGGGCGAGACGGGGACCTTCTGGGACGGCGTGCGCAACCATGCCGCCAAGCTCAACCTGATGCGCATGAAGGCCGGTGACCGCGGCTTCTTCTACCATTCCAACGAGGGCAAGGAGATCGTCGGCATCGTCGAGGTGATCCGTGAGGCCTATCCCGACCCGACGGCGGAAGCCGGAGAGCCCTGGGTGGTGGTCGACATCAAGGCGGTGAAGCCGCTGAAGACACCCGTCAGCCTTGAGGCGGTCAAGCACGAGCCGAAGCTCGCGCAGATGGCGCTCCTGAAGCTGTCGCGGCTCTCCGTCCAGCCGGTCACCGATGCCGAATGGGCGATGGTCTGCGCCATGGGCGGCGTGCACGCCTGAATCGCGCGCAATGGAGGCCGCCGGGATGGACAGGGATCGCAGCGGCCACTGGGAGAACGTCTATTCCAGCAAGGGCGAGGCGGAGGTCAGCTGGTTCCAGGAGGATCCGGCCCCCTCGCTGGCGTTGATCGCGGCGGCCGGGGTGACGCTGGCTGCCGCGGTGATCGACATCGGCGGCGGCGCCTCGCGGCTCGTCGATGCGCTGCTGGCGCGGGGCCATGGCGACGTGACGGTGCTGGACCTCTCCGCCCCGGCGCTGGAGGCGGCGCGCCGCCGCCTCGGGCCGACGGGCGACGCGGTGCACTGGATTGTCGCGGACGTCACGACCTGGCAGCCGCCCTGCCGCTACGACGTCTGGCACGACCGGGCGGCCTTCCATTTCCTCACCGATCCGGCCGACCGCGCCGCCTATGTCGCGGCGCTGACCGCGGCGCTGCCGCCCGGTGGTCACGCCGTCATCGCCACCTTCGCCCCGGATGGGCCGGAGCGCTGCAGCGGCCTGCCGGTGATGCGCTACGACGGCGAGAGCCTCGCCGCGGTGCTCGGCGCCGGCTTCGCGCGGCTCGAAACGGTGGCGCACAGCCACCTGACGCCCTGGGGCGCCGCGCAGTCGTTCCAGTTCAGCCTGTTCCGCCGCCTCTGAGACCTGCGGCCGGCGCCGGTCACGGCTTCCGACGCGGCGGGTTCGCAAGTTCTCCCAAGCCGACTACAATCAGCGAAACGCCGTTTCGTGAAGGCTCCGCCCATGTCCCAGCCCACCGCGCCGCGCGGCCCCCTCGCCGGCATCCGCATCCTCGATCTCACGTCGGTGATCCTCGGGCCCTACGCGACCATGCTGCTCGGCGACATGGGGGCGGAGATCATCAAGGTGGAGAGCCCGGGCGAAGGCGGCGGCGACATCATGCGCTGGCCGGGCGCCTGGCCGGCCGAGGCGGGCGCCGGCATGGGCCCGCTGTTCATGATGTACAACAAGAACAAGAAGTCGGTGGCGCTCGACCTGAAGCGCCCCGAGGACCAGGAGGCCTGCATCGCGCTGGCCAGGACCTGCGACGTCGTCTGTTCCAACATGCGGATGGACACCGCCGCGCGCCTGAAGATGGACTACGACAGCCTCAAAAGCCGGCTGCCGAACCTCATCTACATCCATGCCGCCGGTTTCGGCGCCGATGGTCCCTATGCCGGGCGTCCGGCCTATGACGACCTGATCCAGGGCGTCTCGGGCGGCGCCGACATTCTCCCGCGCGTCGACGGCAACCCGGCGCCGCGCTACCTGCCGACGCTGGCCGCCGACAAGACGGTCGGCCTGTTCATGGTGCAGGCGGTGCTCGCCGCCCTGTTCCACAAGCAGCGTACGGGGGAGGGGCAGCTCGTCGAGGTGCCTATGTTCGAGTGCTACACGCACTTCGTCATGCACGAGAACCTCTACGGCCACGTCTATGACCCGGCTCCCGCCGGCACCGATTTCGGCTATGCCCGCATCCACAATCCCGACCGGCGGCCCTACCAGTCGAAGGACGGCTGGATCGGCATCCTGCCCTATTCCGACAAGAACTGGACCGACTTCTTCGTGCTGGCGGGGCGGCCGGAGCTGAACTCCGACCCGAAGTTCTCGACCTACCGGGCGCGCATGGTGAACATCAAGGAGCTCTACTCCATGATGGACGCCATGGTCTCCACCCGCACCAACGACGACTGGGCGAAGGTGCTGACCGAGAAGGCCATCCCCTTCGCGCCGATCAACCGCTTCGAGGACCTGATGGACGACCCCCACCTGAAGGCGGTCGGCTTCTTCCGGAAGCACGCCCATCCGGACGGCTATACCTGGGTCGACATGAAGCACCCGGTGAACTATGCGGCCTCGCCCGCCTCCACCCGCCTCGCCCCGCCGAAACTCGGGCAGGATACCGCCGAGGTGCTGCGTGAAGCGGGCGTGGAACTGCCGAAGGCGGCGGAGTAGGGCGTCTTCTCAGCCCTGCATCGGACGCACGTCCCGGATGCAGGGCGCCCAATCCCTCAGCCAGGTCACGCCAGGGACCGATAGACCTCCGCCTCGAACTCGCGGAACAGCTTCACCGCGCGCGGGTCGAAGAAGGGCACGATCTGGGTCATGAAGACGCCGGCGATGCCCTTCGCCGGATCGATCCAGTAGAAGGTGTTGGCGAAGCCCCCCCAGGACAGGGCGCCGGTGGAGCGGCCCTCCGCCGTCGGCTCGCGGTTCATCTGGAAGCCCAGGGTCCAGCCGGTCGGCCGGCCGCGGAAGAAGTCGGCGCTGCGCGGCCCCATGGGCGACATCAGGCCGAGGGCCGGCACGGTCAGCTCAGGGATCTGGTCGGTCATCAGGCCGGCGATGCTGTCGGACCCGAGGATGCGGGTGCCGCCCAGCGTGCCATGGCCGAGGATCATTCGCAGGAAGGTCAGGTAGTCGCCGGCGGTGGAATACATGCCGCCACCGCCCGAGGCGAATTCCGGTTCCTGCACCCCCACCATGTCGGTCGGCACGTAACTGCCGTCCTCCCTGACGCCGTGCACCGTGGCGCGGCGCGCCATCTGGTCCGGCCCGAGGCGGAACATCGAATCCCGCATGCCGAGGGGCGCGAAGATGCGCTCGCGGAACACCGTCTCCAGCGGCCTGCCGGTCACCGTCTCGACGATGCGGCCGGCCCAGTCGGTGGAGATGCCGTAGATGAAGGCCTCGCCCGGCTCGGCGATCAGCGGGGCGGCGAGGGAGGCGAGAAGCCCCGAATTGGTGGCGGGGAGGCCGGTCGCCTTCATGTATTTGCGGATGGCGGAGGAGGCGAAGTCGTAGGAATAGCCGGAGGTGTGGGTGAGGAGGTGACGGACGGTGACGGGCCGCGCCGGCGTGCGGGTCAGCGGCTTTCCCTCCGCGTCGAAGTCGTGCAGCAGGCCGGCGGCGCCGATCCCCGGAGCGTAGTCGGCGGCAGGCGCGTCCAGCGCCACCTTGCCCTCCTCGACCAGCTGCAGCAGCGCGGTCGTGGTGATCGCCTTGGTCATCGAGGCGATCCAGGCCACGGTGTCGGCGGTCATCGGCGCATCCTCGCCGGCGCGGCGGACGCCGAAGGCCCCCTCGTAGAGAATGCCGTCGCGGTTCCCGACCATGGCGACGACGCCGGGGACCTCGCCGCTGGCGGCCGATCGCTGGAGGATGGTGTCGAGCGCGCTGGTCATGGGGTCATCGGTCCGGGGAGGGGGAAAGCACGGCCAGCTTCGGCGGCCCCTGCCGGCAGGTCAATTCGGCCGAAGCGCCAAGACAATGGCCATTTGGCGAGCGACCAAAGTGTGAGACAGGCCGCTCTTGAGCCCGCGCGCCGCCCCGACGTATGGTCGCGGCGGAATACGGGAGGCGGCCGGTCGAACGGACTGCCCCATGGGGAAACGGCATCGCCGCCCGGGTCATCGGACCGGTGGCGACCATCGAGAGGGACCGCCATGTCGGAAAAGCTCTATCCCGTCACCAGCGACTGGGCGTCGCGCGCCTATGTGGACGATGCCAAGTACAAGGCGATGTACGAGGCCTCGGTGAAGTCTCCGGAGGCCTTCTGGGGCGAGCATGGCAAGCGCATCGACTGGATGAAGCCCTTCACCAAGGTGAAGAACACCTCCTACGACCCGCACAACGTGTCGATCCGCTGGTTCGAGGACGGTCAGACCAACGTCTCCTACAATTGCGTCGACCGGCACCTGGCGAAGCGCGGCGATCAGGTGGCGATCATCTGGGAGGGCGACGACCCCAAGGACGACGCGAAGATCACCTACCGCCAGCTGCACGCTGAGGTGATGAAGTGGGCGAACGTCCTGAAGAGCCAGGGCGTCAAGAAGGGTGACCGGGTCACCATCTACCTGCCGATGATCCCTGAAGCCGCCTATGCGATGCTCGCCTGCTCCCGCATCGGCGCCATCCATTCCATCGTCTTCGGCGGCTTCTCGCCCGACAGCCTTGCCGGCCGTATCGAGGATGCCGACACCGCCGTCGTCATCACCGCCGACGAGGGCCTGCGCGGCGGCCGCAAGGTGCCCCTGAAGGTCAATGTCGACGCCGCCTGCGACAAGGCGCCGGGCGTCGTGAAGAGCGTCATCGTGGTGAAGCGCACCGGCTCGACGGTCGCGATGAAGGATGGCCGCGACCACTATTATGCGGACCTCGCGGCGGGTGTGCCCGACGAGTGTGCGCCGGAGCCGATGAACGCCGAGGATCCGCTGTTCATCCTCTACACCTCGGGTTCGACCGGCAAGCCGAAGGGCGTGCTGCACACCACCGGCGGCTATCTCGTCTACGCCTCCATGACCCACCAGTACGTCTTCGACTACAAGGACGGCGACATCTACTGGTGCACGGCCGACGTCGGCTGGGTCACCGGCCACAGCTACATCGTCTACGGACCGCTCGCCAATGGCGCGACGACGCTGATGTTCGAGGGCATCCCGACCTATCCGTCGATCTCCCGCTTCTGGGACGTGGTCGACAAGCACAAGGTCAACACCTTCTACACCGCCCCGACGGCCATCCGCTCGCTGATGGGCGCCGGCGAGGAGCCGGTGAAGAAGACCTCACGCGCCTCGCTGCGGCTGCTCGGTTCGGTCGGCGAGCCGATCAATCCGGAGGCCTGGGAATGGTATCACCGCGTCGTCGGCGACGGCCGCTGCCCGATCGTCGACACCTGGTGGCAGACCGAGACCGGCGGCATCCTCATCACTCCGCTCCCCGGCGCCACCGCGCTGAAGCCGGGCTCGGCGACCCGGCCCTTCTTCGGCGTCCAGCCGGAGATCGTCGATGCCGAGGGCAAGGTGCTGGAGGGCGCCTGCGAGGGCAATCTGGTGATCTCCGACTCCTGGCCGGGCCAGATGCGCACGGTGTTCGGCGACCATGAGCGCTTCGTGCAGACCTATTTCTCCACCTATGCTGGCAAGTACTTCACCGGCGACGGCTGCCGGCGCGATGCCGACGGCTACTACTGGATCACCGGACGCGTCGACGACGTCATCAACGTCTCCGGCCACCGCATGGGCACGGCGGAAGTAGAATCGGCTCTCGTCGCGCACCCGAAGGTGTCGGAGGCGGCGGTCGTAGGCTATCCGCACGACATCAAGGGCCAGGGCATCTACGCCTATGTGACGCTGATGGCGGGCGAGGAGCCGAGCGAGGAGCTGCGCAAGGAGCTCGTCGCCTGGGTGCGCAAGGAGATCGGCCCGATCGCCTCGCCCGACCTCATCCAGTTCTCGCCCGGCCTGCCGAAGACGCGATCGGGCAAGATCATGCGCCGCATCCTGCGCAAGATCGCCGAGAACGAGTTCGGGGCGCTGGGCGACACGACGACGCTCGCCGATCCGGCCGTTGTCGATGACCTCATCAACAACCGGCAGAACCGCAAGGGCGGCTGATCCTTCGCCGGGAGAGGCCGGGAGTTGTCCCGGCGTCGGTCTTGACCGCGATCGCGCCTGGAGTCCTCATCGCCGGGGGAGCCCGGTCATGAGACGCCTGCGGAGCCTTGCAATCGGTCTCATCGCGGCGATCCACGCCGCGCCGGCCTTCGCCTGCACTGCCGAGCGGGTCGAAGCCGTCTCCGGCCTCAGGTCCGACACGCCGCTCACTCTCGCCTCCCCGGACGGCCGACGCTTCCGTCTCGTCGCACTCGCCGGGGACGCGACCGTGCCGGCGGACAGGATTCTACGTATCGCCGTTCTCGGTCCCGCCGACCGTCACGAGCGGCTGCCGGCCATCGCGCTCGCTGCTGATGGACCGGTGGAGGCCGGACTCCTGCGCGACGGCGCCGCGCGCCTGACGCCTTCCCGCATCGTGCCACGCGATTGCTGGCGTCTGATGGAAGCCGCCGAGACGGAAGCCGCTACCGCCCGGCGTGGCATCTGGGCAACGGCTGATGCAATTCTCGATACAAACGACGCCGGGGCCATGAAGGCCGCCGATGGGCGCTTCATCGTCGCCACGGGCCGTGTTCGGAGCGTCCGCACCGTCAATCGCATCACTTACGTGAACTTCGGGCCACCCCGCTCCGGCGCGCTGACGGTGACGATCCACGACCGCGACATGCCGGCTTTTCGCGAGTCCGGGCTTGAACCTGCCGCATTCCGTGGGCACATGCTGCGGGTGCGCGGGACCGTGACGATCCGGCGCAGCCCCTTCATCGCGGCGGCGATGCCGGAGGCGATCACCATCGCACAGGCGCCGGTCCGCGGCGCGAGGTAGCCCAGGACCGTGTTCCGGTTCGCAGGAGCAGAGACAGCGTCGTGTCGGGCGGTCAGGCCGTCGATGCTGGCGCTCGCCCTGTTTCTGGGGTCCTGCGCCACGGCTCCCGAATCGACCGTGCCGGTTCCCGAGCCGGTTCCGACTGAAACCCGCCTGCCGCCACTGACGAGCCGCGACCACGGCCGGATTCTCGCTGCCTTCGGAGGCGAATACAGCGCGCCGACCGTCGAGCGGCTGGCCAGCGAGATCCTCGATCGTCTGGCCACCGCATCCGACAAGCCGGACCAGCGCTACCGGCTGACGATCCTCAATTCGCCGACGATCAACGCCTTCGCCCTGCCCTCCGGCCATCTCTACATCACCCGCGGCATGCTCGCCCTGATCAACGATGTCAGCGAGTTCGCGGCGGTGCTCGGGCATGAGATCGCCCATGTCTCGGCGCGGCACGCCAGCCAGCGCGAGGATCAGGTCCGTACCAGCGAGCTCGTCGCCGTGATGCGCGCGCGCCTGCTCAACGACATGGCCGGCGCCGAGGCGCGGCGCGAGGCGGCACGGGTGTCGCTCGCCAGCTTCTCCCGCACCCAGGAGCTCGAGGCCGACGTGATCGGCGTCGCGCTGGTCGCCAAGGCCGGCTACGACCCCTATGGCGCCTCGCGCTTCCTGCAGACGATGGATCGCAACGCCACCCTGCGGAGCCCGGTCCGGAACGCGGAGGGCGGACCGGACTTCATGGCCTCCCATCCCTCGACACCCGAGCGAATCCGCGAGGCCATCCTGGCCGCCAGGCAGCACATGGCACCGGAAGGGCGGCCGCGTGACCGGGAACGCTATCTGCGCGCCATCGAAGGCATCACCTTCGGCGACGACCCGCGGCAGGGCTTCGTGCGTGACCGCAGCTTCATCCACCCGCGCCTCGGCTTCACGGTCACGGCGCCGGAGGGCTTCACGCTGGAGAACTCGCGCTCCGCGGTCACCGGTCTCGGCCCCAACGAGATGGCGATCCGGCTCGACGTGGTGCGCGTCCAGGCCAACCAGTCGCTGACCTCCTACCTGTCCTCCGGCTGGATCGACGGCCTGTCGGAGACAACCGTGGAGGCGGTGACGGTCAACGGCTTCCAGGCGGCGACCGCCGTGGCCCGCGGCAGCGACTGGTCGTTCCGCATCTTCGTGGTGCGGTTCGGCAGCGAGGTCTATCGCATCATCTACGCCGCCCGCGACCTCAACGGCGAGGTCGATGCCAGCTTCCGGACGTCCATGGAGAGCTTCCGCCGGCTGACCGCCGCCGAGGCCGCGGTCAAGCCGATCCGGGTCCGGACGATCCGCGCCGGCGAGGGCGACACGGTGCTGACCTTCGCCCGCCGCATGCAGGTTCCCGACCGCGCCGAGGAGCGGTTCCGCGTCCTCAACGGGCTTTCCGACGGCGAGCAGCCGCGCGGCGGCGAGCTGGTCAAATACGTGGCCGAGTAAAAACTGCCATACAAGTCGGCCGCGACCCTTGCGTCCGGCCACGCCTTGGCCTTTGCTCCTCGCCCGAACGAGGAAACGACAAAGGCATCCGACCATGACCCTCAAGACCTTCGACCTGACCGGCCGGCGCGCCCTCATCACCGGGTCGGGCAGCGGCATCGGGCTCGCCTATGCCGAAGGCCTCGCCGGGGCCGGCTGCGAGATCGTCCTCAACGGCCGGGACAAGGGCAAGCTGGCGAGCGCCGAGGCGGCGCTGAAGGCCAAGGGCTACAAGGTCTCGTCCAGCGCCTTCGACGTGACCGATCCGGCCGCCGTGACGGCCGGGGTCGATGCCATCGAGCGCCAGATCGGACCGATCGATATCCTGGTCAACAATGCCGGCATGACCATCCGCCAGCCGCTCGAGGACTTCGCCGACGATGCCTGGCGCCGGGTCATGGCGACCAACATCGACAGCGTCTTCTATGTCTCCAAGGCGGTGGCGAGGCACATGCTGCCGCGCGGCTACGGCAAGATCATCAACACCTGCTCGGTGATGAGCGAGCTCGGCCGACCATCCATCGCCCCCTATACCGCTTCCAAGGGCGCCGTGAAGATGATGACCAAGCAGATGGCGGTGGAATGGGGAAGGCGGGGCATCCGCTCCAACGGCATCGCACCGGGCTATTTCAAGACCGAGCTGACGGACGCGCTGGTGAAGGACGAGAAGTTCTCCTCCTGGCTCGAGGCCCGCACGCCGCTCGGCCGCTGGGGCGATGTGTCGGAACTACAGGGAGCCTGCGTCTTCCTGGCAGCCGCTGCCTCCGACTTCGTTACCGGCCACGTGCTCTTCGTCGATGGCGGCCTGACGGCTTCGGTGTGAGCTTTCGCCGCGACTAACGCACCACCATCACGGCATGGCGCGACAGGCGCGGCAGGATCTTCGCAAAATCGGCGATGCGGATGGCGACACAGCCCGCCGTCGGCGTGAATCCATCGCGGGCGCCGTGCCAGAAGATGGCGCTGCCCTTCATGCGACGCACCGGCGCATCGTTCCAGCCGAGCTCGACGATGGAGTCGTAGAGATGGTCGGCGCGCATCAGCCGTTCCTCCGCGGGTCCCGGCGGGCGGCGGATCAGGCGGTTGTAGCGGCGATCGTCTGCATCGTCGCACCAGGCGTCTGCGGGTCCGATCTTGCGAACCGGCCGCAATGTCGCCGGACGGAGAAGGCGGTCGGCGCGATAGAAGACGCGGCGCAGCGGCAGCCGGGCCCGCGGCGTTGCTCCGTCGCCCTCGCGCTTGTCGGCGCGGATGCCACTGCGGCCGAGGGCGCAGGGGAAAGCGGCGAGGCCGACATGGAGCATGCCGCGGCTGCGGCGGCCGGGCAGGGCGTGGACAAAAATCCGTGTGATCCGGCCTTTCGCCATGAAAATGTCATCCATATCTTGCGGAGGCATGTGGCCGGCCGCGTAACGCGGCCGGCCGTTTGCGCGTAGAGCGCTTCTGTGTCCCATTGTCGGGCCCGTGCATGCGGTTGCCCATCTCTCCCCGGGTGATTCGATGAGCCAAGTCCGCAAGATCCTGCTTTGCGACGATGATGCCGACATGCGCGAGGCGCTGTCCGAGCAGCTGGCGCTCCATGAGGAATTCGATACCACCAGCGTCGATTCGGCCAGCAAGGCGATCCAGGCCACCAAGGCGGACCACTACGATCTGCTCGTCATGGATGTGGGCCTGCCCGACATGGATGGGCGCGAGGCGGTCAAGATCATGCGCAAGGGCGGCTTCAAGAGCCCGATCATCATGCTCACCGGCCACGATACCGATTCGGACACGATCCTCGGTCTTGAGGCCGGCGCGAACGATTATGTGGTGAAACCTTTCCGGTTCGCCGTGCTGCTGGCCCGGGTGCGCGCCCAGCTGCGCCAGCACGAGGCGAGCGAGGATGCGGTCTTCCAGATCGGCGCCTACTCGTTCCGGCCTTCCTCCAAGCTGCTCATTACCGAGAAGAACGGCAAGATCCGGCTCACCGAGAAGGAGACGGCGATCCTGCGCTACCTCTATCGCCAGGGAATCAAGCCGGTGTCGCGCGAGATCCTGCTGTCGGAGGTCTGGGGCTACAATTCGGGTGTGACCACCCATACGCTGGAAACGCATATCTACCGCCTGCGGCAGAAGATCGAGAAGGATCCGGGCAACGCCACTCTTCTCGTGACCGAGGGCGGCGGCTACAAGCTCGTGCCATAGGCCGTTTCCGAACTCCCTTCCGACGAAGAAACGATCTATCGTCCGGGTGCGTCCGCTTGCGCGGCGCGCGGGCCGTGACGCTGCCCCCTGTCCTGCCGGTCGTGCAAAGCGGAGCCCATGGCCCTCGACGACGACATCGCCCTTCTGTCGCGCGTTCCGCTGTTCGCAGGTCTTGGCGGCGAGCCGGTGCGCCTTCTCGCCTTTTCGACCGAGACGCGGTTCCTGCGGGACGGCGACGTGCTGTTCAAGGAAGGCCAGGCAGCCGATTGCGGCTATGTGGTCGCCGCGGGACAGATCGCGCTCACCCATGACGGGGGCCTGAGCGAGCATCTGGCCGGGCCCGGAAGCCTCATCGGGGAGATCGCGCTGATCGTCGAGACGCTGCGGCCGGCGACGGCGACGGCGCGCGACGCGGCGACCGTCCTGCGCATCCCGCGGGCGCTGTTCCGCCGCGTCATGACCGAGTTTCCGGAGGCGGCCCTCCACATCCACGAGGATTTCCGCGAGAAGATGCGGGCCACCACCGCCGACCTGCTGCGGGTCGGCCGTCTCTTCGAGCAGGGCGGGCAGCGCCGGCCGTCTTGACGCAGCGACAGCCGGCCACCAATGTCCCGACCGGTGTCCGGCCAGCGGTCGTGACGCAAGGCCGCGGAGAAGGCGATGCCCGAGACCGGCATGCACGGTGCCACGCCGCACCATGGCGGCTCGGACCTGTCCCGTCGTTTCGCCGGGTTGCTCGTCCTGTGCGGGCTTCCGCTGCTCTTGCTGGTCCTCGTCCTCGCCTGGTCGACCTATGGCCGCGCCGACATCACGGCCCAGGCGCGCGAGCACCTTCTGGAACATCTGGTGCTGGTCGTCGGAATTATCGCGACCTTCACCATCCTGGCCACCCTCGTCTGGCGCCAGTTCGTGGCGCCGGCGGTGGCGCTGGCGCGCACCGCGGCGGCGGCGGGAGCCGGTGCCGCCGTCAGCCTGCCGGAGGTGCCGGCGCCCTGGAGCGGGCTGCGGCGTCAGATCGAGATTTCGATCGCCGAGCAGCAGGCCAAGATCCACCAGCTCCGGGCCATGATCGACGGCATCCCGCTGCGCACCGTCTATGTCGA
>CAZPMD010000066.1:14899-23335 GCA_964587395.1 uncultured Hyphomicrobiales bacterium
CTAAACGCGATGGCCGCCAGGAGCGCATTGATCTCGATAAAATTCACCGTGTGCTGGACTGGGCAGCTGAAGGGCTGAACAACGTCTCAGTTTCACAGGTTGAGCTGCGCTCTCACATTCAGTTCTATGATGGAATCAGAACCTCTGACATTCATGAGACTATCATCAAGGCCGCAGCAGACCTCATCTATCGCGATGCCAACCGCGATTTCCTCGAATTCGTCGGCAAGAGCCGCGACGAGGTCATTGGCCACACCGTGGCGGAAATCCTCGGCCCCGAGGTCGTCGTCCAGTACCATGCCATGGCCGCCCGCGTTCAGGCCGGCGAGACCATGCGGTGGGAGGGCTGGATTCCCTTCGTCACACGTGGCCAGCGCTACCTGCAGGTCTCACTGATGCCCTATGTCGCCGTGGGCGACACCCGCGTCGGCTTCCTCACCTTCACCCGCGACCTCACCGAGCTGAAGCTCGGCGAGCAGGAACTGGCGCGCAGCGAGGCGATGAACAGGGCCGTGGTCATGTCGTCGCTGGACGCCATCATCGTGTCTGATGAGGATTGGAGGGTGATCGAGTTCAACCCCGCGGCGGAGGTCATGTTCGGCTATTCGCGGGCGGAGGCGCTGGGGCGCCCGGCCTTCGACATCGTCGTGCCAGACACCATGCGCGACGACCAGATCGGGGTGATGGAGCGCTACAAGTCCAAGGCCGACGTCGGCAATCTCGCCCGCCGCTTCGAGGGTCTCGCCCGCCGCCGGGACGGCTCCACCTTCCCGGTCGAGTACTCCGTCAATACCGTCAGGACCGGCGACCACCGGCTGTTCATGGCCCATGCCCGCGACCTGACGGAGGCCCGCCGCATGGAGGCCGAGGCGCATGCGAGCCGCGAGCGGCTGCACCAGGTGGAGAAGCTCTCCGCCATGGGCTCGCTGCTGGCCGGAGTCGCCCACGAGCTCAACAACCCGCTCGCCATCGTCATCGCCCAGTCATCGCTCCTCGTCGAGAAGGCGGCCAGTGACGACGTGCGCCGCCGCGGCGAGCGCATCCATGCCGCCGCCGAGCGCTGCGGGCGCATCGTCAAGAGCTTCCTCGCCATGGCGCGGCAGAAGCCGCCGCAGCGGGAGCCGGTCCATATCGGTGAGGTGGTGACGGCGGCCCTCGACATGGTGAGCTACGGTGTGCGCAGTTCCGGCATCGAGATGGACGTCGACATCGCCCCGGGCCTGCCGGTCATTTCCGGTGACAAGGATCTGCTGACGCAGGTGCTCGCCAACCTGATGATCAACGCCCAGCAGGCGCTGATGGACCGCGCCCCGCCGCGCCGCATCGAGGTGCGCGCCGTCCGGGCCGGGTCGGATATCACCATCCGCGTCGCCGACAACGGGCCTGGCATTCCCGACGAGATCATGCGGCGGGTGTTCGAGCCCTATTTCACCACCAAGCCGGCGGGCGTGGGCACCGGCATCGGCCTGTCGATCTGCCGCAACGTGATCGAGGCCCATGGCGGCAAGGTCTCGCTGAGCAACCGGCCCGGGGGCGGGGCCCAGTTCGACATCACTCTGCCGGTGGCGGAAGCCACCGATGCGGCGGCCGAGGCGCAGGAGGCCATGCCGTCAGGCACCGGCCTCGCCGTCCTGATCGTCGACGACGAGGTGGATGTCGGCCGCAGCCTCGCCGAGATCGTCGAGGGACTCGGCCATCGACCGGTCGTCGTCGACCGGTCGACGACGGCGCTGCAGCGAATCGAGGGGCAGCGTTTCGACGTGATCTTCGCCGATCTGCGCATGCCCGGGCTCGATGGCGTCGACCTGCGCGACCGCATCCATGCGCGCGACCCCGCGCTCGCAAGGCGGACGATCATCGTCACGGGGGACACCGTCGCCGGACCCAACCGCCTGGCCAGGGCGCTCGGCCCCGAGGTGATGGTGCTCGAGAAGCCCTTCACCTTCGACGAGGTTCGCTCGGCGATGGCGCGCGCTGTGAACGAAGGCGGCGGGCCGTCAGCGCAAGGCTCCGCGCGGACCTGACGGTCACTCGGCGGCGACGTCATATGCCTGCGCGGCCGCCTCGATCATGGCGTCAGCGATGGTGCCGTAGGCCAGGGCCCAGGCGGACCGCGAGTCGTCATCGAACCTATCGCCGAGCATCGCAGCCAGAGTCTCGAGCAGGGCGAGGCCGACCGTGTCGTAGTGGGCCGCCGTCACGCCATAGCCGGTGTGGCGCAGGCCGAGGGCGCGTACCTCGCCGATCACCGCCGGGAGGTCGTGAAGCGACAGGATCACCTGGGCGAGGGCCTTGACCAGCTTGCCGCGCTGCCCGCCGAGGTCGGCGGGAAACATCGGGCGCAGGGAGGGGTCGAGCCGGAACAGCCGGTCGTAGAACTGCGCCGAGAAAGCGTCCGACCGACGGGCGATGACGCCGAACTGGTGGCGGATGAGGGTGATCTGGGAAGGCGTCATGGAAGGATCCGGCTAGGGGTCGGGTTGATGACCGCACCCTGCCCTGTCGATCCTTCCCGGGCATGCCGACCGGAGGAGGAGCCTGTTTCTCCCGTTTCCGCGCCCTGCGGACCGCTGGAGCTGCCCTCCGAAACATGGGCTGAAACATGCCTCCCTGCGCCGCGACATTCAAACGTAGGATAGAGAGCGGCAGTCTGACTGCATGCAGCATGGACATCCGATGCCACCCCGCCTGATTGCAGTCCGCAAAACCGACAACGATTCGCCGAGACCCAGGGGTGGCTCAGGCGTCCTCGTCCGCCGCGGGGGGCGTGCCGGCATGGCTCGGAACGTCGAAGACGTAGCCGTGGCCACGCACCGTGCGGATGGTCTCGGTGTCGAGCTTTCGCCTCAGGCGGGCAATGCGGGAATCGATCGCGCGGTCGAAGGCCTCCTCGTCCTCGGCGGGCGCCCGCTCCATGATCTCCTCGCGGGTGAGGACCTTTCCCGGGTTCTCCGCGAAGATGCGGATCAGCGCCACCTCGCCGGCGGACAGCCGGTCGGTCGAGCCATCGGCCTTCAGGATGCGCGCAGCCACCAGGTCGACCGAGGCCTGTTCGAAGACGACCAGATTGCGGCGGCGGCCGAGCCGGCGCTGCAGGATGCCCGCGACGCGCGCGGCCAGCTCCCGCAGCTCCACCGGCTTCTGGACATAATCGTCGGCGCCAAGTTCGAGGCCGAGGACCCGGTCCACCGGATCGGGATTGCCGGTCAGAACGAGGACGGCGACGTCGCTGGCGAGATCGGTGCGGATCAGGATGTCGATGCCGTTCTCGCCGGGAAGTCCGATGTCGAGAATGACGAGGTCCGGCTTTTCACGGGCGAGGTAGGGTTCGAGCTCCCAGGCCGCCTTGAGGCAGTCGACGTCGTAGCCGAGATCGACGAGATATTCCCGGACGGCGTCGGCCCAGTCGGGTTCGTCGTCGAGCACCGCAATCCGGCCGCGCCGCGCCATCATCAGACCTTTCCAGAACGGTCGCAGAGTGTGAATCTGAATGCGACGAACTATTCTAGTGCGCGCCGTTCGGCGCTGTCACCCTCGCTCGAAACACAAGGGCATCCGGCATGAAGGCCATCGTTGCGATCGTCGACGACGAGGAGCACCTGCGAGAGGCGGTGGGTGAGTATCTCGAGCTGCAGGGCTTCGAGGTGCTCAGCTACCGCAACGCCCAGGTCTTCCGCGAGGAGTCCGTGGGCAAGCACATCGATGTGGCGATCCTCGACATCGCCATGCCCGGCGAGGACGGGCTGTCGCTGGCGCGGTTCATCCGCAAGTCGGGTTCCACCGGCATCATCATGGCGACAGCCGCCGGGCGGGCGATCGACCGGATCGTCGGCCTTGAGATCGGCGCCGACGACTATGTCGTGAAGCCCTACGAGCTGCGCGAGCTGCTCGCCCGCATCAAGAGCGTGCTCAGGCGGGTGAAGGCCGCGCCGGCCTCCGCCACGCCCCATGCAGTTGCCGCACCGGAGGGTCGCAGCCTGCGCTTCGGGTCCCTGACGCTCGACCTCGACGCGCGCCGGCTGGTCGACGGGTCGAACGGGCCTGTCGAACTGACGGCCATGGAGTTCGATCTCCTGCAGGCCCTGGCGACGCGTCCCAACCGCGTGTTGTCCCGCGGCCAGCTGCAGGAATTCGCCCATGGCCGGTCGGCCGACGAGAGCGACCGGTCCATCGACATCCGGGTGACGCGGCTGCGCAAGAAGATCGAGCCGGATCCCGAGCATCCGCGCTTCATCAAGACGGTGCGCGGCGAGGGCTATGTCTTCGTCCCCAACGGGGCCTGAGTCAGATGACGGCCCTCGGCGGGGATACGACCCCGGAGCTGGATGTCGGCATCGCCACCATGATCCATGACGACGTCGTGGCGCCGGGAGGCCGGTTCGACCCGGGAATCCTGGGCCGGCTGTTCGACGCGGTGCCCATGCGCGTCACCGCCGCCGATGCCGGGGGTCGCTTCGTCTACGCCAACCGCGCCGCGCTCGCGATGATGGACACTACCCTCGAGGAGGTGGTCGGCCGCACTGTGCGCGAGGTGCTCGGCGATGACATGGCGGAACGCACCGCGCCCATGCTGTCCTCGCTCAGGGCGGGTGAAACCCTCCAGTGGAGCGACTGGGTCACCTACCGGAACGGTGCCCGCCACTATGTCGAGCAGACCTATTCGCCGTGCTTCGGCCGGGAGGGCGGGCTGGTCGGCTTCATCGCCTTCATTCGCGACGCCACGGTGCTGAAGGAGCGCGAGGAGGCCCTGGAAGCCCGGATCGCCGCGCTCAACGTCGCCGAGACCATCAGCACCGCCATCATCAAGACCTCGATCGACCCGATCATGATGGTCGACGAGGAGGGCGTCCTTATCGACCTCAACCCCGCGGCGATGGCGACCTTCGGTTATTCACGCAGCAATTCGGTCGGCCGCCCCATCGCCGAGCTGATCATCCCGCCCGGGCTCCGGCAGGCCCATGCCAACGGCATGGAGCGCTACACCACCACCGGCATCAGCCGCGTGCTCGACCAGCGCATTACCATCGATGCCCAGCGCGCCGACGGATCGCTGATCCCGATCGAGCTGACCATCTCCGAAATCCAGCTGCCGCAGCGCCGGGTCTTCACCGCGCATCTGCGCGACCTCTCCAAGGCCCGTGAGGCCGAGCGGCAGATGGAACAGCAGCGCGAGCGGCTGCACCAGGCCGAGAAGCTCTCGGCCATGGGTTCGCTGCTGGCCGGCGTCGCGCACGAACTGAACAACCCGCTGGCCATTCTCGTCGCACAGTCGACGCTGCTGATGGAAACCGCGGCCGATGCCGGGCAGAGGCGCCGCGCCGAGCGCATCCACGCGGCGGCCGACCGGGCGGGACGCATCGTCAAGAGCTTCCTTGCCATGGCGCGGCAAAGGCCGGAGAGGCGCGAGACCACCCAGATCAACGAACTGGTGCGGGCGACCGCCGACATGCTCGCCTACGGGCTGCGCAGCCACGACGTGACGCTGGAGCTCGACCTCGATCCGAACCTTCCGGCCATCGTCGCCGACCGCGACTTCATCGGCCAGGTCATCGCCAATCTGGTGATCAACGCCCAGCACGCGCTCGTCGACATGGAGCCGCCGCGCCACGTGAGCATCTCGACGCGCCGCAAGAACGGTCATGTCCGGCTTGTGGTGTCCGACAACGGCCCGGGCGTGCCCGAGGCCATCGCCGCTCGCATCTTCGAGCCCTACTTCACCACGAAACCGGCCGGTGTCGGTACCGGAATCGGCCTGTCGATCTGCAAGACGGTGGTGGAATCGCACGGCGGCTCCATCGGGCTGGACCGTAGCGAGACGGGCGGCGCGCGCTTCACCGTGCTCATCCCGGTTGCCGCAGCCGAGATGGACGCGACCGCGACCGAGGAACCGGCTGCCCGGGACGGGCTCACGGTTCTCGTCGTCGACGACGAGGCCGATGTGCGCTCCAGCCTCGCCGAGATGCTCGAACTGCTCGGCCACCATGTCCTGCCCGCCCAGACGGCGCGCGAGGCGCTGGAGGACGGAGCGGTCCTCGACGCGGATCTGGTCTTCGTCGATCTGCGCATGCCCGGCGTCGACGGCCTGCGCTTCCGCGACCGGGCGATCGCGCTCAATCCGCGCCTGGCCGACCGGGTCGTGATCATGACCGGCGATGCCGTGGAGGGGCCCGGCGCCATCGCGCGCCATGCCGGCGAGGGCGCCATCCCGACCATGGAGAAGCCTTTCACCATGGGGGACGTGCGGCGGGTCCTGGCCGCCTTCGTCTGAGATGCCTCCGATTTCCGCCGAGTGCCGCTCGCAACCGGCTGAATCTTGGACCGGAGACCGTGAGTCTTGGTGCGGGTCGCGCCAGCGGTTCCGCCGGTTTCCGAGTCGTCGTTAAGAATTCGTCAACCAGGATGACTCGGCGCTGATCATGATCGACTCGCTCGCGACGCCGTTCGACTCTCCTGGTGTCCGGATAGACTCACAGGCACCACATGTAGTCGTGAACGAATCGTGATTCTCGTGGAGTCAGCGATTCGGACCCGATTCGTTCCAGACTCGTTCCTGTGGTGAACGGCGCTGCCGCCGATACCGAAATGTCACGCCATTCGCGTGCCGGCATGATACAGGTCGTTGCGAATGACCCTGTCTCTTCCGCCATTGCCCCCCGCCCGTCGCGGGCGTGGGGTTACCGCAGTGCTCGGGCCCACCAATACGGGCAAGACGACGCTCGCCATCGAGCGGATGCTCGCCCATCCCTCCGGCCTGATCGGCCTGCCGCTGCGGCTCCTCGCCCGCGAGGTCTATGGCAAGCTGGTCGCCAGGGCCGGCGAAGGGGCGGTCGCCCTCGTCACCGGCGAGGAGAAGATCAAGCCGCCGGGCGCGCGCTACTGGGTGGCCACCGTAGAGGCCATGCCGCTCGACCTCGACGTGTCGTTCCTCGCCATCGACGAGATCCAGATCGCCGGTGATCTCGAGCGCGGCCACGTCTTCACCGACCGCATCCTGAACCGCCGGGGCCGCGACGAGACCATGCTACTCGGCGCCGGCACGATGCGGGGCCTCATCGAGAGGCTGATTCCCGGCGCCAATATCGTCACCCGGCCGCGCTTCTCCAACCTGATGTTCGCGGGCGAGAAGAAGATCACCCGGTTGCCGCGGCGGTCCGCCATCGTCGCCTTCTCCGCCGACGAGGTCTACGCCATCGCCGAGCTGATCCGCCGCCAGCGCGGGGGCGCGGCGGTCGTGCTGGGGGCGCTGTCGCCGCGCACGCGCAATGCCCAGGTCGAGATCTACCAGTCGGGCGACGTCGACTACCTGATCGCCACCGACGCCATCGGCATGGGCCTCAACCTCGACGTGGAGCACGTCGCCTTCGCCGCCGACCGCAAGTTCGACGGCTACCAGTTCCGCCGGCTGAACCCCGTGGAGTTCGCCCAGATCGCCGGCAGGGCCGGGCGTTCCAACCGCGACGGGACCTTCGGCACGACCGGGCGCTGCCCGCCGCTGGAGGATGATCTCGTCCAGGCGCTGGAGAGCCACTCCTTCGAGGGAGTGAAGGTGCTGCAATGGCGCAACACCCATCTCGATTTCTCCTCCGTCGAAAGCCTCCGCGACAGCCTCGACCAGATCCCCGGCGAACCGGGTTTGACTCGCTCGCCGATCGCCCAGGACCAGCGGGTGCTCGAACTGGTGCTGCGCGATGCGGAGGTTCGCGCGCGCGCGCGCGGGCGCGCGGCCGTCTCCCGCCTGTGGGACGCCTGCCTGATGCCGGACTACCGCAACATCTCTCCCGCGAGCCATGCCGACCTCGTCTCGACGCTTTTCGGCTATCTGACGGGCCGTTCGGGGCGCATTCCATCCGACTGGATTGCAGCTCAGGTGGCCTTCGCCGACCGCACCGACGGCGACATCGACACCTTGTCGACACGCATCGCCCATATCCGCACCTGGACCTTCGCAGCCAACCGTCCGGACTGGGTCGACGACCCCGTCCACTGGCAGGCAGAGACACGCCGCGTGGAGGACATTTTGTCCGATGCGCTCCATGAACGCTTGACGCAACGCTTCGTCGACCGCAGGACGAGCGTGCTGATGCGGCGCCTAAGGGAAAACACCATGCTCGAGGCCGAGATCACCAAGACCGGCGACGTCACCGTCGAGGGCCAGCACGTCGGCCGTCTCGAGGGCTTCCGGTTCGTGCCCGACCCGCAGGCAGGCGACGGCGAGGCCGGCAAGGCCCTGCGTGCCGCCGCCGCCAAGGCGCTGGCCGGCGAGATCGACTCGCGCGCGGAGAAGCTCTCCGCGTCCGGCGACGAGGCCTTCATCCTGTCGAACGACGGCACCATCCGCTGGCATGGCGAGGCGGTGGCCAAGCTCGTCGGCGGCGACAAGGTGCTGTCGCCCCGCGTCCGCATCCTCTCCGAGGAGCATCTGACCGGCGGCCCGCG
>CAZPMD010000067.1:0-22850 GCA_964587395.1 uncultured Hyphomicrobiales bacterium
CCAAGGCGGCAACCGCGCCGGCCGCCGCCAAGGCGGCTCCGGCTGCTGCCGCCGACCGGGAGCGGCCCAAGGCCACGGACCGCGTCGGCGGGGATAGCCCGGCACCTGCAGCTGCACCGGTTGCGACGCCGGCTGCACCGACCACTCCGGCGGCGCCGCAGCCGCGGCAGATCGTGCCGGTCGATCCGCCTGCCACGGCCTTGCCTCCGGCGTCGGCCGATTCCTCAGATGCGCCTCCAACTGCTGCCGACGCGCCTCCGGCGCCGGCACCGGCTGCCGATGCCCAGCCTGCCACCCCGGCGCCTTCGCCGCCCGCCGCTTCCGCTCCGCCGCCCGCCGCTGCTCCGAGTGCTCCCGTCGTACCAGGTCAGGCACAGCGGGCCGCCCTGTTCGAGGAGACGCCGGGCAATGCGGCCGGAACCCTGATGCAGGGCTCGGTCGTCTGGCGCACGCAGACGGTCAGCGTCGGTCCGGGGCAGCCTCCGGACCTGGCGCTGCTTGGCGAGGTCTCCATTCCCGAGCGGCGCATGACGGTGACCATCACCATCCGCCGCAACCTCGACCAGACCCTGCCCGCCAGCCACACGATCGAGATCCTCTACGCCCTGCCGCGCGACTTCCAGTTCGGTGGCGTGGCCGAGGTCCCCGGCGTGCTGATGAAGGTGTCCGAGCAGGCGCGGGGCGTGCCGCTCGTCGGCCAGGCGGTGCGGGTGACCAACGGCTTCTTCTTCGTCGGACTGTCGGGCTTCGACATGGACCGCAACACCAACATCCAGGCACTGAAGACACGGCCGTTCTTCGACATTCCCATGCGCTACGATTCCGGCCGCCGCGCCATCCTGACGATCGAGAAGGGGCCGGCGGGCGACAAGGCCTTCGAGGAGGCGATGCAGGCCTGGGGGCAGTAAGGGCCCTTTCCGGGCTGTCGCGAAGCCCCGGAAGGCAGGGCAACTTCTCCCGGTTCGCATCAACGAAAAAGGGAGGCTGAAGGGCCTCCCTTTCTTGTGTTCCGTCGGGTGATTTCCGGTTATGGCCCGGTGATCTGCTGCGCCTGGGCCGCCGGGCGCTCGATCTCGCGCATCGACTTCACCACAGCGTCCTGCACCTTCTCGAAGGCGCGCACCTCGATCTGGCGGACACGCTCGCGCGAGACGCCGAAACGCTCGGCGAGTTCCTCCAGCGTGATCGGATCGTCCTTCAGGCGACGCTCCTCGAAGATGATGCGCTCGCGCTCGTTCAGCACCCCGAGGGCGCGGGTGAGGGCGAGGCGACGGTTGTCGGTCTCTTCCTCGCGTGCCAGCACGGCCTCCTGGCTATCGGAGTCGTCGGCCAGCCAGTCCTGCCACTCGCCGTCGCCGTCCTCGCGGACGGGCGCATTGAGCGAGGCGTCACCGCCGAGGCGGCGGTTCATGTCGATGACGTCCTTTTCGTCGACGCCGAGCTTGGTGGCGATGACCTTGACCTGGTCGGGACGGAGATCGCCGTCCTCCAGCGCCGAGATCGAACTCTTGGCCTTGCGCAGGTTGAAGAACAGCTTCTTCTGGTTGGCGGTGGTGCCCATCTTCACCAGCGACCACGAGCGCAGGATGTACTCCTGGATCGAGGCCTTGATCCACCACATGGCATAGGTGGCGAGGCGGAAGCCCTTGTCGGGCTCGAACCGCTTCACCGCCTGCATGAGGCCGACATTGCCCTCGGAGACGACCTCGCCGATCGGCAGGCCGTAGCCGCGATAGCCCATGGCGATCTTGGCGACGAGGCGCAGATGGGATGTGACGAGCTTGTGTGCCGCCTGGCTGTCGCCGTGCTCGCGCCAGCGCTTGGCAAGCATGTACTCTTCCTGCGGCTGCAGCATGGGGAACTTGCGGATCTCATCGAGATAACGCGACAGTCCCGCCTCGGCAGAGAGGATCGGAAGCGATGCAGCATGAGCCATATGGGCCCTCCTTCTCTTGGCCCCCGGACCATCCGGCAAGCCCCGAACCGCCCACCCCAAAGCCTGGGCGGTCCGCTGATCCCGGGGCGCCATACGCCTCCGTGATCGATTGTCATTGTCCGAAACAATCATGGCGGAACGTTGACAGATGCCCGCCGTGACCGGGAGATCGACGTGTCAATCTTGCGTTGATGCAAGGATCGAGGGCCGGCCTCCTGGTGGTCATGATACCATAACCCGTATCGTGTCGTTACACGATGGTGTGAAATCCTGGTGAAGCCGGTCCAGCGGGTCGCCCGGAACCCGTCGGCAGTGGAACGCCCCGTTCCCGCGACAGGTTCCGGCCGTGCCGGCTGCGCCCTTTGCAGAAGAGGCTCCGGCGCCCCTAGGCTCCGCGCAGGGCGGAAAGCAGATTCGCCATGTCGGCAGGCGGCGCGCTCTCGAACCGCATCGGCGTGCCGGTGACGGGATGGGCGAAGCCGAGGATCGCCGCGTGAAGCGCCTGCCGCCCGAGGGCGTCGAGGGCGCGCCGCGCCCCGTCGCCGAGCTTGCCGGCCTTGGTCCTGAAGCCCTTGCCATAGGTCTCGTCGCCGAGCAGGGGGTGGCCGGCATGGGCCATGTGGACACGGATCTGGTGCGTGCGTCCCGTCTCGAGGCGACAGGTGATCCGGCTGACGAGGCCAGCCGCCAGGCTTTCCTCGACGGCGACATGGGTGATCGCGTGGCGGCCGGACGAGCGCACGGAAATCCTGTCACGCGCCTTGCTATCGCGGTCGAGCGGCGCGTCGATCGTGAAACTCGTGCGCGCCGGCGTTCCCCAGACGAGGGCGACATAGGCGCGCTCCAGCGGTCCGGAGCGGCCGTGGTCGGCGAACTGCGCGCTGAGCGCCGCATGGGCCCGGTCGGACTTGGCGACCACCAGAAGTCCGCTGGTGTCCTTGTCGAGCCGGTGGACGATGCCGGGTCGCCGCACGCCGCCGATACCCGACAGGCTGTCGCCGCAATGGGCAATGAGGGCGTTGACCAGCGTTCCCGTCCAGTTGCCGGCCGCCGGATGGACGACCAGTCCTGCCGGCTTGTCGATGACGATCACCTCATCGTCCTCATAGACTACCGAGAGGGGAATGGCCTCGCCCTGAGGGGTCGGATCCTCTGGCTCCGGCAGGACCAGCCTCACCCGGTCGCCCAGATTGACCCTGTGGCTCGCATCCGTCATGGTCCGGCCGCCGATCTCGACATGCCCGGCCTCGATCAGCGCCTTCAGGCGCGAGCGGGAGAGATCGGGCAGGCGGCGCGCCAGAAGGCGGTCGATCCGCTCGCGCGACACGTCCGCCTCGATCGAGGCGCCCCCGCCCGCCGTTTCCACCGCTTCTCCCGACACTCTTCAAACCCTTTCCATGGCCGCGATGACCAACACGCCTCCGGAACCCGATGTCAACGATGCCGCGAGCGAGGCGGTCGTCGCCCGTATCCGCCGCATCTCCGTGATCTCGTTTCTCGTCATGATCCTCGGAGTGGGCAGCGTGCTGGCGGTCATCGTCTATCGCCTGATGACCGTTCCGGCCGCAGGTCCGCTGATGTCAGGCGCGGTCCCCGGAGAGGGGCGGGTGATCTCGGCGGTGGCCGCCGGCGACCGGCTGACCGTCACCCACGAACGCCCCGAGGGTGCGCTGGTCGTCATCTATGATCTCAAGACGCTGAAGGAAACCCATCGGGTGAGTGTCGGCGGGCCTCAGGTCCCGCGTCCCTGAAGAGTTTCCCACACAAAGGCCGTTCGCCGCGGCATCTTCCGGGAGCAGGATGCCTTGACCCGCTGGAGCGTTTGCGATTATGAAGCGCGCTCCGCCGCGACAGTGGCGGTCCGCTCCCTTCGTCTAGCGGTCTAGGACGTCGCCCTCTCACGGCGAAAACAGGGGTTCGAGTCCCCTAGGGAGCGCCAATCTTTTCAAAGGCTTAGGTGGCTTTTGAGATTGGCCCCACACTACGATCCCACATTGAGCCCGCGCTATTGACTGCGGCTGAGTCGCCTGCAACCGTTGCGTTTAAGGACGCAGTTCTCCCGCCCTGTGCGTGAGATGTTGTGTCCGACACGGCAGCGGGCCTGATGATGCAGATACCGATGTTCCGGAAGAAGGTGCTCGATGAGCTCGGGCGCATCGGAAAAGGCGCTACGATCCCCACTCTCATCCGAGCCGACGACGGCCTGACCTACGTGATCAAGGACGACAGCGGTGGCACTGGGCAGACTGTACGGGCATCCGAATTCATCTGGGCGTCGGTCGCAACAGCGATCGCCCTCCCGTGCGTGCTCGCGGAAGTGATCGAAACTCGTACCGGCGAACTCGCAGTTGGCACCCGCTACGAGTCGTCCCACAGGCTTCGGCAGATGGACCTTCTGGCTGGTAGAGTGGACAGGGGCGGCTTTCAGTTGAGCCGCATCTATGCGTTTGACCTCTTCGCCGCGAATTGGGACCGCCATTATCATAACTACATTGTGGTTGACGATGGGGTCGGAGGCGCGATCGTGCGAGCGATCGATTTCTCCCATACCGCTGTTCATCCGGGACTTTGCCCTATGGGTGGCGACCCAGCGATATTCCCAGGCGTACCCACTCGGGCACAATTTCCTCACATCGTTCAGCCATACGGGGCAGATGCCGCCGCGGCTGTCGCGATTATCGACCGTCTGCGGGACTTGCCGGCAACCACCGTAGACGCGATCTTAGGACAGATGCCCGACGATTGGCTCGACGGGCCGCGACGCCAGGCCGTAAGTGCATGGTGGTCGGGGGCGGAACGCACCGCGCGAGCTGATCTCGTTCAACAGGGGCTCCAAAATGGCACGTTCATTTGATTTTGCCGTATTGCGCATGGCGCCCGATCCAGCTCGCGGCGAGGCGCTCAACGTTGGCGTTGTGGTGTTCCAGCCGCAGCGGGTCGAACTCGTTTTTGGCGAGGTGTTGACGCGCGCGCGCCACTTCTATCCCAGTGCCGATCAGTCGCTCTTTGACGAGGCAGTCGGCCTTTTCACTCGACTTGATCTTCCCAGTTTCACCACCAAGGAGCGGCACCGGGCGCTTTCGAGGATCGGTCTGTTTGAGCTTGGCGATCTGGGCTGTTTCTCACTCGAGGACGATCGGCCGGAAACCTACCAGGCGAATGTCGCCCGACTGGTGGCGATGTTCACTGGTCGCCGCGGGCAAAATAAACGTCCGAAAGGCCCCCCTCGGCTTACTACTGCCGTGCGCAGTCTATTCCGCGAGGAGAAGGTGCTTGCGCCGGCCGGCGACGCTGCCGCGATCGGGAACCACAAGATCGTGCCAGACTGGCCGATCCCCACGCGCCCAAGCCTCAAGGCGGATCTGGCGCTGAAGAACCGGATCATGCGGGTCTGTGAAATCGTAGAGCTGAAGCTGGAACTCGACGGTCCGCCTCCTGCGTCATTGTTTGAGGGCGTCGTGACGTTGGATGTCGCACAGCGGGAAGTGGACGCGCAGCAGCGGGTGCTCGCCTACAGGGCGTCTGGGCCTGCGGCTCGGGTGGATGAGGCGCTCGCCATCGCTCGCATGCACGCCACCACTCTCGTCAACTGGGACGTGCCACAGGAGCGTGATCAGTTCGTTCACGAATGGATCGACGCCGCGAAAGACGCAGGCACTCCGCCTATGGTTCAGAGCCCCGTACCGCAGTTGAATTGAGCGCGAGCGGCTGTCGTTCCGCAATGCAGGGCGATGATCCTTTCTACCGGGGCGAAGAGAACCAAATCTTGGCAGCTCTGTCCGCGGGCGGGGTGCGCTTCGTCGTGATCGGAGGCGCGGCCGTCCAGTTTCATGGTGTTGATCGAGGCCGGGAAGACCTGGACATTCTTCTGGAGCCGACCGATGAGAACGCCAACCGTTTCGCGGCTGCTGTCCAGAGGTGGATGCCCCTCTCGGCGGAGAGCGTTGCCCGGATCGCACAGCCGATGCTGCGTTTCTCCCTCGGGGCGCCCTGGAATTTTGACTTCCTGACCTCACTGGAAGGCGTCGAATTCGGAGAGGCGTTCGACGCGGCGCATGTTGTGCCTTGTGGCCGCACTTCCGTCCGGGTGCTGTCCCTGCCGCACCTGCTGCTCAGCAAGCGCACCCGCGGGGAGCCGAAGGACCAGGAAGACATCGAGGCGCTGAACCGCTTGCACGGGGCGAGCTAGTCTTCGAGCGGCAGAAGCCAGTTGTCCCGACGGGCGAACAGCTTGTTGTCGCTGTGGCGCCGGACCACCTGGCCCTCGCGCAAAGCGCTCTGCGGCGGGAGCGGCACGGCGCCGGACACGACGGACACGGCGCCCGCACGGCCCTGGACACGATTGGACAGCAGGGCCATCGGGCCGATGTTGGCGATCCAAGGCTCTGACCAGGGATCGCCCGAGAACCTGAGCGGCGTCCGGCGGATCGCCTCATCGGTTGCCACGTCCAAGTTTCCGGTCCGGCGGAACGCTTCGGCGGCGTGGCCCTGAAGAACGGAAGCCACTTCGGGCGGAATACGCAGGTCTTCCGGTGCCATGTTGAACCGCTTCGCCAGCGTGCGAGCGAATGCCTGCCCGAACTGCCGCTGCTGGTCTTCCGGAGTGGCCGCGGGAGCGGGAGCCGGTGCCATGACGCTTGCGAGGCTTTGGGGCACCGTCTGGGGCGCTTCGCGGGCGACACGGGCACGGGCGCCCCAGGGAAGCCAGCTCGCGCCCTGGAAGCGCGTTGCGACGGCGGACACGCCCGCCTCGATCGCCGCCTCGGCATTGCCGGTTTCCTGGAAGACCCTGGCGGCTGTGTCCCGCATGGCCGCCTGGACGTCCTGGTCCACGTCCAGGCTGTCCGGCTTCACGCTGTAGCGGGCCGCAAGGCGCGCCTTCATGTTCTCGGACATGCGCTGAAGCTCGCCGGACCCGATGGTCCTGGGCCGGCTGCCTGGCGCTGCGCCGGGGGCCTGAAGCTTGGCCGCTTCGACTTCGCGCCACGCCTGGTTGCCCTCGGTGGCGATGGCGCGTCTGGTCTGGGCGTCGATCGCGGCTTCGCGCTGGCGCTGCTGCTCCCATGAGGCGTTGCCGCCGGTCGCGATGCGCTCCCGGCTGGCGTTCTGGGCAGAGGCGACACGCTCGGCGCTGGACAGGCCGTCCTGGTAGCCCGCCGGAGTGTTGCCATAGGTCTGGACGCCCGCGGCCGTCATGGTCGTGGACAGGGCCGCCGGGTCGCGCCATCCGGGATCGGCAAAGGTCATGGCGCCGGTCGCGAATGCCGGGCCGTGCTGGAGGCCGCCGGGAGCCTGGGCGATCACGCCCATCGCTCGGGCGCGTGCCACCTGGTCCGGGCTCGCCTCGGGGCCGAGAACACCCGCCATGACGTCGGGAAGCGAACGCATCGCGCTCGTCTGGACAGCGGTCTGGGCGGCGTTGGCGTCGTAGACGCTGGCACGGGCCAGCGCCTGCTGACGCTGCGCGCCCATGAGGGCGGCCCGCATGACGTTCTGGGGATTGGGGGCCATGGCGTCTGCAAGGGAACCGAACCCCCTTGCGAAGCCTGGGTCCTGGAAAGTGACGCTGGGCAAGAGCGTGCTCCCGGAAATGACAACACCCCGCAGGATAGTCCCGCAGGGTGTCAGCCGACAGCCTCTCAGGGCTGTCAGGCGGCCGTGGTCCAGCCGTCTGTCCAAGCCTGAACGAACGCGGTGGGAAGCCCGGTGCGCTGCGCAGCTCGCTCGACGCCGTGGTGCTGGACCAGGACGGGAAGGTCTATCGCAGCGGCGCGAAGCTCGGGGCAGTCCAGCACTCCGCGCCGCATGGCACCCGCGAGCGCCCGCACGGCATCCGTGGAAAGCGCGTCGATCCAGGCGGACGGGACGTGGACAGGCTCCGGCGCGGCGCTGAGGGACGGGAAGGGGATGATCGCGGCGGTGGTCATGGTGGGCTCCATCGGTTCCTGGTTCGCCGGCACGGGGCGGTGCGGCTTGAGGACGACGGTGAACGAGCGGACCGCTGTCATGAAGACCCAAGGGGTAAGCTGGACACGGCAGGACACGACGCCGATCCGCAGGACACATTGTCCTCGCAGGTAGGCTCTGTCCGGCGGTCCGGTGTCGCCCGTGTCCTGAGCTGGCAGGACACGCCGCCAATGCTCACGAAATCGTGATCAGTGGCCCGGGGCAGGGAGGTATTGGCACCGCGCGCGTTGACCTTGACCCCCCGGGGTTGCTTGCCGGCGCGCCTGAAATCGTTATCCGACCCGCATACAAAATGGCGGTTTCCCCATCTTCGGGTTCAAACGCCTAGCTACCCCTGCTACGGAAAATCTCCGCGACGCAGAGACGAGAAATTTCGCGCATCGGCGCTGTGAGTTTCGACCAGGCGCCGCCGCGCGGGTCTCGCGCTAGTTCCGCAAACCACGAAGACACTTCAGCTCCGCGGCCGATGAAGTAGGTCGCGTAAAAGCGCCCCATGCATGAGCACATCTGATCGGCTGTCATCTGGTATCGGATCAACGCCTCGGCGCCTTCCCGCCCGGCATTCTGCAAGGTGACAATGCAAACCTCGCGCCCCGCGCGGACAAGGTATTCGTGGTCCGTGCTCTGCGCGTTGACTAGCGGAGTGCCGGTCATCAAGGCGGCGAACAATATCAGCGATGCGATTGGCAGCCTTTGCACGGGACCCTCCGGTGTCAATTCGTCTCTGTTCTCAATTCGGGGTGCTCGCGAAGGATCGTCGCGATGGTCTTTCGAGCGCCGTCGCGGAGCGCCGCGGCGCCCAGCGGCTCCGGCTCACCGCGCCCTGGGGTCCAGTCGCGCAACGTCTGGCGAGCGTGCGCCAACCGCTCGGCAGGGGAGGCGGTCGAGGGAGGCCCAGGATCGATGATGTCGGTCATGATCGTGCGTTCCGGGTCTGTTCCATGTAGACTGCGTGCAGGATGGCCCTCGATGCAAGCGGAAAGCGAACCTAATGCGCGGCTTCAGGGACGATGCTCACAGAGAAAAATTCGAGGCGGCCCGGGAGCGCGCCGGCCTGGGCGGGGTTGATCGGGAGTGCTGCGGTGCGCGCCTCCGGACAGGCGGCTTCTGCGCCCTGCCGGTGGTGTCCGGCTTCCCGCGGTGCCGGAAGCATGGCGGCCCGGCGCAAGCGCGGGTGGTTCGTCAGCGGCAGGTGGAAGCACTCGCGAAGGGCGAACTGTCCCCCGCGGATTTCGAGCGGTTCGAGAAGCGGCGTGCCGCCAACCGCCTGACCTACCGCTGGCGGGCGAACCCCTGGCTTCCGGGTGCCACGATCGATCTGGCCGAACACGAAGGCCGGTTCCGGGACGAACTGGCTGCGATGGGGTTCCGGCTCAATCAGGTTCCGCCGGCTGTCCTGGACAAGGCGCGCTGGAAGTTCCGTCGGACGGTTCTGGACCGCGGGCGCCTTGCCGGCTGGACCGACTTCTTGGCGGGGCAGCTCCAGGAGTTGATCGACGGCGCCGGGCCGGCACCGCCACCGGTCGATGGTGTCCAGCTCGTGGAGCGCCCGGCCTTCGTCGTGGCGCCCATCATGCCCGGCTCCAAGCGGCGCCTCGCGGACGCGCGCCGCGGTGCGGCGCCTCCAAGGATCGGCCCCGTGCCGAAAGCGGCGCCGCTGGCCCTGTCCGAGCGCGAGGCCGCAGGGCGTGCCCTGTGGGAGCACCGCGGCGCGCTCTCCGGCGTCCTGGCGTTCGCCCGGTCGGACGATGACCGGCTCGCCATCGGAGCGGCCTTCCTGCGGCTCCAGGCAAAGCCAGGCGATCCCGATGAGACGCAGCGCTGGACGGACCTGGTGCGGAGTCTCAGGGAGGCGGCCTAGATGTGATCCGTCCAACTCAGGGCGACCTTGCCGTCCAACAGAAGCCCGGCTTCAGGAACGCGCGCCGTGTCGTCCACGGGGTAGCGGTATTCGGCCTGGAGAGAGGTCCGCCCGCGAAGCGTTGCCGGACGTGCGAGCACCGCAAAGGTGATCGGATGCTTGGCCGCCAATGCTTCGACGGCGTCCAGCGGTGTTTCGTGATCGATGCACCGCAGGTCTTCGATCATGACCAGCCCAATCCTCCGCCAGCGAATGAGCCAGTCCAAGCGCTCAGGAGTGAGCCGGCCGTAGCGGCCCTCCAGCAAGGCTCCAATGGTTTCGTCCCAGGCGCCGAAGTAGCGGCTGGCACGGTGAATATCGACTTCGTCTTCGGTCGGTGGTTCGTCAAACCGCCGGTGCCTGCCTTCAGGGTGCTCTGGTCCAAGGAGGATCAATGCACGGTGATCGGGGGGCAAGAGCTTGGCGAAGCAGTAGCGCCGAAGCGCCATCCCGAGACGGGTGTCGGAGGCGAACAGGACAAGGTTCTGGGTCATCTGGGTTCCTCGATTTCCCCGGGGTCGACCCGGGGTCCATCTCAATTTTTGGCGGCAGAGGGCGGGGCTCCACCCTGGGGTGTGCCCCACCCATCGGGGCACCCCCCCAGGGTGGGCTCTGCTAGGGGACCCCGGGACCCGGGAAGGCTGTTTTCCCGGGGTCACCCCAGGGTCACCCCAGGGTCCAGCGAACCTCACCCCGGGGTGCCAATACCCCAGGGTTCCTAGGGTCACCCCAGGGTCGATTGCGCCTCACCCCGGGGTAGTCGTTTCAGCGTCTTGGTCGTCAAAAGCGGTTGCAGCATTGGGGGTGGGGACCAGCACCCAACGCTTGTTTCCCTTCGCGTCGCGGGTGTGCCTTTCCGCGGTCACGTGGCCGCGCGAGATCAGCGCCTGGACAACGGCTTCCTGGTCAGCCTCCGCTACGCCGAAATCCCTGGACAGCATCGTGTGGGCTGAGGCTTCGCCGGCCCTTGGGTCCCGAGCGAACAACATCTTGGGGTCGCCGCCGATGCCGTCCCGCAAGGTGTTGAGCAGCGCAGGCAGGTCGATGGTGGACAGGGGGTCGTGTCCAGCACCACGGACCACGGGCTCCAGCACCACAACAGATGTGAAAGCGGTCGGCGGTGTCTTCCGAGGATCGATCGCGTCGATAGACACCGCGACCTTCTTGAAGACACCCAGCGGCCCCGCGCGGCCATGGTTCGTCTTGACCAACTCGGCCTCGATGAACTGACCAGGGAAGGCGGGGACCATTCCACGCTTCCGAGCTTCCTCGTCGCTCAGGACGGAAAGGCCAACGACATTCCGAGCGGACGCCGTCCATGCCCGAGAGCCGCGCTGGTGATCCTGGTCGCGAGCCTGCGAACCCGCCCCCTTCGACGTGTGCGTTAGCAAGACGACTGCCGCGTCGGAACAAGCCGCAAGCTGATTGAAAAAGCCCATAGCAGCGGTCACGTCGCTTGCGGAGTTCTCATCGATCCCGGCCAGAGCCGCGGACGCCGTGTCCACGACGATCAGGGCGAAGCGCTGTCCCGTTACCGCATCCAGGAGCGCCTGCCCCGCCGGCATGACACGGGGCGTCTCATGGCCCGCAGTCCGGCCAAACAACTGCATCGCACCGGACTGCCCCTCGATGACGACGACCTCATGCTTGCTCTGCCAGGGGAGGCCGAAGCGCTCCTTCGTCCCCGTCATCCTCCGCACCACCGTGTCCGACCGATCCTCTGCCAGGACCAAAAGCACGTCACCGCAGAAATCGAGGGCGCCCAGCCCGAGTGCCGTGGGGTCTTCGTGAGCGATTGCGGCGGCGGCCGATACCACGAACGCGCTCTTTCCCCCGGACGGGACCCCCATGAGAACCGTGGTGGTGCCCCGCTCGAAACCGAACGCGATGGTGCGCGTAACCCCCAGGACCGGCTTCGTCTGGTGGCTGTTGAGGCGCAGCATGTTGAAGTGGCTGGCGCGGCCGATGGTGCTCGCTGCGGGCAAGGCGGGAAGCGATGCCACAACCCCGAACGCCTCCAAGCCGTCGAGAGCTTCCTGGACCTCTGCCGACGCACCAGCGTCCCTAAGGCTCATCAATGCGCGACGGTCGGCCGGGGAAAGGCTGCCGGCGGCCAATGCGCGTTGGGTGATTGCAGACACCTCGGACACGTCCGCACGGCGGAACGTCCGGGCTGCCAGGCTACGGTCAGGCTCGCCAATCGCTGCGAGCACGGTCGGTTGATCGTCGGGCGCAACATGCCGAATGAGGTTGTCCAGGACGTCCTGGACCGCGGGGTTCGCCGTCATCAGGCATGCTCCTTGTCACGGATGAATTGGATCACCTCGGCCGCAGTCAGCCGGAACACGTAGAGCTGTCCGCCATGGGCCTGCGAGAAAATCTGAGGCTGGGCGCGGCGACCGGGTGAGGGGAGGGTGAAGATCACTGCCAGGTTGCGCCCCCCGTTGTATTCGGGCTCCAGGGGATCGGCGCAGGTGAGGCGATGGAAAGCTTGAGGCTCCGCAAGAAGGTCGATCACACGGACCACGCGGCCGTCGTCCAGTTGGATCGGATGGGCGCCGGTCAATTCGATGATCGGATAGTCGGCAGGTGTCCTGCCGACCTCCTGGAAGTTGGCGCCAAGCTCGCGTTCACGATGGGCCTTGATTACCTCGGCGGGCTCGCGCGCCCCGGATCGGATATCGGCCGCGACCTGGCGAAGCCTTTCCAATTCAAGGCTGGTCAGGTCGGGGATGGCGGACGTGTCGAGAGGCGAACCCGGCTGGACAACGATCTTCCTCCCACCCGGAACGTGCTCCAAGGCGGGGTCTACCAGGATCGCGTCTGCTTCATACCAAAGCCGTGAACCGTTGCCGCTGGCGACTGTGTCCACGATGCTCCTGACCTGGACGGTGCCGGCCCGCGTGATGAACGGCCATCCAAACCCCGCCAGAACGAGCCGGCCATGGATCGCCTTCACTACGCGCCTGGCGTCGGACCCGTCTGAAGCCCGGATGTAGATGTGCAGGCCGCGAAGCCCCGTCGATTTGCCGGATTTGCGGTTCCGAATACCTGATGACGAACTGGGGCGCGCGACCAGGTCCAATTGGTCCAGCCCGGGAATGACGGTTCCGAGCACACGGCGGTAGCCGCCCGCCGCCTCGACCCTGTCGCGAAGATCGTCGGGGGACTGGCCGACGTCCAGGTCCAGCCCAAGCCATGCCGGAGACCCCGGCCTGTAGGCGAAGAACTCATCGGTCCGCGCGACTGCGTCCGGGTTATCCGACAGTGCCTCCTTGACGACCAGCGGGTGCCGATCGCCTGGCTTCTGGCACGAGCCGAGGACGAACGCTTCGTTGGACTTCGTGGCGGCGAGCAGGCTTCCGAGCGAGGCCGCCCTGCTGGCTGGGACACGTTCAACGGTAGCCCGGCTCAGCCCTGGGGCATCGCCCTTCTCAAAGGCCCCGTCCGCGGCGACGCCGTATGCCTTCGTGAGGGGCTTTTGCGAGACGACGCGGGTGATTTCGGCGCCGTCGCCAGATGTGTTATTCATCGTGTCGCCCCAGTTCTGGTGGGGTTGAGGCTGTTTCGCGCGGGCAGGGCGCGGTGACAGCGCATTTCCGGCCCGTCAGCGATCCCACGCTGGCGGGCCGCTCGCTTCAGAGGGTGCGGGCGGCCGCGCGTGCCGCGCGCGCATGCCGGGCGGCTTGCGATCGTGCGCTCGGCGTCCATGGCTGCCGCGTGTCCAGCAAGGCGATGAGGGAGGGGACGTCCACAAGACTCCGGCCTCCCAGCTTGACGAGCTTCAGCCGGCCCTGCTCCGCAAACGAATAGATGCTGCCAGTCGACAGACCCAGGATTGCCGCTGCATCGGCCACGCGAACCTGTGGTGCTTCGCGCCAGTTTGCCAAGATGCTGCGGGCTGCTTCGGAAGAGTGCATCGGACACCTCTTGACGTTGAGAAACGTTGATTGTGTCCGTGACGCTAAATTGGCCCGTCAGTGTTCCGCAATCCTCACAGAATGCGCAAGTTTACGTTGAAACGATTTGGAGATTTCGTGGCTGTGGGGATGCGAGAGGCACTAGCGCACGGCGGGCCAATTCTTCGGTGATGTCCAGGACAAAGGCGCCATAGTGCCGCTCGATCATAGCCGCGGACGTGTCGTGGATCGCAGCGACCATGCGGGTCGGAAGCCCTGCTCGCAGCCCCCGGACAATGGACGAGTGCCTGAGAGCGTAGGGAATGACGCTCGCGTCAAGGCCGGCGCGTTCCAGGATCGCAGCCCATGGCCTTGTCAGTTCGCTGGCGGTTGTCCACGCGCCGCGCCGGTCCCGGACCCACTCGGTCGGTGTCATCTGCTTGTGCCGCCAACGCTCCAAGAGCGGTTCGCTGCCCTGCCGGCCGTTGATGGCGGGTGCCAGTCGCGCAAGGACGTCCTCACCAACGGGCACGGCGATCCGCGGGCGTGCCTTCACGCTCCGGCCCTTGGACGACGCCGGCATCATGATCCTCTGAGCCTCGACCTGGACGTCTGCGACCGTCAGGCGAATGACCTGGGAGAACCGAGCGCCGGTCGCAGCGAGCACGAGAACCAACCGGCCCAAGTCGCCCTCCATGTCCAGGTCAAAGGCAGCGTCCACGATCCGCCGGACATCAGGGTCTGCCAGCACCTGGCGCCGGGCCTCGGTGGCGTCGGAAATCGCCCGGGTGCCGACCTTGATTTCCAGCGGGACATGGCCGGGCAGCTCCCGGCGCTTGACCAGGGCGGCGGCGTTGAGCGCGGCGCGGACGTCGTTCAACAGGCGATTGATCGTCGCCGGGGACAGGGGCTTCTCGCGGTGTATCTCCAGGCGGGTGCGCCATCCCTCGATGCTGCGCGCGGTGAGCTTCGCGAGACGGGTCCGGGCGAATGCCTCGTCGGACAGCACATGAAGCGTGAGACGGCTCTCGGCGTCTCCGCCGGTCCGCTTGTTCCGCTTCTTGCGGTCGGCAATGTAGGCGTCGATGGCGTCCCGGACCGTGACATCGGCACCGCTCCGCTCGCCCTCGGCCGTGACGTCGAACTGTTCCCGCTTCCGTCGCGCCCATTCGAGCGCAGCGGTCACCGCCTGGGAGAAGGACAGGGCGTCCGCGCCGGCCTTTGCGTCATCGGCGGTGCCGATCCGTTCCTCGGCCCGCCTCTTGTCCAGGACCAGCTTCCCGACCCAGGACCCCGACTTACCGCGCTCGGGCTTCCGGTAGCCGAGCGAGACGCCGCCGCGCCCGCCACCGATCCCATGCCAATAGGGGTTCTGGCGCGGAACGAGCCGGGTCCGCTTGGCCGGGCTGTCGATCGCGGACGAAGCTGATTTCCGGGGCATCGCAATCCATCCCACACTACATCCCACACTGACGTCCCTGACGCCTATGGGAACGATGCACGTAAATCATTGAGAAATCTAGCTTACATATCTGTCATGGACATCAGTTCGATGCCTGTTCTGCCTCTCTCACGGCGAAAACAGGGGTTCGAGTCCCCTAGGGAGCGCCAAAAGCGCTTAATATCAATCACTTATGATGGCGGTTAGTCATCCGGGTAGACACCCGGTTAGACAGGCCGGCTATTTCGCCTTGCCGCCCTTCACGACTCGCAGCGCCGCATCGAGCCCCTGGCGGGCCATGCGCACCTGTTCCGCCTCGCGGGAATAGAGCTCGGCGTGGGTGATGTCGTCGTGGCCGAGAACGTCCATCAGCTCGCGGGTCGAGGCGCCGCCTTCCGCCATGAGCTTGCCGAGGGTCTTGCGGAGACCGTGGATCGTGCAGCCCGGGGGCAGGCCAGCCTTGCGCGTCCAGAGGGCCATGTGGCCGGTGAGCGACTTCGCCGAAAAAGGCTTGCCGTAGGCGGTGAGCAGCACCGTCGGCCCCTTCATGTCGGTGGCGTCGAAAACTTCCCTGAGCATCGAGAGGACCGGCAGGGCGACGACCTTGCCGGTCTTCTTCTGTTTCAGGCGGACGAGATCGCCGGCTATGTCGTCGGGCTTCAGGGCCGCGATATCGCTGCGGCGGTGGCCCTGCCAGATGGCCAGCGCATAGACCAGTCTGGCGGTCGTGCCGATCGGCCATTTCGCCTCGAATGCGGCGCGCTCCTCGTCCGTCCAGGCGCGCCAGCCCTTGTAGTCGGGCCGCCACGAGATCTTGTGCGTCGGGTCGTGCTCGATCCACTCCTCGTCCATGGCGGCGACGATCATCTGCCGGATCCGGGTGAGCAGGTGGCGGGCGGCATGGGGCGTGTCGACGCGCTCCGACAGGATCTCCTTCACATGGCGCCGGCGGAGATCCGCGACCGGCACGTCGGCCCAGACCATGTCGCTGCCGGCGGCGACGGGGGAGGTGAGGAAGGCCTCGACGATGGCGTCGTGGCGGGCCCGCGTCGCCGGCGTGTTGCGTTTCCAGGCCGGGTCCTTCTGGGCGATGCGCCAGGCGGCGCGGAACGAGCGGGGCACGGTGGCGCCGGGCAGCGGGCGGATCTCGACGCGCTTCGTCGCGACGCCGGCGACAAGGCCCTCGTATGCAGCCTCGAAGGCGGGCTCGCCCGGCTGCCCGGCGAGATAGACCGACTTGCCGGCGCGGCGAAAGCGCCAGCGCAGGATGCCGTGGCGATCGATGAAGGACGAGAGATAGGGGCGGGGGGCGGCCATGGGGCGTGTTCCTCGGCCGCCACTCAAGCAGCCCTGCCGCGGCCCTTCAAGGCGTCGATGACGTTGACCCGCTCGTCCAGATCGGAAAAGGCCGCGTCCAGGCGCAGCCGGTCCCAGACGACGCGGCCGTCGATGCGCTTTGGCTGGGGCATGCGGCCGTCGGCCACCAGGTCGTCAAACTTGGTGGCGCTGACGCCGATGTAGCGCGCCGCCTCGTCGCGGCTCATGCCGCGCGGTGGGTAGGACAGCGGGTCCGGGCGCAGCTCGCGGCTCATGGGGTGACGGCCTCACAGGACGGCGCGTTGGCGAGCTCGAGCAGCACATCCGCGTGGCAGGGCTCGCCCGGCTTGCACCAGCATGCGAGGTTCTTGCCGCGCAGCTGCATCACCGCGCGCTGTTTCAGGCCTGACTGCGGCGGCTGATCCAACCAGGCTCGGAATGCCTTTACCGACATTTCCTGAGCCTGTTGCTTGTCGTCCACGATCCACATGGCTGGGCCACTCCATGAGCCGACAGCCCATCTTGTTAGGATGCCACCAGCGTGGATTTCGCGGGCTTTCGACACCGGGAACGGATTGCCGAAGCCGGTGGCCCTATCCACCTTCACGGTGTTCTCCTGCATGCGCCAGCCCCTCGCGCGCGAAAGCTGGATGCGGCGCGGGGTGTCAGCCATGGCTGGCTCCATCAGGCAAGCGAGCGCGATCGGACAGCATTTTCTGCGCGTTGATGGCGAGGCGGACCCCGTTGAAGATCTGCTTCGCCAGTTCGGCGCGGGCCTGGGCATCGCTGATGGTGATCTTTCTGGCGCGAAGATCCTCCAGATCGCTGGCGAGTCCAAGGATGACGGTGTCAAGCGCGAACCGCTCGTCCATGGGCGAATGCTCGGAACGGCTGTCAGCGGCCATTGATGGCCTCCCAGGTGATCGCGTTGATGAGGGCAGACAGTCGCGTCAGTCGCCGAAAGTCACCTCGCGTCGCGCCGGAGATTCCGAGGCGGCTGATCGACATCCAGCGGCGGGTGCAGCGATCGCAGATCGGCGGGCTCTGATGCCTGTCATGGGGCCACGGCGATGGCTCGATCGTCTGCGCGCACGCCGAGCACCGGAAAGCCGGCGGCGCTTCAGGTGCGGGGCGACGCGTGATGACCGGCCTGATGTCGAAGGCGTCAGGCACGGTCCACCTCTGGCCGAAACTCGGCGGGAACGACGGGGTCAGTCATGGCGCGCCTCCGGAAAGGCGTCGTGGATCTGGCCGTCGAGGTTGCGCCCGGCGCGGGCCTTGCCGACCCGCTGCATCGGCCAGCCGTCGGTCGAGCGCCGGCCGTCATCGTCGACGCGGCAGAACTCGCGAGTCGTTGTCGTCCACGTCGGCCACTGCCCATCTTTGGGGAGCACACAAGGCACCCAGTCACCCCACTGCTTGAAGTGGAACGCAACGCCGGCCGCGGCGCACTGGTCGCGGATCGACCGGACCCAATCGGGATGCGTCGGGCGGGCGCCAGGGCCGCTCTCGCCGCCGACGATGATCCAGTCGAGGCCGTTGCGTGCGGCGTTGCATGTGCAAGGTGCCGGGCCCTGGCTCGCGACGTAGGCGCAGTCGCGCTGGTGACGATGTGATGGCGCAAAATCGAAATGGATCGGCCCCAGCAGCGGCTCCGCCGAGACGAAGCGCACCGCCGCCGGCGTCGCCAGAAGATGCGGGATGCGCTCGTCGGCGCGGGCCTGATCCTCCGCCGTGATGCCCAACCAGACGTTCTCCAGCGGGTGCGGAAAGCCCGGCGATGTGTAGCGGCGAAGACGATCCTGCGTGTCGGCCGTAGCCTTGGAGAAGGTAGGCAAGGTCAATTCCTCGACATGCCGGCGGGCTGCGGCGGCCCAGTCCTTGGTGAGGTAGGCACGCATCCGCTCCGGCCGCTTCGTCAGGATCTGGAACGTGTGTTGCGGCGACAGCGCCATAACGGCGAAGACCTGGTCGATCCACCCCTCCGGCATGTCCTCGTGGAACAGGTCGGACATGGAGTTGACGAAGACCCGCCGCGGGCGCTTCCAGCGCAGCGGCGCGGTGAGGATGTGATCGGGTGCGAGGGCGAGCTTGCCGGTCCAGACGGGCTTGCCGTTCACGACCTTGGTGGTGCCGGCATAGTGGGTCTTGCCGCCGCTCATCCGCTCGATGCGGGCCGCCATGGCCATGGCGTAGCAGTTGGTGCAGGCCGGCGAGACGATGGAGCAGCCGACGACCGGATTCCAGGTCTCGTCGGTCCATGAGATGCCGGTGTCGCGCTGGTCAGCCATCGGGCTCTCCTGTTCAGATCCAACCGAGGAAGAGCGCGGCGAAGGCCGCGCCCCAGTAGATGAGGAAGGCGACGAGGCCGGCCGCGAACCAGAGCCGGCCCCTCGGCGTCAGGCCATGGCCCGGTGGCGGCCGGCCGGGCATCACGCGGCTTCCTGTTCGTCGTCGAACTCGCCATCGAGGCCGTCCTCGGCGTCGTCGTCCTCGGCAGGCTGGTCGTCGTCCTCGCCCGCCGGGACGGGTGTCACCGGCGCAGGGCTTTCGACCGGGGCTCCGCCAGGGCCGGCATAGGTCGCCGCCCGCAGCTCCGGCGGCAGCCATCCGGTGGGCGGCACATTCCCGACCGCGAAGACGACGAGGTCGGCCTTCCCCAGCTTGCCGGCCTTGCGCGCCTCGTCCTCGTTCAGCGCCTCGGCGATCGCCCGTATGGCGAGGGCCTTGGGCACGGAAGAGAAATAGTCCTGGGCGTCGAACTGGCCGGTGAGGGCCGCGTGCAGCCTGTCCGGGTCGAGGGCGGCTGCGAGAACGCCGTTGCCGCCGCGCATCGGTGGGGCCAGCGGGTTGTGGGTGGTGAGATCCAGCGCGCCGGCGGCGATGCCGGCGGCGACCTCCAGCAGCTGGGGCAAGGTCATGGCGTCCAGCCGGTGGAACACGTCCTTGAAGCTGTCCCCGTCGCGGATCGGCGTGCGGCCATAGCCTTCGTGCCTCACGCGGATCGGCTGGTTGTAGAAATCGACGGTGAGGAAGCCGGCCAGAAGGGTGCGAAGTCCGAGGGCCGGCTCCTCTGCCAGCGCCTCGCGCATGGCCAGCGTCGCCTGGACGGAAAGCCGGTGGACGAGGGCGGCGGAGATCGTCGCCTCTTTCGGCACCGCCTCGCCTTCCTCACCGGCGGCGACCTTTGCCTTGGCGGCCTTGCGCGCATCGGCGGGGTCGACAAGACCGCAGGTGACGGAGAGGCCACCCTTCGGCCCGATGTCGACGGCGCAGCCGGCCTCGGCCTTCTGCTCGGCCGACCAGCCGCGGGCGGCGACCTTCTCCTCGATCGACCGGATCTCCGCCGTCGCCTCGAGGCGCTCGACCTCGCCGGCGGTCTCGTCATCGGCGACGGCGCGGAGGGCCTTCAGGCGCTTGTTCTCGTGGGGGTTGGCGCGGGCGCTGCCGGCCTGCAGCCGGGTCCAGTTGTAGTGCCAGCAGGGGGCGAGGTCGGCGGCGCGGCGGGCCCACTTCCAGCCCTCGGCGAGAAGGGCCTCGCAGGCCTCCTGAATCTTTGCACCCGCGAGCCGCTCGGCGAGGGCGACATCGGAGAGGACGTGGTTGTCGCCGAAGAGATCCTCGGTGACGGCGCCGCCGGCGTCGCGATAGGCCTCGCGGCCGATGAAGGCGAGCAGCTGGCCGGCACGCTGGCCGCCGGCCCCGAGGGCCTGGCGGATCAAGTGAGGAATAAGCCGGCCCTCATTTTCGAGCCGGGCGAAGACCTCCTCCTGGTGGGAGTGATCGCGGGCGAGGGTGAAGGCGCGGACGGCGGCGACGGCCTGATCGCCGAACCGGCCTTCCCGCCAGGCGGCGAGAATGACCGGCGACAGGCGACCGAGGGCGAGGACCTTGCGGACGCGGGCCGCGGGAATGCCGAAGCGGGCGCCGATGGCGGCCTCGCTCATGCCGCGGTCGGCGAGGTCGCGGAAGGTCTCCAGCCTGTCCGCCTCGTGCAGGGGTTCGCGCATGATGTTCGCCGCGAGCGAGATCTCCTCAGCGTCGCCGTCGATCTCCGTGCAGGTGACGTGGCCGTCCGCGGGAAAGCTGCCGGCCTCGGCGAGGTGGCGCAGGGCGGCGAGGCGGCGGTTGCCGTCGGCGACGTACCAGCGCCCCTCGATCTGGGCGACGGAGAGCGGCTGGATCTGGCCATGGGCGAGAATGGAGGCGGCGAGGGCCTCGATCTCGCTGTCGCGATCCGTGCGGCGGGCATTGATCGGCGGCGTCGCCTCATGGCCGAAGTGCAGGCGGTCGAGCGGAAGGGTGAAGGACGGCTGGGCCATGGTGCGGCTCCGGGTGGTGAGAGGGACGTCAGAGAGCGCGGGCGAGGCGCAGGAAGGCGGGTTCGGGTCCGGGATCGGCGAGCCCGAGCTCCTGCGCGCGGATGAGAAATTCGAGCCGGGCGACGCCGGGCGACCAGAACTCGAGGCGGACACCGAGAGGCTCGCCCGCGGCGGACCAAGGCACCGGGGGGGCGGCCATCGCCTGCTGCAGCTCGTCGGTCAGGATGGCGCGGTCGGCCGCCTTCACCGCGGCCGGCATCTCTGGCAGCAGGCCGAAGCGCAGGCACACGGCGGCCATGATGCGGGTTTCGATCGCGTCATAACCGGCGAGGGCCGGCTTGATCGGCCGCGGCACATCCACGACGTAGGCTTCGCTCGCATCGTGAAGCAGGGCCCAGCGTGCGAAGGCCGGGGCGACCGCGCGGGACAGAAGGACGCTGTGCTCGGCGACGGAATAGAAGGTGCGGCAATGGCCGCCATAGCGGCAGAGGTGCGAGAGCGCGTGCGCGATGTCGTCGAGGAAGACCTCCTCGGGGCGCGGGTCCAGCGGCCAGAACTGGCGACCGCCGGCCGTCTGCATCCAGTCGCCTTTGCGGGGGTGAGGCGTCATGACGCCCTCCGCGGGGTGACGACGCCGGCGGTGTCGTGAAGGGCGCGCAGCATGACCGGCTTCACCACCTCGACCATGAGCATGACGCGCGACAGCGGCTCGTCGCGCTGGCCGTTCGCCTGCGCCTCGGCGACGTCGAGGAGGACCGCGACGAAGACATGGCCGAGGGCCCGGAGATATTCCGAGAGCGAGGCGCCGGGGTTGGCGGCCACGTAGGCCTCGCCAAAGGCCTTCACCTCGGCGAGGAGAGACCCCTCCAGTTCGGCCTGGAGCGTGGCGACGGGGGCGACGGTCATGGGGTGGGCCCCCCAGCGACGGTGGCCCGATCCAGCCGCTCGATCTCGGCGACGATCAGCGCGGCGGCTCGGATGAGGTCGCGGCGCCGGTCCTTTGGCTTCCACCACGATACCGACCACGGCCAGTCTTGCGGGGCGTACCCTTTGGGGACGCGGGCGCGGTCCGGCAGCCCAGCGTGGATCGCGTAGCAACCAGCTGCGCAGGCCAATTCACCGGTAGCGTGCTGATCGTCGTGCTCGGGCGTCCAGCCCTCGGCCTCGACTTGCCGGCGACGCTCGGCCGCGATGTCCTCGATCGCCCCCATCACGCTGCCCTCTCGACGCCGAAGGCGATGTCCATGTCGGTGAGGTCCGGCTCGCGGACTTCAGGGGCAAGCGATGCGGGAGCACTGTCGACGAGGTCCACGTCGCCGGCCTCGGGCTGGGCGTGGTCGGCGCGGATAGCCGTGGCGGTGCGGGCGGCATCTGCCAGCTCGGCGTCGAGCCGGTCCCAGTCGCGGGCAAGGTCCGCCTGGTGGGCCTTCACCTGCTCGAGGCGCCAGCCGAGGCGAGTGAGATCGGTCTCGGCGCAGTCGCCCTTCTCGGCGGCGATGCGGCGGCCGTCCTCGTTCATGCGGGCGGCGATGGCCTCCCGCTCGGTCATGAAGGCGCGCGGGTTGGGCCAGCCCTCGGGCTGCCTGTGGTCGGTGGGGGAGAGATAGGCGTGGATGCACATGACGGCCTCCCGGGATCAACGATGACCGGAAGGCTATACCGGTTAAATTACCGGCGTCAAGGCAAAACGGTAAAACAACCGGTCACCGCAAGGCGGTGAGAGAACCGGTCCAGCGAATCACCGGGATGGGCGGGAGCTTGTCGGGGTGATGATCGCCGGTGCGGAGCCTGGCGGCATGGTCACCTGAATGGTGATCGCCTGGGGCTGCTGGCGCGGGGCAAAGACGACGGCGAGGGTGCCGATGATACCCCAGGCGATGAGGACGGAGGTGCGCCAGACGGATTTGACGCCCTCGGCGGTGCCGCGCGCCACGCCAGCCGTGGCGTTGCCGACAGCGGCGGCGGCCCGCACCGGAGCGGTGGCGACCTTGGCGCCGGCCTCCACCGTCGCCCTGGCGGCGCGCGTCGCGGCATCGGCCGAGGCTTCCCCTCCGGCCTTCACGGCGCT
>CAZPMD010000068.1:0-1511 GCA_964587395.1 uncultured Hyphomicrobiales bacterium
CGAATGTGCAGGCCCGACGGCGGCACGTCGGCGAGGCGCACCGGCCAGCGTGGCAGCCCGGACGGCGCGCCGGTCCCGCCCCTGGTGTCGCTCGGGGTCATGATGACCCTCCCCTGGGAACGGTCGGGAATGGAAGGTTCCCGACGAGAAACGATTCGTAGGGGCTCGCGGCAAAGGCCGCCGCCGCCTGACGGACATAGGCAGCAAGGGCCGATGCATCCCGGCCGGGGTCGGCGAGAACGTTGCGGGCCAAGGCGTCCCGCAGCGCGCTCTCGTCGTCCGACGCCAGCCCGTCGTCATAGGCCTGCAACCGTCCGTAGAAGGCTTCGCCCATCTGGCGGATTTTCCTCGGCACCTTGGTATCGGCGATGCCGAGTTCGCGCAGGCCACGGTCGAAATCGAGAAACAGGAGATCGAAGAGCTCCTGTCCGAGTTCGCGGCGCTCTTCGCTCTCCTCTTTCAGGCGGTGAAGCATCAGGAAGGCGTGCAGCACCACCATCTCGAAACGACCCTGCACCGTATCCGGCACACCGTGTTCGCGATAGAAGAGCGGATTGCGCGCCTGCGCCACGATGGCGCCGTAAAGCGTGCCAATGGTCTCGTCGTTCTTCTTCCGCCGAAACAGGCCCAGAATCATCGGGCTCCCCGCGCTCGGGTTGAAATGGTAACGGACGGGAGTTAAGTCAACGCGCCGCCGCGTTCAAGCGATCGGCGCTCGCCCTCGCCGGCGGCATCGGGATTGAGAAGGTCGGCCACGAATGATCCGCGTCATGTCACATCCCGCCAAGGCAGTGTTCGTCGCAGGCATCGCGACGCTCCTGGCGGCCTGCTCGCAGGGGCCCTCCGTGTCTTCGCTGACGCCGAGCCTGCCAACGCCGACCCAGCTCCGGCTCGGCGACACCTTCAACCGCGGCTATGTCATCTCGGAAGAGGCACTGGCCCAGGTCAAGGAAGGCAACAGCCAGGACCAGGTGATGATCGCCCTCGGCACGCCGACGACGATCTCGACCATCAACGGCGACGTCTTCTACTACATCTCCGAGAAGCAGACCCGCACCTTCACCTTCCAGCAGCCGCGGACGGTGGAGCGCAACGTCATGGCGGTCTATTTCAACGCCCAGCGCAAGGTCGAGCGGGTCGCCAATTACGGCCTCCAGGATGGCAAGGTCTTCGACTTCATCTCGCGCTCGACCGTCACCGGCGGCGAGGAATCGAACCTCCTGCGCCAGATCATCCAGGGTCCGCGCACCTGACGCCGCAGCCATCGCGGTGATGACGACAGCCCCGCTCCGGCGGGGCTTTTTCGTCGGGAACCAAGGACCGGTTCGTCGGGAACCAAGGACCGGGCCGCCGATCTGCGGTCGGCAGCCACCCGGCGGCACGCCGCCGCCCTTCTCCGTCACCCAGCCGCCATGCAGCCAAAGAAAAACCCCGCGGGAACGATCCCGCGGGGTTTTCATCTTGCGTGGAAGGCAGGGCTCAGTGGGCGAGGATCGCCAGGAGCAGCAGCG
>CAZPMD010000068.1:1521-16338 GCA_964587395.1 uncultured Hyphomicrobiales bacterium
CTTCATTCATCCAGCCGCGCATGGCTGAAAAAGAAAAACCCCGCGGGAGCGATCCCGCGGGGCTTCTCGTTTCCGGTGAGTTGGGTCTCAGTGGGCGAGGATCGCCAGCAGCAGCAGCGCCACGATGTTGCAGATCTTGATGGCCGGGTTCACGGCGGGACCCGCCGTGTCCTTGTAGGGGTCGCCGACGGTGTCGCCGGTCACCGAGGCCTTGTGGGCGTCGGAGCCCTTGAGGTGGGTGACGCCGTCCTTGTCGACGAAGCCGTCCTCGAAGCTCTTCTTGGCGTTGTCCCAGGCGCCGCCGCCCGAGGTCATCGAGATGGCGACGAAGAGGCCGTTGACGATGACGCCGAGCAGCGAGGCGCCGAGCGCCGCGAAGGCCGACGACTTGGAGCCCGAGATCGCGAGGACCGCGAAATAGGCCACCAGCGGCGCGAGCACCGGCAGCAGCGAGGGGATGATCATCTCCTTGATCGCCGCCTTGGTCAGCATGTCGACGGCGCGGGCGTAGTCCGGCTTGTCGGTGCCGGCCATGATGCCCGGCTTCTCCTTGAACTGGCGGCGGACCTCTTCCACGACCGAACCGGCGGCACGGCCGACGGCGGTCATGGCGATACCGCCGAACAGGTAGGGAATGAGGCCGCCGAAGATCAGGCCGGCGACGACGTAGGGGTCCGACAGGTCGAAGGTGACCGGGGTCATGCCCTTGAAGTAGCCGTAGACGGTCGAGCCCGCCTTGTTGGCTTCGGTGATGAAGTAGTTGAGGTCGTAGCTGTAGGCTGCGAAGAGCACCAGCGCGCCGAGACCGGCCGAACCGATGGCATAGCCCTTGGTGACCGCCTTGGTGGTGTTGCCAACCGCGTCGAGGGCGTCCGTCGAGTGACGGACCTCCTTCGGCAGGCCGGCCATCTCCGCGATGCCACCGGCATTGTCGGTGACCGGACCGAAGGCGTCGAGCGCGACGATCATGCCGGCGAGGCCGAGCATGGTGGTCACCGCGATCGCCGTGCCGAACAGGCCGGCGAGCTGGAAGGTGGAGATGATGCCGCCGACGATGACGATGGCGGGAAGCGCCGTCGATTCCAGCGAGACCGCGAGGCCCTGGATGACGTTGGTGCCGTGGCCGGTGACGGAGGCCTGGGCGATCGAGACGACCGGGCGCTTGCCCGTGCCGGTGTAGTACTCGGTGATCCAGACGATGAGGCCGGTGACGATGAGGCCGACGAGGCCGCAGGCGAACAGGGCCGAGCCGGTGATGACCTTGCCGCCCACGGTGCCGATGGCGCCCCAGCCGGTGACGAACTGCGTCGCCAGCGCGAGACCGCCGATCGACAGGACGCCGGTGACGATCAGGCCCTTGTAGAGCGCGCCCATGATCGAGTTGTTGGCGCCGAGCTTCACGAAGAAGGTGCCGACGATCGAGGTGACGATACAGACCGCGCAGATGGCGAGCGGGTAGATCAGCGCCGACTGCAGGGCCGGCGTGCCGGCGAAGAAGATCGCGGCGAGGACCATGGTGGCGACGACCGTCACGGCATAGGTCTCGAAGAGGTCGGCGGCCATGCCGGCGCAGTCGCCGACATTGTCGCCGACGTTGTCGGCGATGGTGGCCGGGTTGCGCGGGTCATCTTCCGGAATTCCAGCCTCGACCTTGCCGACGAGGTCGGCGCCGACATCGGCGCCCTTGGTGAAGATACCGCCGCCGAGACGGGCGAAGATCGAGATCAGCGAGGCGCCGAAGCCGAGGGCGACGAGGCCGTCGATCACCGTGCGGCTGTTCGGGGCGAGGCCGCCGGGACCGGTCAGGGCCCAGAAATAGACGGCGACGCCGAGGAGGGCGAGACCGGCGACGAGCAGGCCGGTGACCGCACCCGCCTTGAAGGCGATGTCCAGGCCCGCCGCCAGCGACTTGGAGGCGGCCTGCGCCGTGCGCACGTTGGCGCGCACCGAGACGTTCATGCCGATGAAGCCGGCGGCGCCCGAGAGGACAGCGCCGATCAGGAAGCCGACGGCAACGGTGGTGCCGAGCAGCCAGCCGACGAGAACGAGGATGACCGCGCCCACCATCGCAATGGTGATGTACTGGCGCTTGAGATAGGCAGACGCGCCCTCTGCGATCGCACCGGCGATCTCCTGCATGCGGGCGTTGCCTGCATCGGCCGCCAGCAGCGACTTGGTCGCCCAAGCTCCATAGACCACGGACAGAAGTCCGCAGCCGATGATGACCCATAGCGCTGTATTCATGGACACGTTCCTCTTGCCCGTCGGCCCGCAGGGGCCGGCGTCCGGCTCATGACCGGTTCTTGTTGCCTTGCTCGGAGCGGCTGGAACGGACGGAGGACCATTCAGCCACGAGTCGGACGCTTTTCTGCCAAAGTCCCGGCCCCGAAGCAACGGATGGGTGCTCTGTCACGCTCGGTCTTTAGGCGGTTATGCAGGTTTTTTGACTGTTTCCAGACGGCAAGGCGGTCAGGCCGCCACCTGGCGGCGGCGCGATCCCATGACGAGGGCCACGAAGGCGATAGCGACGATCGGGAACACCACCCAGTTGACCATGTCCCAGCCATAGGTCGTGACGATCTGGCCGGACGAGAACGACCCGATCGCCATGACGCCGAAAACGCAGAAGTCGTTGACCGACTGGACACGCGTGCGCTCCTCCGGCCGGGCGGTGTCGGCGACCATCGCGCTGGCGCCGATGTATCCGAAGTTCCAGCCGAGACCGAGCAGGATGAGGGCGACGTAGAAATGCGGCACGGTGATGCCGAGGAGCGCGACGACGGCCGAGATGGCGGTGAGCGCCAGGCCGAGCGCGACGATCCGCGGCGCGCCGAAGCGCGTGATCAGATTGCCGGTGAAGAAGCTCGGCGCATACATCGCGATGACGTGCCACTGGATGCCATAGGCGGCATCGTCGATGGAGTGGTTGCAGCCGATCATCGCCAGGGGTGCGGCGGTCATGACGAAGTTCATCAGCATGTAGGTCGCCGCACCGCAGATGACCGCCGTAACGAAGGCGCGGTCGCGGAAATAGGCCGATGTCGGCCGCGCGATGGTGCCGGCCGGCGGCGCCTTCGGCTTGGGGATGTCGATGAAGGAGATGATGACGCCGGCGATCAGTGCCACCACGGCCTGGCCGATATAGGTGCCGGCGAAGAGGATCGGCGGCAGCGCCTCCTTGGTCCAGACGACGAGCTGCGGCCCGACCACGCCGGCAATCACACCGCCTGTCATCACCCAGGAGATCGCCTTGGGACGAAAGGCGTCGGTCGCGGTGTCGGCAGCAGCGAAGCGGTAGCTCTGCGCCGCCGAGGCATAGAAGCCGGCGGAGAAGGTCGCGAGACAAAAGATCGGAAAGCTGGCGAGGGTGACCCCGAGATAGCCGAAGAGCCCGGTGAGCATGCCGGCTCCGGTGGCGATCTGGTAGGCGGTGCGACGCCCGTAGCGACGCACGAGCATGCCGACGGGCAGCGATGCCGCGGCAAGCCCCACCACGAAGATCGAGATCGGCAGGGTCGCAAGCGAGCGGACCGGCGCAAGCTGCGCGCCGACGATCGCACCGGTGGCGAACATCACCGTGGTATTGGCACCCGCCAGCGCCGTCGCCAGGGCAAGGATGAAGGCGTTCCGCCGGGCGAGACGGTCACCGCTGGAGAGCGCGTGGTGGGTGCTGCTGGTCATCGGCGGTGCAATCACGTGGACCGGAGAATGCCTCTCCACCCGGGACAGGGGCTTGGAGGACATGACGCCTCCCGAGCCGGCCGCCGGGAGAACGGGCGCCTCCCTTAGCCGCATTTGCTCATATTCGCCACCGGCGATATGCGCCAAGGCCTGCGTCCGGCTCATGCGCACCATGCGATGAACCCATCGGGACTTGGCAGGCGAGACCTGCGCGCCAGGTGCTTGCGGTGGAGCGCCTGCGCGGGTCCCCTTCTGTCCTGTCCACCTACGAGATCCCCATGAGCCAGCTCTTCTCTCCCTTCGCCATCGGCCCCGTGAACCTGCCGAACCGGATCGTGGTGGCGCCAATGTGCCAGTACTCGGCCGACGACGGCTGCATGAACGACTGGCATCTCCAGCACCTGATGAGCCTGGCCATGTCGGGAGCCGGCCTCGTCGTCGTCGAGGCGACGGCCGTGGAGCGGCCTGGACGGATCACCCATGGATGCGTCGGGCTCTACAACGATGCCAACGAACGCGAGCTGAAGCGCGTGCTCGACGCGGCGCGGGCCGTGGCCCTCCCCGGCACGAAGTTCGGCATCCAGATCGGCCATGCCGGCCGCAAGGCTTCGTCGGAACGCCCCTGGGAGGGCGGGCTCGCGCTGAAGGACAGTGCAGATCCCTGGACGACTGTCGCAGCTTCCGCCATCCCCTTCGACGAAGGCTGGCACATGCCGCGCGAGATGACCGGCCAGGACATGATGCGCATCGCATCCGCCTTCGTGCAGGCAGCCGAAAGGGCCGTTCGCATCGGCTTTGACGCTGTCGAGCTGCACATGGCCCATGGATACCTGCTCCACAACGTCATGAGCCCGATCTCCAACACCCGCACGGACGGGTTCGGCGGCAGCCGCGATAACCGCTTCGCCTGGCCCCTGTCCATCGCCACCGCCGTGAAGGCCGCCCTGCCCGCCTCGGTCGCCCTCGGCGCCCGCATCACCGGTCAGGACTGGTCTGACGACGGGCTGCAGCTTGCCGATGCCGTGGCGCTGGCGGGCGAGTTGAAGTCCGTCGGCCTTGACTTCATCTGCGTGTCGTCGGGCGGCGTCACGCCGCGGGTGCGCGTGCAGGTGCGGCCCGGTTACCAGGTGCCCTTCGCCGAAGCGGTGAAGAAGGGCTCCGGGATCGCGACACGCGCCGTCGGGCTGATCAACACGCCGCGACAGGCCGAGGACATCATCGCCGAGGGCTCGGCGGATATGGTGGCCATCGGCCGCGGCCTGCTCGACAATCCGCGCTGGGGCTGGCACGCGGCCGAGGAACTGGGCGTCGACCTGACCTATCCGCCGCAATATGCCCGCGTCACCAAGAAGGTCTGGCCGGGCGCGGCGCTGGCGCGGCCAAAATGAGCGAAGGCGTGCTCGTAATACGCGGTCAAGGTCACGAGCCTCCACTTTCCCAACGCAGCGGCGCAACCCACCGTGAGTTCCCCCTAGCGCTGGGGTGCCTTGCTAGATGCGTTGTACTGGACCGCTTTCCGACTGACCTGACGGGTTTACAAGTCCGTCAAGGGCGTGCGGTCGGCCGCGCCCATTGGCTGTTCTGATCGGCGCGAACGCCTGCGGACTTCCTTGACGCCTGCGCCGTCAAAACGAGCACCACTCGGTCAGGCGCGGTTGCCGGAGTCTCTTGGTTCAGAAGCGCAACCCTTGGACGCGGTGTTGGCCAATCGCATTTTGGATATCTGACCCAGACCTGACGTCAAACGGCGGCAACTGGCCCCTGCCGGCATCGGGCGGCTGACGGGATGTTGTCGCGCCACCTCCTTGTCCGGGAGAGCCGACGACACGCATGTACTCATCGCAACTCGCGAACGGAGCACAGGGCGCGGCAGGTTTGGGCGATTGCCCTGCCGACTGGGCCATCAAAACCGCTGGGTGCAAGATCAGGATCGCCGAAACGCATACGACCAATTTCATTGCTCTCCTCCACCGTACCATCAACAAGGAAATCCAGTACCATTCCCTGAAACTCGAGGCGCTCTGATCGCCAATCCTTGGAAACCGAAAGCCAACACGTAGGGGCTTGGCTGCCGGCTCGCGATCCTGAACGAACTTGAGACCCGAAGTGGCGAGCCATCGTTGAACTTCGGTGGCACGGGCCCGGGGGATCCCTCCGGTGTGATTGTGGCGACCTCGGGCAGCCGAGCCGAACTGTTATTCCGTTCGAACTCCAAGGTCGCATCCTGCATTGCATCTACCGAGATCGCTCGTGAAACGAAAACGCGACTAACGATGAACAAGTCTACATCAAATATATACGTCTGATTTGCGATACTACAGACTGCTGGTCCGTAGAGCCTAGCCAGCATTGCCAGCGCGTAGTCAAATCGGCAGGCCATGTTGTCTTGGCAATGCTTCACGAGAGAAAAATAGGCGGGTGCAGGGTCGACGCCATAGGTAGCAGGGCTACCAATTTCGATCGTCTCGTCGGCCTTTCGGCGTCCACTCGCAGTGATACGGGAAAGCAATCCGGCAATCGACCATGACCGTTCCGTGGAAATAGAGATCGCGGGGAACATGAGGCCCGTTGCCGGAATTTCCCCTCCGCCGACCCGAACGAGAAACCCGGCATCGAAACCGTGCTCGGGAGAGGTCCAAAGCCCCTGTCTTCCAGTGCCGGCCTGAACGGTAGCGGCAACTGAAGCGGGGCGAACTGATGCAGCAGGGGCAGCGTATGTTGGCCGGCTGATATGCGAATTTCTAATATGCTCCGCAAGGTCAATGTGAGCCAAACGGAACGACTTGTCGATCAGCGAGCGCTGAAGTGGCGAAAGGTTCTCTTCAGTGCTGCCCGGCGCCAGTCTCAGCACCGCATATATATCTCCCACATGAAAGTCGGTTTGTGGAGGAAATAATGGACGTATCCCCAGACGGGAAATGCTTTTGTTCCAAGCTCGGGCTACATCCTCAATTGGGTCGCGGTTCCACTCCTGCCACACTAGGACGCTGAACACCGCCGCTACGGCGATAGGGACACTTCGTCTGGGAGAGCGCAGATAGGCAAATATAGACCCTAGCTTCTTCGGAGCGGCCGCGGCCAACTGCAGAGGGCGCGCTTCCTCCTTTTGGATGGCATCTCGATCTGCCATGCGCCCCTCCGCCAACAACATCAACCGCTTCTCTATCATACATTGTCTCTTGCTGTTCGGCAACCTGTGGACGCAAAGATGTGCCCCCACATCCCACCTGGCGCCATCCACACCCATCCCTTTGCTTCCGGCGCGCATGCGCCTATAAGGGCGCGCCCGTGAGGTCTTCCGGCCTGACGGGACGCAGCCGATTCTGTGGCCCTGCGGACCCTGATCGCGACACGGACCCTTGAAACGGATCCAAGACACCGGCGCATGAGCACCGTCCTCATCCTCAACGGCCCCAATCTGAATCTTCTCGGTACCCGCGAGCCGGCGATCTACGGATCGACGACGCTGGCCGATGTGGAAGATCTGTGCCGGACCGAGGCAGCGAAGCACGGCCTGGCCTCCGATTTCCGCCAGTCCAACCACGAGGGTGTCCTTGTCGACTGGATCCACGAGGCGGGACGCGGCCATGCGAGTGGCACGCTGAAGGGCGTAGTCTTCAACGCGGGGGCCCTGACCCACACCTCTCTCGCCCTCGCCGATGCCGTTCGCGGCACAGGCGTGCCGATGATCGAGGTGCACATTACCAATGTCCACGCCCGCGAGGCGTTCCGGCATCATTCCTTCCTGTCACCCGTCGCGCGCGGCATCATCGTGGGGCTCGGTCCCATGGGTTATGCGCTCGCCATCGCCGCCGTCGCGGCGCTTCCGGCCAGGGCGTGAGCGGTCCCCGCCACGCCAAGCCCCACGAGGCCCCCATGAACAAAGCCAAATCCGCAATCGATACGGCGATGATCCGCGAGCTGGCGCAGGTGCTGGCCGATACCGACCTCACCGAGATCGAGATCGAGCTGGAGGCGCTGAAGATCCGGGTCGCCCGGCAGGTCACCGTCCATGCGACGGTGGCGGCACCGGTCAGCCATGCTCCGGCTCCGATCGCCGCGCCCGCGCCGGCCGCCGCGGCCCTGGCGCCGGTGGCTGCTGCCTCGGACGACCCGCGCAAGCATCCCGGCGTCGTCCCCTCGCCCATGGTCGGGACCGCCTATCGCCGCCCCTCGCCGGACGCCAAGCCGCTTGTCGAGGTTGGCCAGAGCGTCAAGGAGGGTGACCGCCTCTGCCTCATCGAGGCGATGAAGACCTTCAACGACATCGTCGCGCCCCGCTCCGGCACCGTGACGCGCATCCTTTTCGAGGACGGCCGGCCGGTGGAATACGGCGAGCCCCTCATGATCATCGAGTGAGCGCAGCGCCATGTTCAACAAGGTGCTGATTGCCAATCGCGGTGAAATCGCGCTCCGGGTGCTGCGCGCCTGCAAGGAGCTCGACATTGCGACCGTCGCCGTCCACTCGACGGCGGACGCCGATTCCATGCATGTGAAGCTCGCCGACGAGAGCGTCTGCATCGGGCCGCCCTCGGCGCGCGAAAGCTACCTGAACGTTCCGCAACTGCTCGCCGCCTGCGAGATCACCGGCGCGGACGCGGTCCACCCCGGCTATGGCTTCCTGTCGGAGAACGCCCGCTTCGCGGAGATCCTCGAGAGCCACGGCATCACCTTCATCGGCCCCAAGGCCGAGCACATCCGCATCATGGGCGACAAGATCGAGGCCAAGCGCACCGCCAAGCGCCTCGGCATTCCGACGGTTCCCGGATCCGAGGGCGGAATCTCCGACGATGAAGAGGCGCGCAAGGTCGCGGCCGAGATCGGCTTTCCCGTCATCATCAAGGCCGCCGCCGGCGGCGGCGGTCGCGGCATGAAGGTGGCGCGCTCGGCCGACGAACTCGAGGTCGCGCTGCAGACGGCCAAGACCGAGGCCAAGGCCGCCTTCGGCGACGATGCCGTCTATATCGAGCGCTACCTCGGCCATCCCCGTCACATCGAGATCCAGATCCTCGGCGACGGCCAGGGCAATGCGATCCATCTCGGCGAGCGCGACTGCTCGCTGCAGCGGCGCCACCAGAAGGTCTGGGAGGAAGGTCCCTCGCCGGTCATCACGGCCGCACAGCGCGCCGAGATCGGCGGGGTCTGCGCCCGTGCCATGGCCGACATGGGCTATACCGGCGCCGGCACGATCGAATTCCTCTACGAGGACGGCGAGTTCTTCTTCATCGAGATGAACACCCGCATCCAGGTGGAACACCCGGTGACGGAGATGGTCACCGGCGTCGATCTGGTGAACGAGCAGATCCGTATCGCCTCCGGCCAGAAGCTGTCGCTGAAGCAGTCCGACATCGTCCTCGAGGGCCATGCCATCGAGTGCCGCGTCAATGCCGAGAACCCCGCGACCTTCCGCCCCTCTCCCGGCAAGCTCAACCTGTTTCACCCGCCGGGCGGCATCGGCGTGCGCGTCGACAGCCATGCCTACCAAGGTTACACGATCCCGCCGAACTACGACTCGCTGGTCGGCAAGCTGATCGTCCATGGCCGCACCCGCACCGAGTGCATGGCGCGCCTGCGCCGTGCCCTCGACGAGTTCGTGGTCGACGGCATCGAGACGACGCTGCCGCTGTTCCGCACCCTGGTGCGCAACCCCTCGATCATCGCCGGCGAATACGACATCCACTGGCTGGAGAAGTTCCTGGCCGGCGAGGCGGCGAAGAACGCCTGAGCAGTCAGCGGCCCCACAGCCCCTTGAGCACCAGCGGCACCTCGGCATAGGCGCCGACGAGGGCATGCGGACGCGACCGCAGCAAGGCCTGCGGGGCGTGGTAACCCCACGAGACGGCGATCGATGCGACACCGGCCGCATGGGCCATGTCGATGTCATAGGTGGTGTCGCCGATCATGACGGTCTCGTCGGGCACCGCGCCGACGGCGGCCATGGCCTGCTGGATCATGCCGGGATGGGGCTTCGACGGCGCGTCGTCTGCCGTCTGGATGGTCGAGAAGCGGTCGAGAAGGCCGTGATGGGTCATGACGATGCGCACGCCGCGCTGCGACTTTCCCGTGGCGATGCCGAGCGCGACCTGCTCACCCGCCAGCCATTCCACCACCTCGCGTGCGCCCTCGTAGAGCGGCTCGGCATTGTCCGGTTTGAGCCGCTGGGCGTGGAAGGCGCTCTTGTAGGCCTCGATGAGCACGGGGATATCCTGGTCGTCCGGGGACGTCAGTGTGGCGAAGGCCTCGTGCAGGGACAGCCCTACGATGGAGAGCGTCGCCTCGCGCGAGGGCGCCTGGCGGCGCAGCGAGGCGAAGGCCTCGTTCATGCAGGCGACGATGAGATGCTGGCTGTCGACGAGCGTGCCGTCGCAGTCGAAGATGACGAGCTTCACGACAGAGGCGCTCCGCGGGACCGGAGCGCCTTGTCGGTCAGACCGGGCCGGAGATCAACCTCCGAAACGACAGGAGCGGACCGCCATGCGGAACTCCGGCGTGCGCGGAATGTAGCCGCGTGCGCGGGCGGCGTCGCGGCACTGGACGATGCGGGCGAGATCGGGGCGGCGGGCCTGCAGGCATTCGCGCACGGCCATGCGCACCTCTGGCCCGCGATAGCCGCGGCCGCGGGCCTCCTGGCGGCACTGGAAGCGCTCGGCGCGCAGTTCCGGATTGCCGCGCCTCATGCCGGGACCCGGACCATAGCCCGGACCGGCACCATATCCGGGCGGGCCATAGCCATAGGGCTGGGCCGCGGCCGGGGACGTGCCGACAGGCGAGAGAAGGGCGAGGCCGGCGATGGCCGCGACGAGCGCCGCCGCGATCAGGGAGCGGTTCATGATGGTCTCCATTGCGATGATGCGATGGAGCCAGAATGGCCGCTGCCAGGCTGAACGACCGCTGAACCCCGGTTTCAGCCGCGGTTGGGCTGAGTCTGCCGTTCGAGCGTCTCGACGCGGGTCTCGAGTGCGGCGATCCGGTTCTCGGCCAGATCGTTGGCGCGGCGCAGTTCCGCCACGAGATCACCCATGACCCGGCTGTCGCTGCCCGGCACGGTGCGGATCACCCGGCGGGTGACCATGACGATCGCCGCGAGAATTGCCGCAAGCGCCGCCGCCGTAACATAGATCCAGCCGGTCAGGGACATCACTCCTCCGGGGCCTCGACGATTGGATCGTAGCGCGACACATCCCAGCCGAGGAGGTTGAAAGTCTGCTCCATGTGCGGCGGCAGCGGCGCCGAGACATCGATCGTGCCCTTGCCACGCGGATGCGGCACGACGATGCGGCGCGCGTGCAGATGCAGCTTGTGCTGGATGCCGCCCGGAATCTCCCAGTTCTCGACCTGGAAATACTTGGGATCGCCGAGGATCGGATGGCCGATCTCGGCGGCGTGGACGCGCAGCTGATGGGTGCGCCCGGTCACCGGCTTCATGGAGAGCCAGGAGAGCTTCTGCGCCATGGTGTCGATGACGGCGTAGTAGCTGACCGCATGGCTGGCGCCCTTCTCGCCGTGCTTGGCGATGCGCATGAAGCTCTCGTCCTCGCGTTCTTCCTTGGCGAGATAGGTCGAGACGCGGCCCTGTCGCGGCTTCGGTACGCCGGCGACCACCGCCCAGTAGATCTTGCGCGCGGCGCGGGTGCGAAAGGTCTTGGCGAGCGCCGCGGCCGCGAAGCGCGACTTCGCCACGAGCAGGCAGCCCGACGTGTCCTTGTCGAGGCGGTGGACGAGCCGCGGGCGCTGGCCGTCCCCGTCGGTCAGGACCGCCAGCATGCCGTCGAGGTGCTTCTTGGTTCCCGAGCCGCCCTGCACGGCGAGCCCGGCCGGCTTCGCCAGCACCATGACGTCGGCGTCCTCATAGAGCGTGATCGAGGCAAGGAAGCCGGCGACGTCCTCGCCGACCTTGGCCGACATGGGCCGCGCCTGGTCGAGCTTCAGCGGCGGCACGCGCACCGCCTGGCCGGATTCCAGTCGGTCCTTGGTCTCGACGCGGCGCCCGTTCACCCGCAGTTCGCCCTTGCGGACGATGCGCTGGATGTAGCTGAACGAGAGCTGCGGGAATCGGGCCGCGAGGAAGCGGTCGACCCGCATGTCGTTCTCGTCCTCGGTGACGGTCAGCGTCTGGACGCCGGTCTGCAGAGTATCGGTGGCGGCAGCCTTCAGCTCCGCCCGGGTCGGACCGGCGGGAGCCGGTCCCGGGGCGCGACGGGGCGCCCGCGGCTCGGCCCGCGTGTCGAGACGCGCAGTATCGCGTCGTGGCGCCTCCTCGCGTGACGGGCGCGCGCGGGACGGGCGATCCTCCGATCGCGCCAGGCGGCGCTCCTCGGCAGGCCCGCGACGGGAGCTGCGCGGCTCCTCGATGGACTCGATGTCGAGATCGGCCTCCGGCGACCATGCTGTATCGGCAATGTCCCAGTCATCCGAACGGCCGCGACGCGGCGAGCCGTCGAAGGATCGCAGTTCGGTCGGCTCGCGCCGAACGCGCTCGCGGCGCGGACGCTCGGAGCGGCGTTCGTCAAAGTTGCGGTCGTCGGCACGGCGGTCGTCGGAACGGCGATCATCCTGTCGGGCGAAGGGCCTCTGGCTGCGCGCAGGACCGCGGGGCGCCCGCTCGCCCTCGGCGGCAAACGGCGGACGTTTGGCCGGAGGGCGCCGCGGACCTTCGCCGGCCGGGCCCGCAGTCCTGGCGCGCGGTTTCCCCGGACCCTTCGCAGGCCCCTTCGAGGCGCCCTTGCTTCCGGTTCGTTTCGCGCCGCGATCCACGGGTCCGCGACCGGGCGGCTTGCCCCTGCCCTTCATGAGAAACTCCTGATGACGGCGAGGCCGACCGCCAGTGCCGCGATCGAGAGAACCACCGAAGCCACCACATAGAGGGCCGCGGTCGCATAGTCACCCCGCTCGATCAGGGCCATCGCGTCGAGCGAGAAGGCGGAGAAGGTGGTGAAACCGCCGAGAATGCCGGTTGTGAGGAACAGCCTGAGTTCCTGGCTCCACGGCAGTTCCGCCCGGAAGGCGAGCCAGCCGGCGATCAGCCCCATGGCGAGGCCACCGACCACGTTGACGATGAAGGTCCCTGCCGGAAACTGCGCGCCGAAGGCCTTCAGCGACCAGACGTTGACACCGTAGCGCGCCGCGCCGCCGATGCCGGAGCCGAGAAAGACGAGGAGGACCTTGGTCATGGACCAAGGCCTAGCGGATGTTGACCGCGCCGTGAAGCGTCAGCCGCCCCGCTCGCGCCGGAGCTTCGCCCACCATTCCATGCGCTTGCCCACCTCCCGCTCGAAGCCACGCTCGACCGGCCGGTAGAACGTCTGCCGACCCAGCGCCTCGGGCCAGTAGTCCTGGCCGGAGAAGGCATCGGGCTCGTCGTGGTCATAGGCGTAGCCGTCGCCATAACCCTCCGACTTCATCAGCTTCGTCGGGGCGTTGAGGATGGTCTTCGGAGGCGTCAGGCTGCCGCGCTCCTTGGCGACCGCCATGGCGGCCTTCCAGGCGGTGTAGGCGGCGTTCGACTTCGGCGCCGTGGCGACATAGAGCACCGCATTGGCCAGCGCCAGTTCGCCCTCGGGGCTGCCGAGGAAGTCGTAGGCATCCTTGGCGGCATTGGCGACGACGAGGGCCTGCGGATCGGCGAGGCCGATGTCCTCCACCGCCATGCGCACCACCCGACGGGCGATGAACAGCGGATTCTCGCCTGCGTCCAGCATGCGCGCGAGATAGTAGAGCGCGGCGTCGGGGTCCGAGCCGCGCACCGTCTTGTGCAGGGCGGAGATGAGGTTGTAGTGCCCCTCCTGCGCCTTGTCGTAGATGGGCGCACGGCGCTGGACGATCTCCGACAGCCCGGCCGTGTCGAAGACCTCGCCCTCGCCGGCGGCGCGCCAGACCTCCTCCGCGAGCGTCAGCACGGCGCGCCCATCGCCGTCGGCCATGCGCACCAGCGCAAGGCGTGCATCGGCGTCGAGCGGCAGAGGCCTGCCCTCCAGCGCCTCGGCGCGGACCAGCAGCTTTTCCAGCGCCTCGTCGTCGAGTGCGCGGAAGGTCAGCACGCGGGCACGGGAGAGCAGGGCCGCGTTCAGTTCGAACGAGGGGTTCTCGGTGGTGGCGCCGACGAGCGTCACCGTGCCGTCCTCGACGACGGGCAGGAAGGCATCCTGCTGCGAGCGGTTGAAGCGGTGGATCTCGTCGACGAAGAGCAGCGTGCCCCTGCCCTGCACCCGGCGGGCGCGGGCCTGCTCGAAGACCTTCTTCAGGTCGGCGACACCGGTGAAGATGGCCGAGATCTGCTCGAAGGCGAGATCGGTCTCGCCGGCGAGGAGACGCGCCACGGTGGTCTTGCCGGTCCCCGGCGGTCCCCAGAACACCAGCGATCCCAGGGAGCGGGTGCGCAACAGCCGGGTGAGCGCGCCGTCAGGCCCGGTCAGGTGGTCCTGCCCGGCAACGTCGGCGAGCGTCTTCGGCCGGAGCCGATCGGCGAGCGGCCGGGGCGCCTTGGGGTCGGGGCCGGCGGCCTCGAAGAGGTCCACGGGGCTCAGCCGCCCAGCATGGAGTTGATGATCTGGCCGCCGCGATCGATCTGGAAGCGCCAGAGTCGCGAGCGCTGCGCCGTCACCTCGCGCAGGTCCTCGGGCGATCTGATCTCGCGGCCATTGACGCCGAGAATGATGTCGCCAGGCTGAAGTCCGACCTGTCCTGCGGCCGAGGACGGCTCCACTGCCATGATGACGACGCCCTCGGTGCGATGGGAGACGCGCAGTTCGTCCGCCAGACCGGGGGCGAGAGTCGCGACCTTGGCCCCGGCGAAGGGCGACGGACCGGTCAGGGTGATGGCGTCCTGTCCGCCCGGCGGTGCCGGCTCCAGCGCCACCGGCACGACGAGATTGCGGCCGCTGCGGGTGACGGCGATGCTCGCCATGCCGCCGATCGGCTTGACGCCGAAGCGGTAGCCGAAGCCGTCGGGATCCTCGACAGCCTGCCCGTCGACGGCGGTGATGAGATCGCCGGCGCGCAGGCCAGCCCTGGCGGCAGGCGAGTTCGTCACCACGGAGACGACCAGAGCGCCGGTGGGTCGGGCGAGCCTCAGGCTCTCGGCGACATCGGCGGTCACGGCCTGCAGGCGTCCGCCGAACCAGGGACGCCGCACGGTCT
>CAZPMD010000068.1:16348-22656 GCA_964587395.1 uncultured Hyphomicrobiales bacterium
TTCCGGCCTTCGCCGATTCCACGACGAGGCGCACGAGGGCCGTGGGAATGGCGAAGCCGATGCCGTGGCTGCCGCCCGAACGCGAGAAGATGGCGGTGTTCACGCCGACGAGCCGGCCGGACATGTCGACCAGCGCGCCGCCGGAATTACCGGGATTGATGGCGGCATCGGTCTGCACGAAGGACTGGTAGTCGGCGACGCCGACCTGGGTGCGGGCGAGCGCGGAAATGATGCCCTGCGTCACCGTCTGTCCCACGCCGAAGGGATTGCCGATGGCGAGCACGATGTCGCCGACCTCGAGCCCGTCCGAGTCGCCGATGTCGAGCACGGCAAGGTCGGCGGGCGGGTTCTTCAGCTTCAGAACCGCAAGGTCCGTGCGCGGGTCGCGCAGCACGATGTCCACCTCGAACTCCCGCCGGTCGGCGAGCGCGACCTTCACCTCCGTCATGTTCTGGATGACGTGGTTGTTGGTGATGACGAGGCCCGAACGGTCGACGATCACGCCGGAACCGAGCGAGCGTGCCACCTCCGCACGCCCCGGCCCCTGCGGTCCGCCCTGGCCGCTGCGGTCGCCGAAGAAGCGGCGGAAGATCGGATCGTCGAAGAACGGGTGGTTCTGCACCTGCTCGACCCGCGCCCCATAGACGTTGACCACGGCGGGGGCGGCCCGCTTCACGACGGGCGCAAAGGAGAGCTGGACCTCGGCACGGCTCTGCGGCGCCTGACGCTGGGCGTGAGCGGGCGAATGGACGAGGGCCGCAAGGGCTGCGGCAAGGGCGAGAGCGCTGAGTCTGGTCATGAGCGCAATATAGCGACCGCCTCACGCTCCCGGAAGGGAATGCAGGCGGCCGATGCATTCGCGCCGATTGACCGGTTCCCGACCAGCGACCACGCTCGCGGCCGAGGAAACGCGGAGACCGCCATGACGACGATCGACTTCACCGCCGGCAACTATCGCTACATGCCGAGCGTGTTCCAGTACTCCGCCGGCGCCGCCGCGATGCCCGGCTACCATGTCCAGCGGGTGATGTTCCGCAGTCCCGTGCCGTTGAAGGCGGGCTTTGCCCGCATCGCCCAGATCATCCGGGGCGCGGGGCGGCCGCTGACGGCCTTCTGCGCCTGCGAGCTGCGCTCGCCCGCTCCTTTCGACGACGCCGGCTTCAAGGCCTTCAACGAGATCTATGTCGGCACGCTCGCCGAATGGGGCATCTACAACGCCGAGACCAGGGCCAACCCCGTCGCCCGCTCCAATGTCTGTCCCGAGATCGGCGGCCCGCCGGAGCCCTCCTTCCACGCCTTCTCCTTCGTCGCCGAGGGCGACGTGGGATCACCGCAGTTCGTCATCTCCGGCTCGGGCGAGGCGCGGGAGGGCGCTGGTTCCTATGCCGAGCGCATTGTCCGGCTCAACGACACCAGCCCCGCGGGCCTGCGCGAGAAGGGCGTCTTCGTGCTGGAGCAGATGGAGAAGCGCATGGCGGCCTTCGGCCATGGCTGGCCCGACACGACGGCGGCCCAGGTCTATTGCATCCACGATATCCACCCCTTCCTCGCGGATGAGATCGTCCGGCGCGGGGCCGCCCGCTGCGGCCTGACCTGGCATTTCAACCGCCCGCCTGTGATCGGCCTCGACTACGAGATGGACTGCCGCAGCGTAGCGGTCGAGCGCAGCCTCTGATGGGGCGCGGCGGAGAGCGCTGGCGCGGCTTCTTCGGGCCGGTGCTCGCCGCCTATTGCGGCCTGCTGACGGGGGTCGGCATGGGCCGCTTCGGCTATCCGCCGCTCATCCCGGCCATGGTCGAGGCCGGCTGGGCGACGCCGACCACGCTTCACCTCGCCGGAGCCTTCAACCTCGCCGGCTACATCGTCGGTGCGGGGGCGGCTCTGGCCAGCGCGCGCGCCATGGGCGTCCGGCCGGCCATCGCGCTGTCGGCGGCGCTCGCCATCATGTCCTTCGCCTTCTCCGCCGTGCCCCTGCCCGCCTGGCTCTTCATCGCGCTCAGGGCGCTTTCGGGTGCGACCGGCGGCGTCCTGATGATCGTCATCCCGCCGGTCATCGCCAATGTCGTCGCCCCCTCCCACAGGGGACGCGCCGGAGGCCTCGCCTTCGCCGGCATCGGCACGGGCTTCGTCCTCTCGGGCACGGCCGTACCGGTCTTCGCCTCGGCCGGCCCCGGAGCCGCCTGGCTGGCGCTCGCCGCCTGTCTGGCGTTGGCCAGCGTCGTGATGCTCGCCCTGCTGCCGCGTTCGCCGCCGCCGGAGGCAGCCCGCCCGGGCGGCGCCGCACCGGCCTGGCGACGCGATCCGGCCTTCCTCGGACTTGCAGCGGCCTATTGTGGTTCCGCTATCGGCTACATCCCGCACACGCTCTTCTTCGTCGACCACGTCGCCCGTGATCTCGGCTATGGGCTGGCCATCGGGGGATGGATCTGGGTCGGTGCTGGCGTGACGGCGGTGCTGGCGCCGATGGTCGCAGGTCTTGCGGCCGATCGCTTCGGCTATGCGCCCGTGCTCAGGGTCATTCTCGCCCTGATGACGGTCGGCGCCTTCATCCCTGCCCTCACCCACAATCTCGCGCTGCTGGCCCTCTCGGCCATGATGACGGCGGGGGTGATGGTCGGGCTCGGCTTTTCGACCGCAGGGCGGACCCGCGAGATCGTCGGCGCCGAGGCCCATACGGCTGCCTGGGCGGCGCAGACGGTCGCCTTCGCGATCATGCAGGCGGGAGCGGCCTACGGCTTCACGGCCCTTCTGGCAGCGACGGGGAGCCACAGACTCGCCTTCGTGCTGGCGGGCATCATCATGGCCGGCGGTCTCGGTCTGGAACTTGCCACCGCCCGCATGCGGCGGACCCATGCCGACAGGCCCTGACGCAAAAAGGGCGACCTCGCGGCCGCCCCTGCACCGGCCCGCCCGAAGGCGAGCCTGACATTCAGCTCTGCGTGCGATCAGGCCGCCTCGGCCGCCTTCGCCTGGACCGGACCGGAGTCCTTGCCCTTGGCGTCGACATCGCGGTCGACGAACTCGATCACCGCGACCGGCGCATTGTCGCCGTAGCGGAAACCGGCCTTCAGCACGCGGGTGTAGCCACCCTGGCGCGACTGATAGCGGGGCCCGAGAACCTCGAAAAGCTTCTTGACCATGCCGAGATCGCGGATCTGCGACACCGCCTGGCGGCGGGCGTGCAGGTCGCCGCGCTTGCCGAGCGTCACCAGCTTCTCGACGATCGGACGCAGGTCCTTCGCCTTCGGCAGGGTGGTGACGATCTGCTCGTGCTTGATGAGCGCGGCGCACATGTTGGCGAACATCGCCTGACGATGCTCGGCCGTGCGGTTGAATTTGCGGTGGGCTTTGCCGTGACGCATCGCCTTGTCCTCCGGTGGCTCGCGGACCTCACGGTCGGCGAGAATGAAAATCAGTAGTGGTCCTCGAAGCGCTTTGCGAGCTCTTCGATATTCTCCGGCGGCCAGCCCGTAACCTCCATGCCGAGGTGGAGGCCCATCTGGGCAAGCACTTCCTTGATCTCGTTCAGCGACTTGCGGCCGAAGTTCGGAGTGCGGAGCATTTCCGCCTCGGTCTTCTGGATCAGGTCGCCGATGTAGACGATGTTGTCGTTCTTCAGGCAGTTGGCCGAGCGGACCGAAAGCTCCAGCTCGTCGACCTTCTTCAGCAGCGCCGGGTTGAAAGCGAGGTCCGGGATCGACTCCTGGACGACTTCCTTGCGCGGCTCCTCGAAGTTCACGAAGATTTCCAGCTGGTCCTGCAGGATGCGGGCCGCATAGGCGATCGCATCCTCCGGCGAGACCGAGCCATCGGTCTCCACCGTGAGGGTCAGCTTGTCATAGTCGAGCACCTGGCCCTCGCGGGTCGGCGAGACCTGATAGGACACCTTCTTCACCGGTGCGTAGAGGCTGTCGACCGGGATGAGACCGATCGGCGCGTCCTCGGCACGGTTCTTCTCGGCGGGGACGTAGCCCTTGCCGGTGTTGACGGTGAACTCCATGCGGATCGAGGCGCCCTCGTCGAGGGTGCAGATGACCAGCTCGGGGTTGAGGATCACGACGTCGCCGACAGTCTGGATGTCGCCGGCGGTGACGACGCCCGGGCCTTCCTTGCGCACGACCATGCGCTTCGGACCGTCGCCCTGCATCTTGATGGCGATGTCCTTGATGTTGAGGATGATGTCGGTGACGTCCTCGCGCACGCCGGGGATGGACGAGAACTCGTGGAGCACGCCGTCGATCTGGACGGCCGAGACGGCGGCGCCCTGGAGCGAGGAGAGGAGCACGCGACGCAGGGCATTGCCGAGCGTCACGCCGAAGCCGCGCTCGAGCGGCTCGGCGGTGGCGGTGGCGAAACGCTTCGGGTCATCGCCGGGAACGATGTGGAGCTTCTCCGGCTTGATCAGTTCCTGCCAGTTCTTCTGGATCACGGGGTTTTACCTTCGCTTTGATCTGGCCGCTGTCTCGTCCCCTGCAGGACCCTGACGACCGGTTCCCCTCGCCTTTCGGCACGGGGCGGAAAACCGCGGACCGCCACAGGCCGGCCCGCGATTGCGAGAAAGGTGAAAGATCAGACGCGGCGGCGCTTGCGCGGCCGGCAGCCATTGTGCGGGATCGGGGTCACGTCACGGATCGAGGTGACGGTGAAGCCGGCCGCCTGGAGGGCGCGCAGCGCCGACTCGCGGCCGGAGCCCGGACCGGACACCTCGACCTCGACGGTGCGCATGCCGTGCTCCGACGCCTTGCGGGCGGCGTCCTCGGCGGCGACCTGGGCGGCATAGGGGGTCGACTTGCGCGAACCCTTGAAGCCCATCGTGCCCGACGATGACCAGGCAATGGTGTTGCCCTGCGCGTCGGTGATGGTGATCATCGTGTTGTTGAACGACGCGTTCACGTGGCAGACGCCGGAGGCGATGTTCTTTCGCTCGCGGCGGCGAACGCGGGTGGCTTCCTTGGCCATATTCCAGTCCTTGTCCTTCAGGCGCGCCCGTAATGCCAGGCGCTCGGGAAACGGTCGGGGCGCGCGGGGCGCCCCGGAGCCGGATTACTTCTTCTTGCCGGCGATCGGCTTCGCCGGACCCTTGCGGGTGCGGGCGTTGGTGTGGGTGCGCTGGCCGCGGACCGGCAGGCCCTTGCGGTGACGCAGGCCGCGGTAGCAGCCGAGATCCATCAGACGCTTGATGTTCATCGACACTTCACGGCGGAGGTCGCCCTCGACCATGTAGTCGCGGTCGATGGTCTCGCGAACGGCCAGGACTTCCTGGTCGGTCAGCTGGTTGACGCGGCGCTCGGCCGGAATCTTGACCTTGTCGCAGATCTCGGCGGCGTACTTGGCGCCAATGCCGTGAATGTACTGCAGCGCGATGACGACGCGCTTGTTGGTCGGGATGTTGACACCCGCGATACGAGCCATATCTCGTCTCCATGTAATCCGCGTTGCCGCGGTGGGAAATGAACCCGCGCGTCCGGTGGAGGCCGGCCCTTGCGCGGTTGTCCTTGAAACAGTTCGATCCGCCTGCACAGCAGACGGACCGATGTCACCGTCGATCGGACGAGATGGGGCGCATAGCCCGCCCTCGCCCGCGCGTCAAGACGAAATCACCGGAAATCGTCAGACAGCGAGATGAGCGGCGATGGCTTTCGTGACATCGTCGATCGGCGCCATGCCGTCGACCGTCTTCAGCGCGCCCTTGGATGCGTAGTAGTCGGAGACGGGCGCGGTCTGCGCGCGATAGGCGTCGAGACGCTTCTTGAGCGATTCCGCGTTGTCGTCGGCACGGACAGGTTCGCCGCGCGCCGTCATCTCGGCGACGCGCTTCTCGATGCGGCCGACGAGGATTCCCTCGTCCACCTTCAGTTCGATGACGGCATCGAGGGCCAGGCCGTTCTTCGCCAGCATCAGGTCCAGAGCCTCGGCCTGGGCGACCGTGCGCGGAAAGCCGTCGAGAATGAACCCCCTGGCGCAGTCCGGCTCGGCGATGCGGTCCTCGATGATGCCGACGACGATGTCGTCCGACACCAGTTCGCCCCGCGCCATGACGTCCTTCGCCTTCAGACCGACGGGCGTACCCGCCTTGACCGCCGCCCGCAGCATGTCTCCGGTGGACAGCTGGACGATGCCGTGCCTGTCCACCAGACGCTGTGCTTGGGTCCCCTTCCCCGCCCCGGGAGGCCCGAGCAGAATCAGCTTCATCGACGTTTCCCCCTGAGCTGCGACTTCTTGATCAGCCCTTCATACTGATGGGCCAACAGATATCCCTGCACCTGCGCCACCGTATCGAGCGTCACCGTGACGACGATGAGCAGCGA
>CAZPMD010000069.1:0-977 GCA_964587395.1 uncultured Hyphomicrobiales bacterium
CCGTCTGGGGGGCTTGCGCCACCATGCGGGCGAGGCGCGCCCTGGTCGACAGCACGCCGTGGGCGACGGCGCCGACGGCGCTCGAGACCATGCCGCCGACGAGGCCGGGCTCGCGGTCCTCATCGGTCGGACGGCGCGCCCTGGGCGCGACGCGGTCGAGTTCCTCCTCCAGCGACTCCGGTTCGGGCTTCAGGATGAGCCCGATGGCCGCAGCCAGCAGGGCAAGCCCCAGGCCCGCGGTGATCGCCAGGGCGATGATGCGGCTGACGCCCTGCATCCGGCCGAACAGAGTCGACAGGGCGGTGATGCCGCCATCCCCGATAACGCCGCCGATTCCGGTCGGCAACGGCCATCCGGCCGGCGGCGGGATCAGCGACACCGCAATGGCCAGGACCATGGCTGCACCGATGCCCAGCGGCACGCGCAGGCCTTCCCGGTCGAACGGTCGTGCCCTGAGCATGAGCCAGCCCCAGATGGCCGAGACGGCGAGCAGGATGATGGCCGCCAGACCGAAGAGCTGCATCAGGAGATCGGCGAGAATGGCGCCGGGCTTGCCGATCCAGTTCTTCACCGGAGCATTGGTGGCGTGGCTGAGAGATGGGTCGCCGGCGGTCCAGGTGAGCATCGCCACCGCGGCGACGACGACCGCGGCGAGGATCCCGAGGCCGGCGAGCCGGCGCAGCTGGCGTCGCATGGCGCCGCCCAGTCCGTCGGGGACCAGGGAAGGTCCGGTCTGCCGGCGCGCCACTGCCATCGTCATCCAATCCCGTGCGAGGGGGCGCGAAGCCGGAGGCGAGAGGGAGGCTCGCGCCGGGCCGGAGCGCCCTCCGGTTCAGTTCCGGACCTTAGCGAGCCAACGGTTGACGCCGGATTAACCATCGCCGGCCGGCCCGGGCGCCGGCTCCGGTCGGACAAAGAAAAAACCCCCGGCGCTGGGCGCCGGGGGCTGGAGGCCTGAAGGAGGAGGACAGGCGTCA
>CAZPMD010000069.1:987-5553 GCA_964587395.1 uncultured Hyphomicrobiales bacterium
TCAGTTCCGGACCTTAGCGAGCCAACGGTTGACGCCGGATTAACCATCGCCGGCGACCAGACTCCACCGGCCTGTGCCAAGAAAAAACCCCCGGCGCGGGACGCCGGGGGCTGGAAGCCTGAAGGAGGACAGGCGTCAGAGATTGTAGGCGCGCTCGCCGTGCTCGGCGAGGTCGAGACCCTCGCGCTCGCGGTCAGCCGTCACCCTCAGGCCGACGATGACATCGACGATCTTGAAGAGGACGAAGGAACCGATGCCCGACCAGGCGATGGTGAAGAGCACCGCCTTCGCCTGGGCCCAGACCGCCGTGCCGAACTCGTAGGTGCCGACGGCAAGTTCGCCGGGCTTCGCCTCGTAGTCCGGGATGCCGGCGCCGCCGAGGGCGGTGTGGACCAGGATGCCTGTGGCGAGGGCGCCGATGATGCCGCCGACGCAGTGGATGCCGAAGACGTCCAGCGTGTCGTCGTAGCCGAAGGCGTTCTTCACCGTGGAGCAGAAGATGAAGCAGACGCCGCCGGCGACGAGGCCGAGGACGATGGCGCCCATCGGACCGGCAAAGCCGGCCGCCGGCGTCACCGCGACGAGGCCCGCGACGGCACCCGAGGCGGCGCCGAGGAGCGACGGCTTGCCCTTGGCCGCCCATTCGACGAACAGCCAGGAAAGCGTGGCCGCGCCGGTGGCGACGAAGGTGTTCAGGGCCGCCATGGCGGCGGTGCCATTGGCCTCGAGGTTGGAGCCGGCGTTGAAGCCGAACCAGCCGACCCAGAGGAGGGCGGCGCCGATCAGCGTCATGACCAGCGAGTGGGGAGGCATCAGCTCCTTGCCGTAGCCGATGCGCTTGCCGATGACGAGGCAGCCGACGAGACCGGCGATGCCCGCGTTGATGTGCACGACCGTGCCACCGGCGAAGTCGAGCGCGCCCCACTGGAAGAGCAGGCCGGCATCAGCCTTGACCTCGGCAAGCTTCGCCTCGGCGGCAGCCTTGGCGGCGGCGTCCGAACCGGCAGCCGCGACGGCCTTGGCAGCGTCACCGATGGCGTCGGGGCCGGCCCAGTACCAGACCATGTGGGCCATGGGGAAGTAGATGAACGTCACCCAGAGGACGACGAAGAGCAGCAGCGCCGAGAACTTCACGCGCTCGGCGAAGGCGCCGACGATGAGGGCCGGCGTGATGCAGGCGAAGGTCATCTGGAAGATGATGTAGGCATATTCCGGAATGACGACGCCGTTGGAGAAGGTCGCGACGTTCTTGGTCGCGTCGACGCCCATCAGGAAGGCCTTGGAGAAGCCGCCGACGAAGGCGTTGAGGCCACCGCCCGAGGTGAAGGACAGCGAATAGCCGTAGGCGACGTAGAGGATCGACACGACGGCGACGATGACGAAGACCTGGGTCAGCACCGACAGCATGTTCTTGGCGCGCACCAGGCCGCCGTAGAACAGGGCGAGGCCCGGAATGGTCATCATCAGCACCAGATAGGCCGAGATGAGGACGAAAGCCGTGTCGCCCGCATTCGGCTTCGGCGGGGTCGCGGCCGGTGTCTGCGCCAGGGCCGGTTCGGCCAGGGCCGCGGCGAGACCCGCCAGCGCCAGCGCGCCGAGGCCCCACCTGGAAAGCGATCTCATCATGTGAAAGGTCTCCGGAAGAATGTCATTTGCGGTGGGAGGGCGCGTCACAGCGCGTCGACGTCGGTCTCGCCGGTGCGGATGCGCACCGCGTGCTCGATCGACGTGACGAAGATCTTTCCGTCACCGATCTGGCCGGTCTTGGCGGCACCGGCGATCGCCGCCACCACCTTCTCGACGTCGGCCCCCGACACGGCCACCTCGATCTTCAGCTTCGGCAGGAAGCTGACGGCGTACTCGGCGCCGCGATAGATCTCCGTGTGGCCCTTCTGGCGGCCGTAGCCCTTCACCTCGGTGACGGTCAGGCCGTGAACGCCGATACCCGTGAGGGCGTCGCGGACTTCCTCCAGTTTGAATGGCTTGATGATCGCCATCACGATCTTCATGTGGTCATCCCCGAATTGGCTTCGTCCGGACCAGGTCCCGCGGAAGCGTTTGTGGCTGCAAGTCGGCCGCGATCCCGAAGGCCGAAGTCCGAACCGGGATGAGGGAATCAAGTCGCGTGCCAGTATCGGCGCAGCGCGATTTCATAAGTGATGGCAATGGGTTGAAGGAATATAGTTCGCCATGCGGAACGGCCGGGCGACCCATTTGCATGAATTTTGGGCAGGATGAGGCATTGGCCCCGATTCGGCCGCGATCCCTGCCCGGATCTGATGAAAAAGAAGGCAGGCCCGTCAGGGGCGCCTCTGGCGAAGGAGGCCCTCCTGCGCGACGGACGCCACCAGAACCCCCTGCCGGGTGTAGATCGAGCCGCGGGTGAAGCCTCGCGAACCCTGTCCCGACGGGGAATCATGCGCGTAGAGCAACCAGTCGTCGGCGCGGAAGGGCCGGTGGAACCACATGGCGTGGTCGAGGCTGGCCGCCTGCACCGACTGGTCGAAGAAGGAGCGGCCATGCGGCACGTTGGCCGCATCGAGGAGCGTCATGTCAGACGCATAGGCGAGCACGCACTGGTGAATGACCGGATCATCCGGCAAGGGCTGCGTCGTGCGGATCCAGACGTGGAACTTGCCCTCGGGCTGGCTCTCGCCGGTGTAGCGGCCGAACTCCACCGGGCGGATCTCGATCGGTCGCTCGCGCGCGAAATAGGCCTTCATCGCCTCCGGCATGTTGGCCTGGAAGAGCTGCCGGACGTCTGCTTCCGACTTCAGCTCTTCCGGCTGCGGCACCTCGGGCATGGCGAACTGGTGCTCGACGCCCCCTTCCTCGACGTGGAAGGAGGCGGAGAGCGAGAAGATCGCGGCGCCATGCTGGATGGCCTTCACCCGCCGCGTGGAGAAGCTGCGGCCGTCGCGCACCCGCTCCACCTCGCAGATGATCGGCGCCCTGGGGTCGCCGGGCAGCACGGAATAGCCGTGCAGGGAATGGGGCCTGCGGCTCTCGACGGTGCGGCAGGCGGCGACCAGCGCCTGGCCGATGACTTGGCCGCCGAAGACGCGCTGCCAGCCCTCCTGCGGGCTCTGGCCACGGAAGAGGTTCACCTCGAGGCGCTCGAGGTCGAGGATTCCGAGGAGATTGTCGACGGCTGAGGGCATGGCGGGCTCGCTGGAGGGACCGATGTCCCGCCAGCAGGAATCTACCGGCCCGCCGCGAAGGTCAACCGTCAGTGCGCGGCGGCGCTTCGCTTGGTGGCGAGCGAGGCGCCGATGACCAGCACCGTCACCGCCGCGATCATGATGGTGGAGATGGCGTTGATCTCAGGCGTCACCCCGAGCCGCACCTGGCTGTAGATGCGCATCGGCAGGGTCGTGGAGCCCGGGCCGGTGGTGAAGCTCGCGATCACGAGATCGTCGAGCGACAGGGTGAAGGCGAGGAGGAAGCCGGCGATCACCGCCGGCGCGATGATCGGCAGGGTGATGCGGGTGAACACCCGCCAGGGCGCCGCGCCGAGGTCGGCGGCGGCCTCCTCCAGCGAGCGGTCGAAGGTGACGAGGCGCGACTGCACGACCACCGCGACAAAGCCGCAGGTGAAGGTCGCGTGGGCCACCGTCACCGTCCAGAAACCGCGGTCGATGCCGAGCGAGACGAAGAGCAGCAGCAGCGACAGGCCGGTGATGACCTCGGGCATGACGATGGGGGCATAGACGAGGCCGGAAAAGAGGAAGCGGCCGCGGAAGCGCGCGTAGCGGGTGAGCGCCAGCGCGGCGAGCGTGCCGACCACCGTGGCGAAGGCGGCCGAGGCGGCGGCAACCTTCACCGTCATCCAGGCGGCGTCCATCAGCTGGCGGTTCTGCCAGATGGCGCCGTACCAGCGCGTCGAGAACCCGCCCCAGACGGTGACGAGCTGGCTCGCATTGAAGGAGAAGATCACCAGAATGACGATCGGCAGGTAGAGAAAGGCGAAGCCGAGCGTCAGCGCCGTGGCGTCGAGCAGCCGGGAGCGGGGATGGGTCATCGCCCCGCCTCCAGCTGCCGGGCCTGCTGGCGCTGGTAGATCATGATCGGGCCGACCAGCAGGACGAGCAGCAGCACGGCCACGGCCGAGGCCACCGGCCAGTCGCGGTTGGAGAAGAACTCGGTCCACAGCGTCTTGCCGATCATCAGGGTGTCCGAGCCGCCAAGCAGGTCGGGGATCACCACCTCGCCGGTGATGGGGATGAAGCAGAGGAAGCATCCCGCGGCGATGCCGGGCAGGGACAGGGGCACGGTGATGCGCCAGAAGGCCTTCCACGGCGGGCAGCCGAGGTCATTCGCCGCCTCGATCAGCGTCCGGTCCATGCGCTCGAGCGTCGCGTAGAGCGGCAGCACCATGAAGGGCAGGTAGGAGTAGACGACGCCGATGAGCACCGCCGTCTCGGTGTTGGCGATCTGGAGCGGCGCGCCGATCAGGCCAAGGCCGAGGAGCAGCTCGTTGAGCAGGCCCTCGGGCTTGAGGATGCCGATCCAGGCGTAGACGCGGATGAGGAAGCTCGTCCAGAACGGCAGGATCACCGCCATGAC
>CAZPMD010000069.1:5563-7807 GCA_964587395.1 uncultured Hyphomicrobiales bacterium
GCAATCGGATAGCCGATGAGGAGGAGGATCGCCGTTCCCGTCGCCGCGATGCGCAGCGAGGACAGGAAGGCATCGATGTAGAGCCGGTCGCCGAAGATAACGCCGTAATTGTCGAGGGAGAGTTCGCGCGCCTTGGCGAGCCAGCCCGCGGGCCCGTCGTCGAGGCCGAAGGTCGGCACGTAGGGCGGGATGGCGGTGGCCACCTGCGACAGCGACATCTTCGCCACGATGGCGAAGGGTACGAGGAAGAACACCGCGAGCCACAGATAGGGCACGAGGATGATGGTGCGGCGGGTGGCGCGCTCGCTCATGTCACCGCACCAGCAGGATCAGCGCATCGGGCGCGACCGCCAGCTTGACCGCATCGCCCCACGAGATCGGCCGCTCGACGATGCGCGAGGCATTGGCGACCGCCGCCTTCAGCCTCAGGCCGCCCGCCGCGACGTGGTAGGTCGTCCAGTCGCCGAGATAGCCGATGTCGTGCACCGTGCCGGGGATGACGGCGCGGCCGTTGCTGATCGCCTCCTCCGCGCGGACGATGCGTGTTTTTTCCGGCCGCCAGGCCACCGCCACCGACTGCCCGACGGCCACGGCCTCCGCGGCATCGGCCACGGTCAGGTCGCCGACGACGGTCGCGACCGTCACACGGCGGCCCTCGACGGCGGACACCGTGCCCTCCACCAGGTTGATGTCGCCGATGAAGTCGGCGACGTAGCGCGTCGCCGGCGCCTCGTAGATGGCGGGCGGCGTGCCGACCTGGGCGATGCGCCCCTTGTCCATGACGGCGATGCGCGTCGCCATAGTCATCGCCTCGTCCTGGTCGTGGGTGACGATGATGAAGGTCAGCCCGAGCCGTTCCTGCAGGGCAACGAGCTCGAACTGCGTCTCCTCACGCAGCTTGCGGTCGAGCGCGCCGAGCGGCTCGTCGAGCAGCAGCACCTTCGGCCGCTTCACCAGGGCGCGGGCGAGCGCCACGCGCTGCCGCTGGCCGCCGGAGAGCTGGTGCGGCTTGCGGGCGGCGAGGCCCTCGAGCTTCACCATGCGCAGCGCCTCGGCGACCCGCGCCCCGATCTCGTCGCGCGGCCGGCCTTCCATCTCCAGTCCGAAGGCGATGTTCTTCTCGACGCTCATGTGGGGGAAGAGCGCATAGGACTGGAACATCATGTTGGTCGGCCGCAGATGCGGCGGCACCCCCGCGAGGTCCTCGCCCGCCAGCAGCACGCGGCCCTCGGTCGGCGTCTCGAAGCCGGCGAGCAGGCGCATCAGCGTGGACTTGCCGCAGCCGGAGGGCCCCAGCAGCGCGAAGAACTCGCGTTCATGGATGGCGAGCGACAGCTCGCTCACCGCCGTCTCCACGCCATAGCGCTTGGTCACGCCGTCGAAGACGACGAGCGGCTTCGCCGCCGGGTCGTCCCATGGCGCGAAGCTGGAGCGTACCGCCCCGAGCGAGGAGACGTCGCGGGCCGGGCGGTCGGGAGGCTCCACGATGGCCCTCAGCGGCCCGTCTTCGCCCGCGTCCAGGCGCGGGTGATGACGCGCTGCAGGCGCGCGTCGGGGCTGGTGACCGTGAAGAGCCGCGCCATCACCGCCTCGGGCGGGTAGACGGAGGGGTTGTCGCGCACCGCCGGGGCGATCAGCGGCTTCGCTGCCAGGTTGCCGCTCGCATAGGAGACGAAGCTGGCGACTTTCGCGATCACCTCGGGACGGTTGAGGTAGTTGATGAAGGCGTGGGCGAGGTCGGCGTTCGGCGCATCGGCGGGGATCGCCATCTGGTCGAACCACATCTGCGCGCCTTCCTTCGGGATGACGTACTGGACGTCGACGCCGTTGCCCGCCTCCTTGGCCCGCTTCTGCGCCTGGAAGATGTCGCCCGAGTAGCCGACGGCGAGGCAGATGTCGCCGTTGGCCAGCGCCGAGATGTATTCGGACGAGTGGAACTTGGTGACAAGCGTGCGCAGCTTCTGCACGTGGGCGGCGGCGGCCTCCCAGTCCTCCGCCCTCTTCGAGTTTGGATCGCGGCCGAGATAGCGCATCACCGAGGGCAGGAAGTCCTCGGCCGTGTCGAGGAAGTGGATGCCGCAATCCCTGAACTTCGACAGCGTGTCGAAATCGAAGGCGAGCTTCCAGGAATCGAGCGGTGCGTCGGGCATGCGCTCGCGGATCTTGGCGACGTTGTAGCCGATCCCCGTCGTGCCCCAGAGATAGTTCACCGAATAGGCGTTGCCGGGGTCATAGGCGGCGACG
>CAZPMD010000069.1:7817-22453 GCA_964587395.1 uncultured Hyphomicrobiales bacterium
ATCTTCCAGCGCCTCCTGCAAGTTGTTGTTGATTATAACGAAATCGAACTCGCCGACGTGACGCATTTCGCCCATGGCGGCGGCGACGCGGCGCTGGATCTCCGGCCACAGATGGGTGCGGTTCGGGATCTTCGACAGGTCCAGGCGCTGGTGGACGTTGGCCGCGATCTGCCGCGACAGGAAGGGTGCCGACGGCACGACGATGTCGTAGCCGGTGCGGCCGGCGAGCAGGCGCGTCTCCAGCACCTCGTTGGAATCATAGGTGTCGTAGGTCACCTTGGCGTTGAACTCGCGCTCGAAGTCGCGCAGCACCTGCTCGTCGATGTAGTTCGACCAGTTGAAGATCCTGAGCTCCCTGGGCGCCTGCGCGGAAGCTGCCGCCGCAAGACCGACCGTCGCGACCGCCGCGACGACGAGTTTGGACAAGGAGCCTGGGACCATGATGCCATCCTTCGCCTGGAACCGGTTGCTGCGCCACGCGGGCGCCGCGGCAATCTAGGCGAAGCGCCGGGTTTCGCAATATCGGCGAGGGGCCCCTGCCGTCCCGCCGGCTCGACCGGGCGCATGGCCCGGTCCATCATCGCCGACACGACGATCATGGAGACGACAATGGATCAGGACGACACGACCATCCGCGAGACCGCGGCGCGCATCGCCCGCCTGCTGGTCGAGCGCAAGGAGACGGTCGCTGTCTCCGAGTCCTCCGCCGGCGGGCTGATCTCGGCGGCCCTCCTCGCGGTTCCCGGCGCCTCCGCCTATTTCTTCGGCGGCGCCGTGGTCTACACGCCCAAGGCACGCGACGCGCTGCTCCGCATCAGCACGCGGCAGATGGTGGAGTCGGGGATTCGCTCCGCCTCGGAGCCCTGGGCGGCGCTGATGGCCTCGACGATCCGCCAGAGCCACGGCGCGACATGGGGCCTGTCGGAGACCGGCGCCACCGGACCAACCGGCAACCGCTACGGCGATGCCGCCGGCCATGCCTGCGTCGGTCTCGACGGGCCGCTCAGCCGGGTGCGGACAATCGCCACAGGCTCGGCCGACCGCCTCGCCAACATGCACGCCTTTGCCGCGGCGGCGCTGGGACTGTTCGAGGAGGCGCTGGAAGGGCGGGCGTGACCGCCCGCCCTCGGCGTCGGCTCAGTCCCTGACGAGGATGTTGCGGAACTGCCAGGGGTCGGAGGTGTCGATGTCCTCCGGGAAGAACCCCGGGCGGCCCTGCAGCGGCGTCCAGTCGGTATAGGTGCCGATGACCGGGCCGAGATAGGGCTTCTGCACCTCGAGGCAGCGGCGGAAATCCATGTCGTCCGCCTCGACGATGCCGGCCTCAGGGTTCTCCAGCGCCCAGACCATGCCGGCGAGCACCGCCGAGGTCACCTGCATGCCGGTGGCGTTCTGGTAGGGGGCGATGCGCCGCGTCTCCTCGATGGAGAGCTGCGAGCCGTACCAGTAGGCATTGCCCTTGTGGCCGTAGAGCAGCACGCCGAGCTCGTCGATGCCGTCCTCGATCTCGTTTTCGTCGAGGATGTGCCATGTCGGCTGGCGCTTGCCGGCGGCACCGAACATCTCGTGCAGCGACAGCACCGCGTCGTTGGCCGGGTGATAGGCATAGTGGCAGGTCGGCCGGTAGGTGACCTTGCCGCTCGCGTCCCGCACCGTCAGGTAGTCGGCGATGGAGATGGCCTCGTTGTGGGTGACGAGGAAGCCGTATTGCGGGCCCGGCGTCGGGCACCAGGAGCGCACGCGGGTGTTGGCGCCCGGCTGCATCAGGTAGATGGCGGCGCCGCAGCCGGTCTCGTGGGTGCCGGCATTGGCGGGCATCCAGGTCTCGTGCGTGCCCCAACCGAGCTCGGCCGGCTGCATGCCCTCCGACACGAAGCCCTCGACCGACCAGGTGTTGACGAAGACGTTGGCCGGCTTCGGCTTCTTCGACCGCTGGGTGTCGCGCTCGGCAATGTGGATGCCCTTGACCCCGACCTCGGCGGCCAGCGCCGCCCATTCCGCCTTGGTCTTCGGCTCGGTGAAGGCGATGCCCTGGTCGGTGGCGATGTTGAGCAGGGCCTGCTTGACGAACCAGGACACCATGCCCGGGTTGGCGCCGCAGCAGGAAACCGCGGTGATGCCGCCGGGGTTGCGCTCGCGGGCGGCCAGCACGCGCTCGCGCAGCGCGTAGTTGGAGCGCTCGGCCGGCCCCATGCTCTCGTCGAAGTAGAAGCCGGCCCAGGGCTCGGCCACCGTGTCGATGTAGAAGCAGCCGAGCTCGCGGCACAGCTCCATGATGTCGACCGATGAGGTGTCGACCGAGAGGTTGACGCAGAAGCCCTTGCCGCCACCGGCGCTGAGCAGCGGGGTGAGGATGGCCTTGTAGTTGTCCTTGGTGAGCCCCTCCTGGACGAAGCGGATGCCGCGCTCGTCCAGCAGCTTGCGATCGGTATCCACCGGGTCGATGACCGTCAGGCGCGTCTGATCATATTTGAAATGCCTCTCGATCAGCGGCAGCGTGCCGCGGCCGATGGAGCCGAAGCCGATCATTACGATCGGGCCGGTGATTTCATGATAGACGGGCCATGAGCTCATGCGAGGTCTCCGCTCTTGCATGGGAACTGAAAACGGGCCCGCGGCGGCCAAGCCGGGACCCGGATGAGGTAGCGACGCGCATTGGCCACGCCGTTACCCGTCCGTCAACACCTGTTCGCATGACGGGGTGATGACGTGGGGTCCGGGTCAGACCTCGCGCGCGCGTCCCTTGGCCTGTACGCCGGCGCGCCGGGCCTCCAGATCATCGGGCCTCACCGCGGCGTTGTGACGGCGCGACCACTCCGATTCCAGCGCCATCGCCTCGCCGAAAGGCAGGCCGTAGCCGACATCGACCAGCCTCTTGTAGTCGGCGAGGAAGGCGGCATCGACCTCGGCGATCTCCTGCGCCAGAGCCATGACGTCAGCCATCAGTTCGGCGGCGGGGACAGCCCGGCTGACGAGACCCCAGTCGCTGGCCTGCCGGGCGGAGATGAAGCGGCCGGAAAAAGCCATTTCCTTCGCCCGCGAAGGGCCGATGATGCGGGAGAGCTTCTGGCTGAGCCCCCATCCCGGAATGACGCCGACGCGCTGGTGCGTGTCGCCGAAGCGGGCCGTCTCGGAGGCGATCAGGATGTCGCAGGCGAGCGCCAGCTCGAAACCGCCGGTGATGGCGACGCCGTTCACCGCGGCGATCACCGGCTTCGGGCATCCGGCGATCGCGCGGATCGGGTTCGGGCGCTCGGCCTCCCCCTCCACCATGCCGAGGAGCCCGGGCCGGGCGCCGAGCTCCTTGAGGTCGAGGCCCGCCGAGAAGGCCCGGTCCCCCGCCCCCGTCAGCACCAGCACCCGCGCGGTTTCGTCGCGGCCCAGCGCGAGGATCGCCGCGCTCAGCGAGCGGATCAGCGACTGCGACAGGGCGTTCATAGCCTGCGGGCGGTTGAGGGTGAGCACCGCCACGGGCCCGTGGCGTTCGATGAGCAGTTCGGCGGTGTTCTCGTCGGTCATGGCGATCCCCGGCTGGTCGGGGCAAGTGTGCGGCGAGCCGATCGGCGGCGCACCCCGGCGATTCGGCGGAGGCGGCTAGCGCGCCAGCGCCTTCTCGACCTGCGGCCGGATGACGTTGGCGAGGATCGCCGCGTTGATCGGTCCGACATGCTTGAAGGCGATAGTGCCGTCGCGGCCGACGATGAAGGTCTCCGGCACACCATAGACACCCCAGTCGATCACCGCCCGGCCCGCAGGATCGACGCCGACCAGCGCATAGGGATTGCCGTTGCGTCCGAGGAACCGGCGCGCATTCTCCGGCTGGTCCTTCTGGTTGATGCCCGCCATGCGGATGCGGCTGTCCTGCGCCAGCTCCATCAGGAACGGGTGCTCGTCGTGGCAGGGGATGCACCAGGACGCGAAGACGTTGACCACGGTGACATGACCGGCGAGGTCCGCCGTGCGGAAGCCCGGCCGGTCGATGCCGGCGAGCGGGGCGAGGTCGAAGCTCGGCGCCGGTTTGCCGATCAGCGCCGAGGGCAGGCGCTGCGGATCGCCCCTGAGGCCGATGACGAAGACGGCGACCAGCGCGGCGAAGACGAGGAGCGGGGCGAGCGCCAGCCAAGTCCGGCGCTTCGGCGCGGGGGCGGCCGTCTCGGTCACGACCCGCCCTCGGCGCGGCGGGCGGAACGGCGGGTGACGCCGCGCGCCTCGAGCACGGCGAGCTTCGCCTTCTGCTGGCGATGATCGAGGACGATCCACGCGATGACCGCCGCGAGCGTCACGGCCGTCACCAGATAGGAGGCAAGGATGAAGCCGGCATGGGGATCGGAACCGAACATGGAGCCTCACTCTCCCGGAACGGGCTGGGCGCCCGCCGGCGACGTCTCGCGCTGCGCCTCGACCAGCTGCATGGCGCGCACGCGGCGGCGAAGGATCTCGTTGCGCATGGCGGCGAGGTGCAGCGTCAGGAACAGCAACGTGAAGGCGATGGCCGCGACCAGCAGCGGGGTGAGAATGGCCGGATGGATCGTCGGCCCGCCGAGGCGGAAGACCGAGGCGGGCTGGTGCAGCGTGTTCCACCAGTCGACCGAGAACTTGATGATCGGGAGGTTCACCGTGCCGACCAGCGTCAGCACGGCGGCGGCGCGCCCCGCCCGTCCGGGATCGTCGACCGAGCGCCACAAGGCCATCAGGCCGAGATACATGATCAGGAGAACCAGCTCGGAGGTCAACCGCGCGTCCCAGATCCACCAGGTGCCCCACATCGGCCGGCCCCAGAGAGAACCGGTGGCGAGGCAGATGAAGGTGAAGGCCGCGCCGATCGGCGCGGCGGCCTTGGCCGAGACATCCGCGAGCGGGTGGCGCCAGACCAGCGTACCGAGCGAGGCCGCCGCCATCACCGCGTAGCAGAACAGCGACAGCCAGGCGGCCGGCACGTGGACATACATGATCCTGACCGTACCGCCCTGCTGGTAGTCATCGGGCGAGGCGAAGAAGGCGAGATAGCCGGCAAACGCGAGCAGGATCGCGGTCGCGGCGGCAAGCCACGGCAGCACCCGCGCCACCAGCGCGAGGAAACGGGTCGGATTGGCGAGGTCGAGAAGCGCCATAGCGGCCTTCTAGTGTGGCGCCGGCGCACTGGCAATGCGACCGATCAACCACGACCGGCGGCAAGACGCGAAACGGCCCGGGTTTGCACCCGGGCCGCAGCGCGTCACGCAGGAGTGTGCGGGATCAGAAGCGGTAGTTCACGCCGGTGCGCAGCGTGTGGCTGGTAAACCCGACGCGGGGGGTACCGGCGATGTTGCCGTAGGTGGCGCGGCCGAGATCGGTGTAGCGGTACTCGATCAGGCCCGACCAGTTCTGGGTGAACTTGTACTCGCCGCCCGCGCCGACGGTCCAGCCGGCGAGGGTGCGCGACTGCGAGGCCGGAGCCAGCGCATCCGACAGGCGGACGTTTCCGAGGGCGAGACCACCGGTCACGTAGAGCAGCATGTTGTCCTGGACGGCATAGCCGAGGCGGGCGCGCAGCGAGCCGCTCCAGTCCTGCCTGGCGCGGACATCGGTCGGAACGAGATCGATGTAGCGACGCGACACCGTCGAGTAGGTGAGGTCGGCGGCGGCACCGAGCACCATGCGGTTGAACTGGTAGTCGTAGCCACCCTGGAGGCCGGCGAGGAAGCCCGAAGAGCCGCCGAGGCCATAGCCGACGTTGTTGCGGAAGTTCGACGAGAAGGCACCACCGAGATGGGCGCCGACATAGAAGCCGGTCCAGACGCCCGCCGGGGCGGCCGGGACGTAGACGGTGTCGGCCACGGCCTGGCGGCGCGGAATGTCGGCGGCAAACGCCGGCGTGGCGAGCATGGCGGCTGCAGCTGCGGCCCAGACGATCTTCTTCATAGTCAACTCCTGTCCCATGAACTCCGCGGGGGCCCTGCCCGTCGCGCCGTCCCTGATGTGATGCGGTGAACAATCCATAACCGCATTCGTTCGAATTTGCGCCTGTTCCTTGGTCGCGTCGTTAATGGAGCGTTACCATTGAAACCGGCGTTCATCGTCATTCAGACGACATTCCAAGTCATTTCCATCGCTTATTGGCTGAAATGAGGCCAGGAACTAAAGTCTTAATTGGAAATAATTCGTTACTCGCCATGTTCAATCTCGAAGACGCGATGAGTGATGCGAAATTATACAGATGAATGCTATTGATTTGTGGCCCCATCATGGCAGCAGTGGGAACATCTCCGGGCGGATGAGGTGAACCGGCGCCCTTCCCCTTGCGTAGATCAGCCGTGTCGAGCCGGCAGGGGATGCGGGCTCAGTCATTCGCCCGATCGATACTGGCGCTGCGCGGCATCGGCCTGTGGAGCGGGCTGTGGCATAAGGGCATCAGCGGCTCCGGAACGCATCCGGATCCTGAGAAGCGGGAGCGCCATGATCGAACCTGGCACAGCGCTGGTCACCGGCGGGGCGCGACGAATCGGACGGGCTATTGTCGAGGCCCTGGCCGACGCCGGTTATGCCGTGGCCATCCATGCACATCGATCGGGCACGGAGGCCGAGGCTCTCGCCGCGGCCATCGCCGGCCGCGGCGGGCGGGCCACGGTGGTCAGCGCCGATCTTGCCGAGCCGGCGGAGGTCGACGCCCTCGTGGCGGCCTCGGCGCGGGCCCTGGGAGCGCCACTGACCCTTCTGGTGAACAATGCCAGCGAATTCGTCGAGGACCATCTCGGCAGCCTGACGCGGGAGGTGTGGAACCGGCAGTTCAGGGTCAACATCCAGACGCCGTCGATGCTGGCCCAGGATTTCGCTGCCCAGGCTCCTGCGGGATCGTCGATCGTCAACATCACCGACCAGCGCGTGTTCAAGCCCACACCGCACTTCTATTCCTACGCTCTGACCAAGGTCGCGCTGACGGCGGCCACCGTGGCGATGGCCCAGGCTCTCGCCCCTCGCATCCGCGTCAACGCGGTAGCGCCCGGGCCGAGCCTCCAGGGCGTGCGGCAGGGCCTCGAGGATTTCGCCCGCCAGCAGGCGGCGACCCTCACCGGCGGCGGCAGCCCTCCGTCGGCCATCGCCGAGGCCGTGCTGTATCTGGCTCGCGCCACGGCGGTGACCGGCGTGACCCTGCCGGTGGATGGCGGCCAGCACCTGATGTGGCAGACGCCGGACGTGGTCGGCGTCAGCGAGTAGCCCGGCGCCCGACCGTTTCGCTGATGCCACCTGCCGGGCGCCGACTTTGCCTATACATCGCAGACCATGAGTCGCTCCGGCCGCACCAACCTCGACCCTGACCTGACCGATCCCGAAACCTCCGAGGCGGAGGAGGCGGAGACGCTCGTCCTCGAGCCCTCGCCGGACGAGGACGCAGCGCCTGCCGAGGGCACTGTCGCCGCCGGCATGGACGTCATCAAGGCCGCCGTGAAGCATGCTCCGAGGGGCCCCGGCGTCTACCGCATGATCGATGCGAAGGGCGAGGTCCTCTATGTCGGCAAGGCGAAGTCCATCGCCCGCCGCGTCATCTCCTATGCCCGGCCGACCGGCCTGGTCAGCCGCATCGTCCGCATGGTCGCGGCCACCGCAGCGATGGAGTTCGTCTCGACCAAGACCGAGACCGAAGCCCTGCTGCTCGAGGCCAATCTCATCAAGCAGCTCCGCCCCCGCTTCAACGTGCTGATGCGGGACGACAAGTCCTTCCCCTACATCCTCATCACCGCCGACCATGCCTCGCCGCGCATCGCCAAGCACCGTGGGGCAAGGGTGGCGAAGGGTGACTATTTCGGCCCCTTCGCCTCGGCCCAGGCGGTCGGCCGCACCATCAACGCGCTGGAGCGGGCCTTCCTCGTGCGCTCCTGTTCGGACGCGGTCTTCGAGAGCCGCACCCGGCCCTGCCTGCTCTTCCAGATCAAGCGCTGCGCCGGTCCCTGCACCGAGGAGGTCGCCCCGGCCGACTACGACGCGCTGGTGAAGGAGGCGAAGCTCTTCCTCTCCGGCCGCAGCCAGGCGGTGAAGCAGCTCCTCGCCCGCCAGATGGAGGAGGCCGCGGAGGCGATGGAGTTCGAGCGCGCCGACATGGTGGAGGCCGCCAAGGCCATGGAGTTCGAGCGCGCCGCCGTCTATCGCGACCGCCTCGCCGCCCTCTCCGCCGTCCAGTCGACGCAGGGCATCAACCCGCGCGGCGTCGAGGAGGCCGATGTCTTCGCCGCCGTGCAGGACGGCGGACAGACCTGCATCCAGGTCTTCTTCTTCCGCACCGGCCAGAACTGGGGCAACCGCGCCTACTATCCGAAGGCCGACCGCACGCTGGAGGCCGCCGAGGTGCTCGCCTCCTTCATCGCCCAGTTCTACGACGACAAGCCGCCGCCCTCCCTCGTTCTCCTCTCCCATGAGGTCGAGGACCAGGCGCTGCTGGCCGAGGCCCTGTCCGCCCGCGCCGGCCGCCGGGTGGAGGTGCAGACGCCGAAGCGCGGCGAGAAGAAGGACCTCGTCGACCACGCCCACCAGAACGCCCGCGAGGCGCTCGGCCGCCAGCTCGCCGAGAGCGCCTCGCAGCTGAAGCTGCTGCAGGGGGTCGCGACCGTGTTCGGACTGCCGGCACCGCCGCGCCGCATCGAGGTCTATGACAATTCCCACATCATGGGCACCAACGCCGTCGGCGGCATGATCGTGGCCGGCCCCGAGGGCTTCCGCCGCCGCGACTACCGCAGCTTCAACATCCGGTCCGACATCGCCCCCGGCGACGACTTCGGCATGATGCGCGAGGTGCTGGAACGTCGCTTCAGGCGCCTCTTGAAGGACACGGCGAAGGGCGAGGGCGAAGCCACCTCGGGCGAGGCCCCGGCCGAGGAGGCGGAAGCCGACGGCTCGTGGCCAGACCTAGTGCTGATCGACGGCGGCCCGGGTCAGCTCGCCGCCGCCCAGGCGATTCTCACCGAGCTCGGAATCGGGACCGTGCCGCTTGTCGGTGTCGCCAAGGGCCGCGACCGCGAGGCGGGCCGCGAGACCTTCCACATGGCGGGACGCGAGCCCTTCCGCCTCGAGCCGCGCGATCCCGTTCTCTACTTCCTGCAGCGCCTGCGCGACGAAGCGCACCGCTTCGCCATCGGAACCCATCGCGGCCGGCGCAAGAAGGACATCCGCTCGGCCGGCCTCGCCGAGATCGGCGGCATCGGACCGGCGCGCAAGCGCGCGCTTCTCAATCACTTCGGCACGCTGAAGGCGATCGAGCGGGCGAGCCTGGAGGACCTCCAGCGTGCGCCAGGCATCAATGCCGGCACGGCCCAGGCGGTCTACAATTTCTTCCACCCGCAGGGCTGAACCCGCTTACCCCTCGCCCTCGCCGCGCGCGTGCGATTCGGCGATGAGGCGGTTTGTTGCCTCCTCGATGACGGCCTCCAGCCGTTCGGCGAATTCGGTGGGCGACAGGCCGGGCGGAATGGGGTCGAGGAACTCGACCAGAACGGTTCCCGGCCGTCGGATGAAGGACTTGCGGCTCCAGAACATGCCGGAGTTCAGCGCCACCGGCAGGCAGGGCAGGCCGAGCGTCCTGTAGAGGTGGGCGACGCCGTACTTGTAGTCGGGCGGCGCGCTCACCGGCCGGCGGGTCCCCTCGGGAAAGATCATCACCTGGCGCCCGATGGCCGCCGCCGCCTTCGCCCCGACAGTCATCGAGGCGAGCGCCTCGCCCTTGCGGCCGCGATCCACGGGAATCTGCCGCGCCTTCCATATCGTCCAGCCGAACAGCGGCACGTAGGCGAGCTGGCGCTTGTAGACATAGGCCGGACGTCGGAACGGCTCGAAGAAGGCGAAGGTCTCCCAGGCCGACTGGTGCTTGGCGGCGACCAGAAGCGGGCCGTCGGGAATCTTCTCCATCCCGCGCCATTCGACCTTCATGCCGCAGATGACGCGCAGCGCCCACAGGTTGCCCCGCCCCCACAGGAGACCGATGCCGAGAATCCACCGGCTGCCCGGCAGCAGCAGGAGCGGGATCAGGACGAGCAGAAGGAACCCGGTCCACAGGTAGAAGAAGATGTTGAAGACGAGGGAGCGCAGATGCAGCATCGGGCGGATCCTTGCCGCCCGACAGGCGGTTCAGGTGCGGGCAGTGCGCAGCGGCGGGACAAGGGGATCGGCCGTCGCCCGGTCGAGCCTCAGTCCCACGGCTGCCATCAGATACTTGGCATATTCGAAACCGAGAATCTTCACGCTCGCCGCGTCTTTCCACCACCTCTGCGGATGCAGCGCACCGGTCAGCACCGGGAAGGCAACGAGGCGGACGTCGGGAAGCAGACGCTGCAGTTCCAGCATGGTGCGCGGCATGTGGTAGCTCGACGTCACCACGAGCAGGGAGCGGAAGGAATGAAGCCGCGCCCACTTGGCTGTCTCGATGGCATTGCCGCGGGTGTTGAGGGCCCGGTGGTCGAGGTCGATGCAGCAGGCCATCAGCGGCGATGCCGCCGGAACGGCGCGGGCGATCTCTCGCTCCCGGACGATCGGATTGACCCCGCTGATCAGCAGCCGCCGGCCGTGACCGGCCCCGAGCAGGGTCACGGCGTCGCTCACCCGGTAGGAACCGCCGGTCATCGCCACGATGGCCTCGGTGCGCGGGCTCGACGGATCATAGGGACGGGTCGCCGCCTCTGCGAAGGCGATGAAGCCGACGACGAGGCCGAGACAGCCAGCCGCGAGGACCGCCGGAACGAGGAAGGAGAGGCGCAGAATCGGCCGGGGCCGCGAAGACCTGCTTCGGGCCACCAGACCGGGCGCCGGACCGCCGGGCGCGCTGTCGATGCGCAGAGGCGTCATGGCGACAAGAATAGCATCGAATGAGGCAATCAGAAGTCCTGTTCGTGGCCGCCAGTCATGGTTCCGCACCGCAGCTGCCCTTCCACGTCAGCCATCGTCGGCTGCGATCCCTTAAGGCGGCCTTCCACCGGTGCAGGCCCTTTGGCCGGATTGACTTGGCGCCGCCGCCGCAGAAGCTGGCGGCGTTTCCCTGGAGGATGCCGTTCATGAAAGCCGTCCTGTGCAAGGCCTATGGGCCGCCCGAGAGCCTCGTGGTGGAGGAACTGCCCGATCCGGTGGCCGGGCCGGGCGAGGCCGTCGTCAGGGTCGCGGCCGTCGGCCTCAACTTCTTCGACAATCTGATCATCCAGAACAAATATCAGGTGAAGCCCGAGCTGCCCTTCTCTCCCGGCTCCGAGTTCGCCGGGCGGGTGGAGAGCCTCGGCGAGGGAGCCACCGGCCTGAAGGTCGGCGACCGCGTCCTCGGCAACATCTCGCACGGGGCCGCACGCACCCATGTCGTGGTCAAGGCAGCCATGCTGGCGCCGATCCCCGATGCGCTGAGCGACGCCCAGGCGGCCGGAATGATCATCACCTACGGCACCACCATCCACGCGCTGAAGGACCGCGCCCAGTTGAAGCCCGGCGAAACCCTCGCGGTGCTCGGCGCCGCCGGCGGCGTCGGCCTCGCCGCCATCGAGCTCGGCAAGGCGATGGGCGCGAGGGTCATCGCCTGCGCATCCAGCGACGACAAGCTCGCCTTCTGCCGCGCGCACGGCGCCGACGAGACGATCAACTACGCCACCGAGGACCTGAAGGAACAGCTCAGGACCCTGACCGGCGGCAAGGGACCTGACGTCATCTACGATCCGGTCGGCGACAAGCTGGCGGAACCCGCCCTGCGCGCCATCGCCTGGGAGGGCCGCTTCCTCGTCATCGGCTTTGCTGGCGGCGAGATTCCGAAGATCCCGCTCAATCTGACCCTGCTGAAGGGCTGCGACATCCGCGGCGTCTTCTGGGGCTCGTTTGCCCAGCGCGAACCGCAGAAGAACCGCGAGAACCTCATGCAGGTCGCCCGCTGGACCGCCGAGGGCAAGCTGTCCCTGCACGTCCACGGCACCTATCCGCTGGAGAAGATCGCCGAGGCGCTGGGCGTCCTCACCAGCCGGCAGGCCAGGGGCAAGGTCATCCTGACGCCCTGACGACCGCACCGGGGTCCCCGCATCCGCATCCGCGACAAATGAATGCGGATGCGGCATTCTGGCCTGCCAGGAACCGGGGGCGACACTGCGGCGTCGTATCCGATCAGGCGAGCGCCGCTCTACCGCGGCGCCTTCTCATATCCGAGGACCCCCCGTGGAAGACATCGTCCGGCTTGCCGCAGACCCGACCGCCTGGGCCGCGCTCGCGACCCTGATCGCGATGGAGGTCGTGCTCGGCATCGACAACCTCATCTTCATATCGATCCTCACCAACAAACTGCCCGAGGGCCAGCGCGAGAGGGCCCGCCGCATCGGCATCTCGCTGGCACTGATCATGCGCCTCGCCCTGCTCGGCACCATCGCGATCATCGTGTCCCTGACGCAGCCGGTGATCACCATCCTCGGCAAGAGCTTCTCCTGGCGGGACTTCATCCTCATCGCCGGCGGCCTCTTCCTGCTGTGGAAGGCGACGAAGGAGATCCATCACAACGTCGATCCGCGGGGAGGCCTGCATGAGGCCGACACCGGTCAGGTGGTCATCTCCAACTTCGGCTCGGCGATCATGCAGATCATCCTGCTCGACATCGTCTTCTCGGTGGATTCGATCATCACCGCGGTGGGCATGACCGACGAGATCATCATCATGGTCATCGCCGTGGTGGTGGCCGTGACGGTCATGCTGCTCGCCGCCGACCCGCTGGCGAACTTCATCGAGGACAATCCGACCATCGTCATGCTGGCCCTCGCCTTCCTGATGATGATCGGCACGACGCTGATCGCCGAAGGCTTCGGGGTGAAGGTGCCCAAGGGCTATATCTACGCCGCCATGACCTTCTCGGCGCTGGTGGAGGGCCTCAACATGCTCTCCCGCCGGGCGGCGAAGAGGCGGCAGCGGCCAGAGGACGAACCGCGCTTCCCCGTGCAGCGCTGAGCGGAACGACCGGACCGGCGCTGCGGCCCTGCGCCTCAGTTCGCCGGGGCGGCGGAGCGCAGGCGGTCGGCGAGATCCGTGACGGAAGTCGCAAGATCGGCCTCCACGGCGACGCGGTCCTCCTCGCGCTCGGCGATGAGATGAACATGCACCTCCTCGGCCCGCTTCATCTGGGCGAGCCGGGCCAGTGCGCGGGGAGAGCCGGGGGAGCGACCGGCCCAGACGGCGACGCGCGTGCCGTCGGCTTCGGCCCGGGCCAGGACGATGACGGCCCCCTCATAGGCGGGAGCGGTCGCGGCGGCATGGACGGTCGCCAGATAGCGGCGGCCCGAGACGCCGCGCCAGGCATGGAACCGCGCGGCAAGGCCGGAGGCCCTCAGGGCAGAGGGGGCACCGGCGTCGAATGCATGGATCGTTCGGCCTTTGTTCATTGGAACATTATGAGAACAAACCAGCGTCACGGTCAATGCCGGAGAGCCCTCCCGCCGCACCCTTGCTGACAGCGTTGTGGCAGGAGCGGAAGGGCGGCGGCCAGCCGCCTAGTGCCCCGCCGCCAGCGTGCCACGTTGCCGCGTGTCGGACGCCCCGGCCCATCCGCCGGGCGCCGCCTGGATGGCATTGACGTTGCCGAAGGTGCCGCGGGCCACCACCCGGTGGCCGCGGCCGGCGAGCAGCCGCAGCGTGTCCACCGACAGGCCGTTCTCGGCATCGATCACATCCGGCAGCCACTGGTGGTGGATGCGCGGCGCCGCCACCGCCTCGGCCAGGTTCATGTCGTGATCGACGACGTTGAGGATGGTCTGCAGCGTGATGGTGATGATGCGGCTGCCGCCCGGGGACCCCGTCACCATCGCCACCCGGCCGTCGCGGAAGAGGATCGTCGGCGTCATCGATGAGAGCGGCCGCTTGCCCGGACCGGGCAGGTTGGCCGCCCCCTGCACCAGGCCGAAGGCGTTCACAGCACCGGCCCTGGCGGCGAAATCGTCCATCTCGTTGTTGAGCAGGATGCCGGTGCCCTCGGCGACGAGGCCGAGGCCATAGGAGAAGTTCAGCGTATAGGTGTTGGAGACGGCGTTGCCGAAGCGGTCGACGATGGAGAAATGGGTCGTCTGCTCGCCCTCGTGCGGCGCCGGATCGCCGGCGCGGATCTCGGCGGAAGGGCGGGCGCGCTCGGGGTCGATCCGCGCCCTCAGGCCGTCGGCATAGGCCCGCGAGGTCAGGCCGCGCACCGGCACGGCGACGCTGTCGGGATCGCCCAGATACCGCGCCCGGTCGGCATAGGCGAGCTTCATCGCCTCGACCATCAGATGGATCGTCTCGGCGCTGTTGTGGCCACGCCGTCCGAGGTCCAGCGGCTCGAGGAGATTGAGCATCTGCACCAGGTGCACACCACCCGAGGAGGGAGGTGGCATCGAGGCGATGGCGTAGCCCTTGTAGGTGCCGCGGACCACGTCGCGGATGACCGGGCGATAGGCGCGGAAATCCTCCGTCGTCATGATGCCGCCGTGCTGGGCCAGCGCCGCGACGATGCGCGCCGCCGTCGCGCCCTCGTAGAAGCCGGCGGGACCCTGCTGCGCGATGGCCTCGAGCGAGCGGGCAAGGTCCTCCTGGACGAGGATGTCGCCATGGCCCGGCGCCGTGCCGTCGGCCTTCAGGAAGATGCGGCGCGAGGAGGGGAAACGCGCCAGCCGCTGGGCCGCCCGCGGCAGCGAGTCCGC
>CAZPMD010000070.1:0-22177 GCA_964587395.1 uncultured Hyphomicrobiales bacterium
TTCAGGGAGCCAGTCGGAGGCCGCCCGCGGGCGCCGGTGACGTGCACCCGGTCCGGCCCATCGGGCGTCATGGTCACGAAGCGGAAGTCGCAGGAGACGTCGGGCAGGAGATAGGCGGCGGGATCGCCGATCTCGTAGAGCATCTGCTCGGCCACCGTCAGCGGCGTGATCAGGCCCCCCGTGCCTGCCGGCTTCGTCACGACGAAGGAGCCATCCTCGCGGCATTCGACGACAGGGAAGCCCATGTCCTCCCAGCCGGGCACCTCGTCCCAGTCGGTGGCGATGCCGCCGGTGACCTGGGCGCCGCATTCGATCAGATGACCGGCGAGGCTGCCGCAGGCGAGCCTGTCATGGTCGTCCGGCGACCAGCCGAAGGCGTGCATGAGCGCGCCGAGCGTGACGGCGGAATCGACGCAGCGTCCGGTGATGACGATGTCGGCGCCCGCTGCGAGCGCCGCGGCGATGGGGCCGGCGCCGAGATAGGCATTGGCGCTGGCGAAGCGCTCCGGCATGGGGGCGCTGGTGAACATCTCGACGATGCCAGCCGCGCGAAATTCCTCGCTGCGCGGCAGGAGATCGTCGCCCGTAACCACGGCGATCTTCGGCGACAGGCCGAGGGCGGCGGCCCGGCGGGCGAGTTCCGCGGCCGCGCCGCGCGGATTCATGCCGCCGCCGTTGGAGATGACGCGGATGCCGCGCGCCATGACCTCCGGCAGGACGGCGGCGGTGACCTCGACGAAGTCGGGGACGTAGCCGAGGTCAGGCTTGCGCGCCCGGATGCGGGCCAGCAGGGCCAGGGTGATCTCGGCGAGGTAGTCGAAGACGAGGTAGTCGATCTGGCCCCGCTCGACGAGCTGGCGGGCGCCGTCGGGACTGTCCCCCCAGAAGCCGGCGGCGCCGCCGATGCGGATGATCCGGTCGGCGTTCATGACGTCACCCAGTTCGGCTGACGCTTCTCGTTGAAGGCCTTGAAGCCCTCCACCGCGTCGTCGGTCCGCGACAGAAGCGGCAAGACGCGCTGCGCATATTCGATGCCATCGAGATAGGGCATGGCGGCGATGGTGTTCAGTGCCCGCCGGCCGAAACGCATGGCGGTCGGCGCACCTCCAGCGAGGGCCTTCACGAGATCATCGATGCGGCTGTCGAGCTCAGCGGCCGGCACGGCCTCGCTGACGGCCCCCATGGCTGCGGCCTCGGAGGCCGGGACGGGCTTGCCGGTCATGGAGAGGCGAACCACATCGCGCCGCGACAGGGTGCGGAGCATGGCGGGGAGGATCATCAGCGGGAACAGGCCGAGGGTGATCTCCGGCGTGCCGAATCGGGCGTGATCGGCAGCGATGGCGAAGTCGCAGGCGCAGACGAGGCCGAAGCCGCCGCCGAGGGCATGGCCGTTGACCCGCGCGATCGTTGCGACCGGGGCATTCTCCATGGCGCGGAACAGGGTGGCGACGGGGTTGTCGAGGCGGTTCGGATCCACGCGGAAGGGATCGCCCTCCGCGTCGCTCTTCAGGTTGCCGCCGGCGCAGAAGACCTTCGCGCCCGCGCCTGTGATCACCACGGCGCGGATGTCGTCACGGCGTCCGGCCTCCTCGACGCCGGCGATGAGCTCATGGAGGACCGCGTCGTCCAGCGCGTTGCGCTTCTCCTCGCGGTCGATGGTCAGCCACAGCGCCGCGCCGCGCTGTTCCTTCAGCACCTCGCTCATCGTCCCGCTCCCATTGAATGTCATTCATTTTTGCCCGACTGTAGCGCAAACCGCCGGGCGATCAAGCGTGGTAGACAAGGGCGGTATCGACCGAAGGGAGGACACCATGAGCGATGCCAGCACCGAGCAGGACCCGGTTCTCACCGAGCGGAAGGGTGGAGTCGCGATCATCCGGCTCAACCGGCCGCGCCAGCTGAACGTCCTCGACCCGGCGCTCGGGCGTGGGCTGGTTGCAGCGGTCGGCGATGCCGCGCAGGACCCATCCGTCCGAGCGGTCGTTCTCGCCGGCAATGGCCGGTCCTTCTGCGCCGGGGGCGACCTCAGCGCTTTCCATCAGGACCTCGCCTCGGCCCCCGCGACGGCGACGGGCCTGATCGATCTCTTCCACACGGCGCTGAGGGGCATCGCCTCCATGCCGAAGCCGGTCATCGCGGCCGTGCAGGGACCGGTAGCGGGCGGCGGCTTCTCGCTGGCAGTCGCCTGCGACATGGTCGTGGCGGCCGAGGATGCGACCTTCCTCGCCGCCTATACCAAGCTTGGGACCAGCCCGGACGGCGGGCTCACCTGGTCGCTGACACGGCTGGTCGGTGCCCGGCGCGCCTTCGATCTGATCCTCACCAATCAGCGCATCGATGCCGCCACAGCGCTGTCCTGGGGGCTGGTCAACCGCATCGTGCCGGCCGCGGAGGTCGAGGCGGCGGCGCTCGGTCTGGCCGCGATGTTCGAACAGGCGTCCGTGGGTGCCACGGCCGCGGTGAAGCGGCTGGTCGGCGAGGCCGCGGGCCAGTCCTACGACGCCCAACTGGACGCCGAGAAGGCGTCCTTCGTCGACCGCGCTGGCACGGCTGACTTCCGCGAAGGCATCAGCGCCTTCGTCGAGCGGCGGCCGGCGGTGTTTCCGGACTGATGCGGGTCAGTTGCGCAACAGCTCGCCGGCAATGATCATCTTGCGGATCTCGGTCGTTCCGGCGCCGATCTCAAGGAGCTTCGAGCCGCGATAGAGGCGGTTCACCTCGGTCTCGCGCATGTAGCCGGCGCCACCGAAAATCTGCACGGCGTCGGAGACGACCCGCGTGCAGCCCTCGGCCGCGAACATGATGGCGGCCGCCGTGACCTTGTGGATCTCACCGCGCCCGCCCGCCCCTTCGGCGAGGTCGTTGCACTGGGCGAGCGTGCGGTAGCACAGCGCTTTCATTGCCTCGAGCGTGACGTACATCTCCGCGAGCTTGCCCTGGACGAGCTGGAACTCGCCGATGGGCTTGCCGAACTGCTGGCGCGTTTTCGCGTAGTCGACGGCGAGGTCGAGAGCGCGCTCGGCCATGCCGATGTTGATCATCGCGACGATGGCGCGTTCGAGGTCGAGCCCGCTCATCACGACGGCGACGCCGCGGTTCTCCTCGCCCACCATGTTGGCGGCCGGAATGCGGCAGTCGTCGAAGGTCAGCTCAGCCGTCGTCGAGCCGCGGAACCCCATCTTGTCGAGCTTCTGCGCCACGGCGAAGCCGGGTGTGCCCTTCTCCACCACGAAGGCGGAGATGCCCTTGGCGCCCTTCGCCTTGTCGGTCTTGGCATAGACCAGCACCAGGTCGGCGACGGGGCCGTTCGTGATGTAGAGCTTGCGCCCGTTCAGCACATAGTGGTCGCCGTCGCGCCGGGCCGTCGTGGCCATGGAGCCGAGGGCGTCCGAGCCGGCGCCGGGCTCGGTGAGGCCCAGCGCCCCGATCTTCGTGCCATCGCAGAGGCCGGGGACGAAACGCTGCTTCACCGCCTCGCCCGCATTGCGGGCGATGTTGTTCAGGCAGAGGTTCTCGTGCGCAACGTAGGAGAGGGCGACGGAAGGATTGTAGCGGGCGAGGCCCTGGGTGATCAGGGCTGAGGTGAAGAAGTCGGAGCCGCTGCCGCCGAGTTCCTCCGGCACGGTGACGCCGAGGAAGCCCATCTTGGCGAGCGCCGGCATGGCTTGCGGCGGCCACCACTCCTCGTCGTCCATGCGCTGCTGGAGCGGCAGGAGCTGCTCGCGCGAGAAGTCCGAGGCGGTGTCGAGGATCGCCTGCTGCTCCGGCGTCAGGTCGAAGGCGGAATAGGGGCTGTTCCGCCCCTCGTTGGCAAGCGTGGTCATCATGTCCTCCCCAGGACGGTCCGCCGCTTCGGGCGTGTTGACAGGCTTTATTGAATGATATTCACTATTGCTCGCTTGGCAAGCGCCCGTATCATCAGAGGCGCAGCCAGGGAGGAACGCATGGACAGGGAGGAGCGCGGCTCGGCCGCGCTGCAGGCGCGCGCATGCCTGTGATCAGCGCCAAGAGGATGCAGGACCGCCGGGACTCGATCCTGGACGCCGCGCGCGAGGCCTTCGCGCGGGCCGGATTCGAAGGAACCTCCATCGCCGACATTGCGCGCGGGGCAGGGGTGTCCGACGGTCTCGTCTATCGCTACTTCACCAGCAAACGCGACCTGCTGAATGCCGTGCTCACGGCTTTCTACGAGCGCACGATGGTCGATCTGGAATCGATCGCAGCACGGGAGGCGCCTTTCGAGATCCGTTTCCACGATCTGGTGCGCCGCCACATCGAGGGGTTCGTCATTGATACGGATCTTTGCCGGCTCTTCATTTCCGAGGTCCGGACAGCGTCGGACTATCAGGGCTCGGCGGTCCAGCAACTGAACCGCCGCTACACCTCCATTCTCGTGCGCGTCATCCAGGGGGGCATCGCGTCCGGCGATGTACGCCCCGACATCGACATCCGCCTCGTGCGCGACGTGATCTTCGGCGCCATCGAGCACCGTGCCTGGGCGGCGGTAACCGGGCGTCCGCTCGATGTCGACGCCACGGCGACGGCCCTGGTGGAGCTTCTGCGCTACGGCCTCATGGTCCGGCCGAAGAGGGGGCGCAAATGACGGCGCTTCCGTTTGACACGCTGCTGATCGCGAACCGGGGCGAGATCGCGCTCCGGATCATGCGCACTGCCCGGCGCCTGGGTTTGAGGACGGTGGTGGTCGCCCATGAGAGCGATCGCGGTGCGCCAGCGCTGTCGGAGGCCGACGAGGTCGTCTGGATCGAAGGGCGCACGGGGGTCGCCGCCTATCTCGACGGCGCACAGATCATCGCCGCTGCCCGCCGCGCAGGTGCCGGCGCCATCCATCCGGGCTATGGCTTCCTGTCCGAGAATGCCGGCTTCGCCCGTGCCGTTGCGGCCGCGGGCATCGTCTTCGTCGGGCCGACGCCCGAGGCGATCGACCTGATGGGCGACAAGGTGCGGGCCCGTGCCTTTGTCGCCGAGCGCGGCTTTCCGGTGGCGCCGTCCGCCATCGAGGACGACGATCCCGGGACGTTCCTCGAGCGCGCCCGGGCCCTCGGAGCCCCTGTTCTGGTCAAGCCATCTGCGGGTGGCGGCGGCAAGGGCATGCGCATCGTCAGGGATATCGGCGTCCTCGAGCAGGAGATCCTGCAGGCGCGCAGCGAGGGCGAACGCTATTTCGGTGATGGCCGGCTCTATGTGGAGCGCTTCGTGGAGCAGCCGCGCCACATCGAGGTCCAGGTGATGGGCGATGCGCACGGCACCGTGGTCCATCTCGGCGAGCGCGAATGCTCGGTGCAGCGCCGCTTCCAGAAAATCGTCGAGGAGACGCCCTCGCCGGCGCTGACGGCGGACGAGCGGCAGCGCATCTGCGAGGTGGCTGCTGGCATTGCGCGGGCCGCCGGCTACCGCAGTGCCGGCACGGTCGAGTTCATCTATGGCCGCGGCGCTTTCTATTTCCTCGAAATGAACACCCGGCTGCAGGTCGAGCATCCGGTCACCGAGATGGTGACGGGCATCGACCTGGTGGAGACACAGATCCGGGTCGCGGCCGGCGAGAAGCTCGCCTTCTCGCGATCCGATGTCCGGGCCGAGGGGCATTCCATCGAACTGCGGATCTATGCGGAATCGGCCGCGCGGGGCTTCACGCCGACGACCGGGCCCGTTCTCGCATTACGCCTGCCGGAAGGCGAAGGTGTGCGCGTCGATACGGGTATCGCCGAGGGGCAGCGCGTGACGACGGCCTTCGATCCGATGCTCGCCAAGCTCATCGTTCATGCGGGCGACCGGCGGGCGGCCATTGTGACGGCGCGGAAAGCGCTCGCCGACTTCGTGCTTCTCGGCTGCGAGACCAACATCGCCTTCCTCGACCGGCTCGTCGCCGATCCGGCCTTTGCCGCGGGTGAAGTCCACACCGGCTGGCTCGACGACCATCCGGACCTTGGGGCGGAGCCGGAGCCAGATCCGCAGGTCCGTCTCAGGCTTGCCGCCATCGCCGCGCTCGCGACCCGCGCGGTTCGCGACGAGGCCGATGCCATCCCCGCGCTGCATGCGGCCATCGGCGGATGGAGGAACTGATGCGGCACGCCTTCGACATCGCCGGAACGGACACGGAGGTCTGGCTCGGCCGGGATGGCGAATCCTATCGCCTCAGCGGAGATGCCGGGACAGCCCGGGTGTCGCTGGCCCTCGCCGGCCATGACGGCGAACTGACGGTCGGTGGCCGGCGCGAGAAGGTCGTGGTCGTTCTCGATGGGGAGTTCATTCACGTTCATGCGGCGGGCGGCAACCACACGCTGCGACATCTGGACCCCACCCGCCGCTTCGCCGATGCCGATGCGGGTGGCGGCGCAGACGTGGCGCGCGCGCCCATGCCCGGCACGGTGGTTCGTGTCGCTGTCGAGGTCGGCCAGACGGTCGCGACCGGCGAGCCGCTGCTCGTCATCGAGAGCATGAAGCTCGAGACGACGATCCGTGCCTGGCACGACGGCAAGGTCGCGGCGATCCATGTCTCGCCCGGCCAGAGCTTCGAGCGCGATGCCGTGCTCGTGACCCTCGCGGCGGAGGATCACTGACATGCGCCGGATCGTCTCCGCCATCGACACCCGCTCCGACGAATTCCTCGCCAATGTGGTGCACAATCGGAGTCTGGTGGCCGAATTGAGGAATGCGCAGGAGCGGGCGCGGCGCATCCGGCCGCAGCGTGACTTCGACCGCCTGGCGCGCCAAGGGAAGATGTTCGTGCGCGATCGCATCGAGGCCCTGCTCGACCCCGGGACGCCCTTCCTCGAACTCTCCACGCTCGCCGCCGGCCATGCCTATGACGGCGACGTGCCGGGTGCCGGCATCGTCTCGGGCATCGGCATCGTCTCGGGTCGCGAGGTGATCATCCACGCCGACGACGCCAGCGTGAAGGGGGGTGCCTGGTATCCGCTGTCGATCAAGAAGATCGTCCGGACCCTCGACATCGCCATCGAGAACCGCCTGCCGGTCGTCCATCTCTGCGATAGCGCCGGCGGCTTCCTGCCGCTGCAGGCCGAACTCTTCGCCGATCGCCACCTTGCCGGACGCATCTTCCGCAACCAGGCGACGCTGTCGAAGATGGGCGTGCCGCAGGTGGCCATCGTCCTCGGCCACTGCACGGCCGGCGGCGCCTATGTGCCGGCGCTCTCGGAATACAACGTCATCGTCAAGGGTACGGGGGCGATCTTCCTCGGCGGGCCGCCGCTGGTGAAGGCGGCCACCGGCGAGGAGGTGACCGTCGACGACCTCGGCGGCGCCGACGTCCATACCCGGATCTCCGGCACGGCCGACTATCCCGCCGACAACGAACGCCACGCCATCGCCATCGCCCGCGAGATCGTCGGCACCTTCCCGAAGCGCGCCAAGGCGGCGATCGCCTGGGCCGATCCGGAGCCGCCGGCCTACGATCCGGCCGAGCTCTACGGGATCATTCCGCGCGACATCAAGGTGCAGTTCGACATGCGCGAGGTCATCGCCCGCATCGTCGACGGATCGCGCTTCCACGAGTACCAGCCGGCCTATGGCACGACGCTGGTCTGCGGCTTCGCCAATATCTGGGGCTGTCCCGTCGGAATCCTGTCCAACAACGGCGTGCTGTTCAACGACTCCACGCTGAAGGGCGCGCATTTCATGCAGCTCTGTGACCAGAAGCGGATCCCGGTTCTCTTCCTGCAGAACATCACCGGCTACATGGTGGGCCGGGAATACGAGCATCGCGGCATCACCAAGGATGGCGCCAAGATGATCATGGCCGTGACGGGGCTCGAGGTCCCGAAGATCACCGTCATCGTCAACGGCTCCTTCGGTGCCGGCAACTACGGCATGTCCGGCCGGGCCTTCGATCCGCGCTTCCTGTTCATGTGGCCGCAGAGCCAGATCTCGGTGATGGGCGCGGAGCAGGCCTCCAACGTCCTCGCCGACATCAAGGTGCGCCAGCTCGCCCGCCACGGCGAGGCCCTCGACGCGGAGGGCATCGCCGCCATCCGCCAGCCGATCCTCGACGAATACCGGCGCCAGTCGAGCGCCTATTACTCCACCTCCGAAATCTGGGATGATGGCATCCTGGACCCGGTCGATACCCGCAATGCCCTGGCCATCGCGCTGTCCGCAGCGCTCAATGCCCCGGGTGGCGATCCCCACTACGGCGTGTTCAGGATGTGAGGGTGCGATGACCGAACCTGCCCCCGTCAGCACATTGCATCAAGACCGCCCCGTGGTCCTGTCCTGTGCTGGCATCGAGCGCTCGTTCGGCGGCTTGAAGGCCCTCAAGGGCGTCAGCCTCGACGTCCATGAGGGTGAGATTTTCGGACTGGTCGGTCCGAACGGCTCGGGCAAGACGACTCTCGTCAATGTCGTTACCGGCTTCTACCCGCCGGAGGCCGGCACGGTGACCCTCTTCGGCGGGAACATCACCAATGTCGCGCCGCACCGCATCGCCGGACGGGGCGTCGCCCGCACCTTCCAGAACCTCGCCCTGTTCAAGGGCATGACCGTCCTCGACAACATCCTCATCGGCCGGCACGTACACATGCGCCCCTCGGCACTCGGCGCGCTGTTCTACTGGTGGTGGGCCGAGAAGGAGGAACTCGCCAACCGCCGCATGGTCGAGGAGGTCATTGAGTTCATGCAGTTGCAGGACATCCGCGACGAACTCGTGGATGTCATCCCGCTCGGCCTGCAGAAGCGCGTGGAGCTTGCCCGCGCGCTGGTGGCCGAACCGCGCCTCCTGATTCTCGACGAGCCCATGGCCGGCATGAACCAGGAGGAAAAGGAGTACATCGCCCGCTTCATCCTCGATGCCCGCGAGGAGCGCGGCGTCACGGTGCTGATCATCGAGCACCACATGGACGTGGTCACTGCCATCTGCGACCGCGTCGTGGTGCTGAGCTATGGCGAGATCATCTCGCAGGGCCCCCCGCAGGAGGCCATAGGCCATCCCAAGGTCGTCTCGGCCTATCTCGGAGAGCGGGCGGCGAAGCGCCACCAGCAGCAGGTGGCGTCATGACCGCCCATGCCGCGCCCCCCGCCACCACGGCCTGGCCAAAGATGGCCGACGGCGAGCCCGCCACGCTCGTCGCGGCGCTGGCGCGCAATGCGGCCGAGTACGGCAGCCGCGTCGCCTTCCGCGAGCGCCGCTATGGCGTCTGGCAGGAGCAGACCTGGAGCGAGGTGCTGGAGGAGGTCGCGGCCATCGCGGCGGGGCTCGAGGCGCGCGGCCTGAAGGCCGGCTCGGCCCTGACCGTCATCGGCGACAACCGCCCGCGGCTCTACTTCGCGATGATGGCGGCGAACATGCTGCGGGCCTTCCCGTCTCCCGCCTATCCCGACATTCCGCTGGAGGAGCTGATCGCCGCGACACGGCACGGCGCGCCCACAGTCGCCTTCGCCGAGGACCAGGAGCAGGTCGACAAGCTCCTCGAGCTGCGCGCGGCGATCGGACGGCCGACGACGATCGCCTATGACGATGTGCGCGGCCTCGGCGCCTATTCGGGCGAGGGCATCATCTCCATCGGCACGCTGATTGCCGAAGGCCGGGAACGCCTGGCGAGGGAGCCCGGTCTCGTTGCCGATCTGGTCGGCCGCGCCGGAGCCGACGACATCACCGTCCTGCTGCACTCCTCGGGCACCACTGGCCAGCCCAAGGGCATCCCGCTGCGCCACCGCAACATCACCCGCGGCGTGCTGAACGCGGCCCAGTCTGGCTATTTCCGCAGGCACGAGGAGCTGTTCGCCTACCTGCCGACGGCCTGGGTCGGCGACTTCGTCTTCACTCTCGGCGCCGGGTTGATGCTCACCGCCACCATCAACATCCCCGAGCGTCAGGAGACGGTGCTACACGACCTCCGCGAGGTGTCGCCGACCTTCTATCTCGCGGCCCCGCGCGCCTGGGACCAGATGCTCACCCGCATCCAGGTCGGCATCAAGAATTCCACGCCGCTGAAGCGCTGGCTGTTCGACACCTTCATGCCGAAGGCGGTGGAGCTCGAGCGCAAGCGCCTCGCCGGCGGAACGCCGACGCTTGCCGAGCGGATCGTGAATCGTGTCGGCGACGTTCTCGTCTATGCGCCCCTGCGCGACTATCTCGGCCTCTCCCGCGCCGAGCGGGCCTTCACCGGCGGCGAGGCGCTGGGCGAGGACACCTTCCTGTTCTTCCGCGCTCTCGGCATCAGGCTCAAACAATTTTACGGGCAGACCGAGACATCGGCGCTCACCGCGGCGCAGACCGAGGGCCACGTGAAGCTCCATACGGTCGGTCGCCCGATGGCCGGCGTCGAGATCAGGATCGACGACAGCGGCGAGATTCTCGTCCGCTCGCCCTCGGTGATCGACGGCTATTTCGATGACCCCGAGGCCTCCGCCAAGGCCATCGTCGATGGCTGGCTGCACACCGGCGACGCCGGCCGCTTCGAGGACGACGGCGATCTGGTCGTGCTCGGGCGCGTCAGCGAGGTGGTGCGAACCGCTGCGGGCGAGCGGTATATTCCGAACTTCATCGAGAACCGCCTGAAGTTCAGCCCCTACATCCGCAACGTCGCTGTCATCGGCGCCGGCCGTGACATGCTCACCGCCATCGTCTGCATCGATTTCGAGGCTGTGGGGCACTGGGCGGAGGAGCGACGTATCTCCTACACCTCCTATGCGGACCTGTCGCAGAAGCCGGAGGTGCAGGGCCTCGTGGCGAGCGTCGTTGCCCACGTGAACGAGACCCAGCCGGAGGCGCTGCGCATCCGCCGCTTCGTCAACCTGCACAAGGATTTCGACGCCGATGACGGCGAGATCACCCGCACCCGCAAGCTGCGCCGCAACATCATCGAGACGACCTATGCGCCCCTGATCGAAGCCCTCTACGGCGAGGCGCGCGAAACAGTCTACGACGCGGCGATCACCTACGAGAGCGGCGAGCATGGCGTCATCCGCCGCACCCTGACGATCAGCGAGGTGGCCTTCTGATGGACTATGTTCTGCTGGCAGAGCTTGCCGTCTCCGGAGTCTTCGTCGGGCTGATGTACGCCCTCGTCTCACTCGGCATCGTGCTGATCTACAAGACCTCGGGCCTCGTGAACCTCGCCCAGGGGGCGCTGGCCATGACCGGCGCCTATGTCACCTGGGCCCTCACCGCCGGCCTCGGAGCGCCGATGTGGCTCGCCGTGGTCCTGGCGGTTGCGGTGCTCTTCGGCGTCGGCCTTGCCGTCGAGCGCCTGGCGCTCCGCCGCATGATCGGCCAGCCGGTGATCATGACGATCATGCTGACGCTGGGCATCGAGATCATGCTGCGCGGCCTCATGCCGGGCGTTTTCGGCGCCGCGGTGAAGCGCCTCGACATCGGCATCCCGCAGGCGCCGATCTTCCTCGGCGAACTGCTCGTCAACCGCGCGACCTTGATCGGCGGGCTCATCGCCCTCGGCCTGATCATTGTCTCGCTGGTCTTCTTCAACTCGCGCTACGGCATCGTCATGCGCGCCGTCGCCGACGACCAGACGGCCTCATGGTCGGTCGGCATCCGGGTCGAGCGCGCCATTGCGATCGCCTGGGGCCTCGGGGCCGCGACGGCCACCACCGCCGGCATCCTCTGGGGAGCGACACAGGGCGTCGACTGGTCGCTGTCGCTGCTCCTCATCAAGGCGCTGGCAATCGCCATTCTAGGCGGTCTCGATTCCATTCCGGGCGTGCTCATCGCCGGCCTCATCGTCGGGGTGGCGGAGAGCCTGGCGACGGGGGTCATCGACCCGCTCGTCGGCGCCGGCACGCGCGACATCGTGGCCTCGGTCATCATCCTGATGACGCTGCTGCTGAAACCTCACGGCCTGTTCGGTCGCGAGCATATCGAGCGCGTGTGAGGAGGCCGACATGTTCTACCGCCGCGCCGGCATCCGCCACACCCGCTACCAGGACGAGCGGCAGCTCTTTCCGCTGCCCTTCGACCGCTTTCTCATCCTGGCCGTGCTGGTCGTTCTCGCCACGGCACCGCTGCTGCTCGACCGGTTCTATCTCGCCGGCTATCTGCTGCCCTGGCTGATCTGGTCGACGGCGGCGCTCGGGCTCAACCTCCTGATGGGCGGGGCCGGCCAGATCCACCTCGGCTACGGTGCAGTGATGGCGATCGGCGCCTATGGCTCGGTGCACATGGTGCGAGCGGGCGTGCCGCTGGAGATCGCCATGATCGTCGGCGGCCTCCTGTCGGCCTCGATCGGGGTCGTGTTCGGCGCCGCTGCGCTGCGCGTGAAGGGCATCTACCTCGCCATGGCGACGCTCGCCATGCAGTACATCGTCGACTTCGTCATCGCCCAGGTGCCGGCCATCTCCGGCGGCTCGCTCGCAACCCTGCAGGTGCCGCCGGTCAAGTTCCTCGGCATCAGCCTCAGGGGTGATGTCGAGACCTACTACTTCGCCTTCGGCATCTGCTTCGTCGTCACGCTGTTCATGCTCAATGTCGGGCGCACCAGCTTCGGCCGGGCGCTCGCGGCCGTCCGCGAGAAGGACTATGCGGCGCAGATCCTCGGCGTCTCGACCTTCCGCTACAAGCTGATGGCCTTCTGGGTGTCGTCCTTCATCGGCGGCGTGGTCGGGTCGGTCCTGGCGGTCTGCTACCTGCGCGCCATCTCGCCCGACCAGTTCCACATCGAACTGTCGATCCAGCTTCTCGCCATGGTGATCGTCGGCGGCCTCGGGAGTGTGCTTGGACCCTTCTTCGGCGCGGCGCTGATCCTGTTCGCGCCCATCGTCCTGAACAACCTGACCGGCTTCATCGCGGGCTCGTTCGGACTGTCCATCCCGATCGACCTGCGGGCCCACATTCCGCTCATCGCCTATGGCGCGATGGTGATCGGCTTCCTGCTCTACGAACCGCTCGGACTTGCCAAAATCTACTCCAACATCCGCAACTATCTTCTCGTCTGGCCGTTCCGTCACGCCCAGCGGTGACGGCTTCCCAACAAAGGGCGGAGGAAACACACCATGGCTATCAACCGACGCATTCTCCTGTCGGGCACGGCGGCCGCCGTCGCCGCCCCGGCGCTGATCCCGTCCGCCGTCTTCGGTCAGGACAAGGTCATCCGCTTCTCGATGCCGCAGGACTTCACGCGCATCTATACCTTCGTGACGTCCGAATACAGCCAGGGCCAGCGGGACTATTTCACGCTGATCAACGAGCGCGGCGGCATCAACGGCCATCGCATCGTCGCGGACATCTCCGACCATGCGAACGACATGCCGCGCGCCATCGAGGCCTATGAGCGTGGCAAGCGCGAGGGCGCCCTGCTGGTCGACCCGCTGTCCACCCCCGTCGCCCGCGCCCTGGTGCCGCGCGCGCTGGAAGACAAGATCAACCTGATCACCGCCTATTCCGGGCGCAGCGACGCGGCCGACGGAACCGCCTTCCCCTATGTGCTGCCGCTGTCGATCAACTACTGGACCCAGGCGGGGCTCATCATCGAGCACTTCAGCAAGATGGAGAACGGCAACCTGCGCGGGAAGAAGGTGGTGTTCGTGCACATCGACACGCCCTTCGGCAAGGAGCCGCTGCCGATCCTGCAGGTGCTCGCCCAGAGGCAGGGCTTCGAGCTCCTGACCTTCCCCTACACCCCTCCGGGCAACGACCAGGCCGCCATCTGGCCACAGGTGCGCCGCGCGCGTCCGGACTTCGTGATCTTCTGGGGAGCGGCCGTCGGGCAGACCGTCGCCCTCACCGAGGCGATCCGCAACGGCCTCAGGATGGACCGCGTCTCGTCCAGCGTATGGCTGTCGGAGTCCGACATGGAGGTCGTGGGCAAGGAGGCGGCCAAGGGCGTCATGAAGGTCGAGCCGTGCGTCAGCGGCCGCGACCCGAAGCCCATCAAGGACATCCTCGCCGAGGTCGTCGCCAAGGGTAAGGGCTCCGGCCCGGAGGCCAAGGTCGGGACCAGCTACTACAATTACGGTGTCCAGATGGCCTCGCTCATGGTCGAGGGCGTTCGCAAGGCCTTCGAGAAGGCGCCCAACGGCCCGCTCAACGGCGCCTGGCTGAACGAGGGCTTGCGCTCCATCACCAACTTCACCGCCGATGGCATGCTGCCGCCAACCACCGTCACGAAGTCCGACCACCAGGGCGGCGGACAGGGCCGCATCGCCCGCTGGGACGGGTCGAAGTTCGTGCCGGCGACCGACTGGTTCACCGCGAACCAGGACGTCGTGTGGAGCGAGATCCGCAAGTACTCGGAAGAGTTCCGCCGCACCGGCAAGTGAGCGGGCCCATCAGTCGAATGACGAAGGCGGGGCGGACAGGGGTCCGCCCCGCCCCTATCCCCGGACGGAGCTGCCCATGGCGCTGCTGACCCTCAACAATGTCGAGGTCGCCTACGACCGGGTGTTCCTGGCGGTGAAGGGCGTCTCCATCGAGGTGCCCGAGCGCGGGCTCGTTGCGCTCCTCGGTGCGAACGGCGCCGGCAAGAGCACGGTCCTCAAGTCGATCAGCGGGCTCCTGAAGCCCGAACGTGGCGAGGTTTCGCGGGGCGAGATCACCTTTGCCGGCGAGGATATCCTTGCGCTCGATCCGCCGGACCGGGTCCGGCGCGGCATCGTGCACGTGCTCGAGGGCCGGCGGGTCTTCGGTCACCTGACCCCGCAGGAAAACCTGCTCGCGGCGGCCTCCATGCACCGCGACCGCGGTCATGTGGCCGCCCTCGTCGACCGCATGTTCCAGACCTTCCCGCGCCTCGCCGAGCGGGCCAAGGCGAAGGCCGGCTACCTCTCGGGCGGCGAGCAGCAGATGCTGGCGATCGCGCGCGCGCTGATGACCGAGCCGAAGCTGCTGATGCTGGATGAACCGAGCCTCGGCCTCGCGCCTTTCCTCGTCGACGAGATCTTCGATATTGTCCGGCGTATCAATGCGGACACCGGCGTCGCCGTGCTGCTGGTCGAACAGAATGCCATTGCGGCGCTGGACATCGCCGAGACCGGCTACCTCATCGAGAACGGCCGCATCCTGATGAGCGGCCCCGCTGCCGTGCTCAGCGCCAATCCCGACGTTGCCGAGGCCTATCTCGGCGGCCATTCACGGGTAAACTACCATGCGGTGAAGCACTACCGGCGGCGCAAGCGCTGGCTCGCCTGACCGCACGCGACGACAGCAGGCATGCCCCATGATCCCCATCAGCGATGACACGACGATTGGCGAGGCGTTCCGTTCGGCCGTGGCCGCCTATGGCCCCCGCGCCTTCCTCGCCACGCCCACCGGCGCGCACCGCGCCTATCACCGGTCAGGCTTCGCCATCGATTTCGCCGAGGCCGGCCGTGAGGTCGAGGCCATGGCGGCGACCTTCCGCGCCAAGGGGTTCGGCCACGGTCACCGGGTGGCGATGCTGCTCGACAACAGGCCGGAACACTTCCTCGTCAAGCTGGCGCTGAACATGATCGGGGCGACCTGCGTGCCGGTCAATCCGGACTATCGCGCCGGCGAGATCGCCTATCTGCTCGAGCACTCCGAGGCGGACCTCGCCCTCGTCGCTCCCGAGCGCCGGGAACAACTGGAAGCGGGCATGGCGGCGAGCCGCCACAAGGCACCGACCACTCAGTTCGACGACCTCGTCGCGCTTGCGCCTGCGGCCCGTGCTGCCCGCACCGATGCGGTGACCGCCGCGAGCGAGGCCAGCATCCTCTATACGTCGGGCACCACCGGGCGACCGAAGGGCTGTGTCCTGTCGCACGCCTACGAACTTGCCTCTGGCGCCTGGTACGCGAACCGTGGCGGGCTCGCCGCCTTCAGTCCGGAGGGCGAGCGCATCTACAACCCGCTGCCCGTCTATCACGTCAATTCCTCGATCGTGTCCTTCTTCGCCGTGCTGCTCACCGGCAGCTGCCAGATCCAGCCCGATCGCTTCCATCCCGAGCGCTGGTGGCCGGAGGTGCGCGAGAGCCAGGCGACAATCGTCCACTATCTCGGTGTCATCATCCCGATGCTCCTTAACCTGCCGCCAAATGAAGGGGAGGGGGCTCCCACGGTCCGCTTCGCCATCGGCGCCGGCGTCGAGCCGCAGCTCCACGCCCTCTTCGAGCAGCGCTTCGGTTTCCCGCTCATCGAGGTCTGGGGCATGACCGAGATGGTCCGCGTGCTGCTCGACAATGAGCCGCCGAGGGCGGTGGGGACCCGCGCCTTCGGACGGCCGGTCGAGGGCATCGATGTGCGCGTCGTCGATGCCGAGGATCGCGAGGTGCCGCGCGGCGAGGTCGGCGAGATGACCATCCGCCACTCGGCGGCAACGCCTCGCAAGGGTTTCTTCTCCGGCTATCTAAAGGACGAGAGGGCGACGGAGGAGGCCTGGCGCGGTGGCTGGTTCCATACCGGCGACACCGTGCGGCAGGATGCCGACGGGATGCTGCACTTCGTCGATCGCAAGAAGAACATCATCCGCAGGTCGGGAGAGAACATCGCCGCCGCGGAGGTGGAGGCGGTGCTCCAGGCCCATGACCTCGTCAAGGCGGTTGCCGTCCTGGCGGTACCCGACGAACTGCGCGAGGAGGAGGTGCTGGCGGCCGTGGTCCTGCACGATCCGGCCGCTGCCGGCGAGGCGGTTGCCGAAACGCTCTTCGCCCATTGCAACGTCGAGCTCGCCTATTTCAAGGCGCCGGGCTGGATCCACTTCGTCGACAGCCTGCCGACCACCGGCACCCAGAAGATCCAGAAGCACAGCCTCTATCCGGCCGGCACCGACCCGCGGGCGCTGCCGGGGATCATCGACCTGCGCGCGCGCAAGCGACGCGACCGTGGCGGCAAGGGTGGCTGAGCGATGGGACTGACCTTCGAGGGCTTCGAGCCCGGCGCGACCTTCGTCACCCCGCGGCGGACCATCACCGAGGCGGACATCGTGCAGTTCGCCGGGCTCACCGCCGACTTCAACCCGCTGCACACGGATGAGATCTTCGCCGCCGGCACCGGCTTCGGCGGGCGCATCGCCCATGGTCCGATGCTGGTCGGGATGGCCTTCGGTCTCGCCTCGCGCGCGGGGCTGTTCGACGGTACGGTGCTGGGCCTGCTCGACATCACCTGGACGTTCGCCGGGCCGGTTCGCAGCCAGGACACTGTCCATGTGCGGGTCACGGTGACCGGCAAGCGGCCAACCCGCAAGCCTGACCGCGGCATCGTCGACCTCAGACTGGAGATCGTGAACCAGCGCGAGGAGGTCGTGCAGACCGGCACGGCGGCCGTCCTGGTCGCGACGGCCGCGGCTTCCTGCCGCGACGGCTGAGGGACTGTCCTGCCCGGGGTCCGGCGCCCCTGGCCGGACGCATGGCTGACGTCGCACGGAGGTGATCCCGCCGTTGCTTCCAGCACCGCCGATCCGTGCTAAGGGCGTCGCGCCATGGCGAACCCATCATGACAGCAAACGGCGAGAACCCTGGAGCCTCCGGCGCGGCGATGCCGCGACCGGAACGCATCCTGCTGGCGCAGATATCAGCGGCGCATCTCGTCAGCCATGTCCACATCATGACATTGCCGGCGCTCCTGCCGCTCCTGCCGGGTCATTTCGGGCGGAGCTTCCTGGAGATCGGTTTTGCCCTCACCCTGTTCAATCTGGTGTCGCTGCTGGTGCAGACCCCGATGGGGTTCGCCTGCGACCGGCTCGGGGCGCGACGGGTTCTGGTGGCCGGGCTTGTCGTCGGCGGCATCAGCTTCATCCTCCTCGCGCTGCAGCCGACCTATTCCGTCCTGCTGGTGGCCATGGCTGCTGCGGGCCTCGCCAATGGCGTCTATCACCCTGCCGACTACGCGCTGCTCTCCACCGGCGTGGACGGCAAGCGCATGGGGCGTGCCTTCTCGCTCCACACTTTCGCCGGCTATCTCGGCACGGCCATCTCGCCGCCCGTCCTGCTCGGCGTTGCGGCGCTCACCCATGTCGGCGCTGCCTTCGCCCTGGCTGGTGCCATGGGACTCGCGGTGGCCGCCGTGCTTGTGCTGATGCCGCGGCAGGCCGCCGACGCTTCGGAACCGCTCCGGGATGCTCCCGCCGATGACCGTCCGGCCGTGCCGGACCGCCGCCGTCTCCTTTCGGCAACGGTGCTGGTCCTGACGCTGATGTTCGTCCTGCTGAACCTGTCCACCGGCGGCATCCAGTCCTTCTCCGTCTCGGCGCTGGTGATGGACTATGGCGTAGAGCTCGCGGCAGCAAACACAGCCCTGACGGTCTTCCTGTTCATGAGTGCCGCCGGCGTGCTCGCTGGCGGTTCACTCGCCGACCGGACCAGCCGGCACGGCTTCGTCGCCAGCGGAGCCTTCATGGCGACCGCGATCATCTGCGCCTGTCTGGCGTTCGGTCGGCCGTCGCCGCTGGAGATCACCGTACTCCTCGGCCTTGCCGGCTTCCTTTCCGGGATCATCACGCCCTCGCGCGACATGCTGGTGCGGGCGGCCGCGCCAAAGGGGGCGGAGGGCATCGTTTTCGGCATCGTCTCGACCGGCTTCAACATTGGCGGACTGATCGGCCCGCTGCTCTATGCGGCGCTGCTCGACCAGCGGCTCGGCTGGGCGATCTTCGCGGTGGCCTCGGGCTTCATGCTGCTGACTGTGGCCCTGACGCTCGCCCAGGAGATGCGGAAGCGGCGCTGATCGCAGCAGAGGTCACGGACGGATCGGCAGCGACGGTCCGACCCGGGCCGGTTCCCGAACCCGCCTTTCACGCGAACCGACGGAGGCCTTCCCTGGCCTCCCCTGGCGGATGTCCGGGAAGCGCGGGCTTGCTCCGATGCACCCGGCGGAAGGGCGGAATCAGCGGCCGGGCGCTGCGTCCAGACCAAAGAGGGGCCTGAGTCTCAGTCCGAGCCAGCTCCCAGGTAGCGCCGCGGCGATCCAGACCCATCCGTGCAGGCTCCCCGATGCGATGCCGGAGAAGAAGGCACTGATGTTGCACCCGGTGGCGATGATCGCGCCGGCGCCGATCAGCAGCCCTCCGACGAGACTGCCGAGCGCTTCTCCGGGCCTGACACGCCAGGAGGGTGCGAAGCGACCGGCGAAGAGGGCCGCGACAAAGGCCCCGGCGATCACCGCCAGGTTCATGACTGTGGTGGGGTCAGTCGACAGGGGGCGCAGCAGGGCCTCGACGCGGGTCGGGTCTTCCCAGAAGGGCCAGAAGACGGGATCGGCAAGGCCTGTCGCCTCGGCGGCCTTCGAACCCCAGAGCGCGAAGGCCTGGGTGACGCCCCAGGGACGGCCGGCGGTGACCAGTGTCGCGAAATTGAGAACCGCCAGTGCGATGGCCGCCCAGGCGTAGGGCCAGGGACCGGTGAGCCAGCGACCCCGCCCGACAATGGTTTCGACACTGCCGAACCGACGCCGCTCGCGGGTCAGAAGCACGGCATAGGCCGCAAGGAAGACCACCGCGTGAAGTGCGAGTGCCGGCCCGAGCCCCATCGTCGCCGGCAGGGAGATCGCCGGCCATTGCGGCCAGCCGGTCCACAGAGGTGCGGCATGGGCGGCGATGGTCGCGCCGGTAACCGCAGCCAGGAGGGTGATCCACATCCGCACCGAGCCGCCGCCGGCGGTGTAGAGCGTGCCTGAGACGCAGCCTCCGGAGATCTGCATCCCAGCTCCGAACAGGAAGGCCCCGACCACGAGGGCCGGTCCGAGGGGGAAGTGGAAGCCGCGCACCGCCTGCCCGAACACCTCCCCCGCCGCGAGCGCCGGGAGGAACAGGAGGACCGCGATGCCCAGCATGACGATCTGGGCCCTCACATGCGCGCTGCGTCCGTTCCGGAGCATCATGCGGAAGCCGTGACTGAAGCCGAAGGCGGCATGATACAGCGCCAGGCCCATCGCCAGCCCGATCAGGCCGAGGACAAGCAGGCGGCCGGAACCGAGGCCGGCCAGCCCGCCAAGGATCAGAACCGTCGCCGCAGCGCCGGCCATCTGGCTCGTGGCAAGCCTCGGGACTGCCGATCTGGGGATGCTCGTCGAGGCCGCGGATGAGAAGGTCATGCCTCTTTGGTGCCGAAGCCGCCACGGCTTGCAAGAGGGCGAAAGAAGAAAGCAAGCGGATGTTCGAGAGCCCTTCTGGCGGTGAAAGATTGTTCTTTTCCGGAAATGCCGGGGAGAGGATTCATCTTGCCGTCCGAGCGGGGCGAACGTCCCCTGAGGGCACCCGCAGCGGCACTGCCCGACCAGGAGGGCACGGCGATCGCCGCGCTGGAGCGGCCCGAGAGCGTATCGCCGCTCACCCGCTCGCGGGCGATTTCTGCAGCCGCTGATCGGGCGAGGCACATCAAAAAGCCCGGTCAATGGACCGGGCTTGAAGAGTGCGGGCTGGTGGCGGACGCAGTCTCGGTCGCGCGGGTCTGCGGTCTGTTATTCCCTGAATTCCCTGAAACTCGCCCAGGCACTTGGAAATTGCCTCGGGTGACGGCAATTAGTGTCGATATCTCCGGGAGTTAGAGGGTCAATTCCCTGTTCTGGGAAACAGGGAATCGAATAGCTGAGCAGGGAATTGACTTGGCCGTGGGTAGCGCAACCAGCGGGATTTTGGGCCTAGGGTGCCACTTTTAGCGGGTTTGAGCCCGTGGGTCTCGGGAAATCACTCAACCGCTCACGGGAACTGAAGCCATATCCCGGGATGGGCGGTGCGAATTTCGGGATCGGCCGGCTCAGTTCCGGTATTCGCGGGCGGAACTCTGGGATTTCGAACGCGCTATTCGGGATTTCTGTGACAACATGCGGGATCGTATACTTTGATCCTAGTCCACAATCTGGTATATGCGCTCAGCAACGATAAGCAACGAAAGTTGCCTTATACGTTTTTACTTGAAATCGGCCGCACGATTGCGCCACCGTTTCGCTATCGGGGCTGATTCGCTCCAGGTCAGCGTGAGGCGTTGATTGATGACGGGGACGACATCCTCCATCGAGCTGCGGCGCGTGTCGCAGCTCAAGCCCTATCCAGGCAATGCACGGCGCCATTCGAAGGCGCAGGTGAAGCAAATTGCAGCGAGCATTGAGCGGTTTGGATTCACAAACCCCGTGCTCGTCAGCGATGACGACGAGATCGTCGCGGGCCATGGTCGCGTCATGGCGGCGAAGCAGCTTGGCCTTGCCGAAGTTCCCGTCATTCGTCTCTCTCATTTGTCGGCGGCGGAACGTCGCGCCTATGTCCTGGCGGACAACAAGCTGGCGCTAAATGCGGGCTGGGACACCGAACTGCTGGCAATCGAACTGCAGGGTCTCATCGACCTCGACTTCGATCTATCGGTCACCGGCTTCTCCATCGCCGAGATCGATTTCGTCCTCGATGAAGCCAAGGAGAGCGCCACCACGGAGGCCGGCCAGCTCGACCATGTGCCAATGGCGGCGTCACGGCCAGTGACGCGCGAAGGCGACCTCTGGATCATGGGTCGGCACAAGCTGCTATGCGGGGACGCGCGGCGTGGTGCCGATTACGCGCTGCTCCTCGGCAATGAGCCCGCCGATCTCATTTTCACAGACCCGCCCTATAACGTGCCAATCGACGGTCACGTCTGCGGTTCCGGTGGCATCCGTCATCGCGAGTTTGCGATGGCCTCCGGCGAGATGTCCTCGGCCGAGTTCACGGAGTTCCTGCGCACCTGCTTGTCCAACGCAGCGAACCACAGTCGCGACGGCGCTATCGCCTTCGTCTGCATGGATTGGCGCCACATGGGCGAGTTGCTGGTGGCAGGCAACGCGGCCTTCACCGAGCTGAAGAACCTATGCGTCTGGAACAAGACCAATGGCGGCATGGGAAGCTTCTATCGCTCCAAACACGAACTCGTCTTTGTCTTCAAGGTCGGAACCGCACCGCATACGAACAGCTTTGGCCTCGGCGACACCGGCAGGTATCGCACCAATGTCTGGGACTACGCCGGGATCAGTTCTGCAGGACGCGAGCGCATGGAAGAGCTTGCCATGCACCCGACCGTCAAGCCGGTGGCGCTCGTTGCGGACGCGATCCGCGATTGCTCGCGTCGGGGCGAGATCGTGCTGGACGCATTCGGTGGCTCGGGGAGCACCCTTATCGCGGCGGAGTCGTGCGGCAGGCGCGCGCGGTTGATCGAGTTCGATCCACTCTACTGCGACACCATCGTGCGGCGCTGGGAAACACTGACCGGCAAGGATGCCGTGCTCGCGAGCGACGGCGGGACCTTCGGCGATCTCGCCAGCGAGCGTGCGGACGACCTG
>CAZPMD010000071.1:0-4995 GCA_964587395.1 uncultured Hyphomicrobiales bacterium
CGAGCGGTGTCAGGCCGCCGAGACGAGCTGACCGTAGTCGGCGACCTGGGCGATGTGATGGTCGGCATCGCCGAACAGCGTGTCGAGCATGGTCAGCCGCTTGAAGTAGTGGCCGGCCTTGTACTCCATGGTCATGCCGATGCCGCCATGCAGCTGGATCCCCTGCTGGCCGATGAACTTCGCCGAGCGGCCGATCTGCACCTTGGCTGCGGAGGCGAGCGCCCGCCGCTCCGTCGCATCCTCGGTGGCGGCGGTCATCGCGGCGAACATCGCCATGGACCGCGCCTGTTCGAGGGCCACGAACATTTCGGCGGCGCGGTGCTGCAGCGCCTGGAACGAGCCGATGTTGATGCCGAACTGCTTGCGCTGCTTCAGGTAGTCGACGGTGAGGTCCGTCAGCTCGGTCATCGCGCCGACAGCCTCGGCGCAGATGGCCGCGATGGCCTCGTCGGCAACCGCCTCGAGCACCGCCAGGCCCCCCTCGGGATCGCCGAGGACACCGGCCGGCTCAACGCGCACACCCGACAGCGTGATCTCGGCCGCGTGCGTACCGTCCTGGGTCGGCGACGAACGGCGCCCGACGCCCGGCGCATCCCCCGCCACCATGAAGAGGCCGATGCCGCCTGTGTCGCGACGGGAGCCGGCGGTGCGGGCCGAGACGATGATCCGGTCGGCTGTGCCGCCGGTCACCACCACCGCCTTCTCGCCGTCGAGGATGTACGACGCGCCGTCCTTCTTCGCCGAGGTCGTGACATCGAACAGGTCGTAGCGCGAATGGCGCTCGGTGGTGGCGAGCGCAAAGGTGCGCGAGCCGTCCGCGATGGCGGCGATGTGCTCGCCCTTCTGCTCGGCCGAGCCGGCGCGCTTCAGCACGCCGCCGCCGAGGATGACGGTGGCGAGATAGGGCTCGAGAACCAGATATTTGCCGAAGCTCTCGGCCAGCAGCATGGTCTCGACCGCGCCACCGCCGAAACCGCCATCTTCCTCGGAGAACGGCAGGCCGAGGATGCCGAGCTCGGCGAATTTCGCCCAGACATCCGGGCTCCAGCCACCCGGCAGAGCGGCGATCTTCTTGCGGCTCTCGAAGTCATAGGTGTCGGACAGGAACCCCTCCACCGAGTCCTTGAGGAGCTGCTGTTCTTCGGTCAGGTCGAAATCCATCGGGAAAGCCTGCTGGTCGCGTTGTCGGTTGAGGTGCTGGGGATGCGTGGCTCTTGGGCAGTGCGTCCTTCGAGGCTCGCTCCACTGGCGCAGGACGGGGCCTCACAGCCCCAGCACGGCCTTGGCGATGATGTTCTTCTGGATCTCGTTCGACCCGCCGTAGATCGAGACCTTGCGCACGTTGAAATAGGTGGGCGCGATGGTCTGGGCCCATTCCGGCCCGATCGGCGGCTCGTTCGAGCCGGGCTCCTCCGGTGTGAAGGGCGCCGAATGGGGGCCGATCACTTCCATCAGCAGCTCGGTCGTCGCCTGCTGCAACTCCGATCCCTTGATCTTGAGGACGGAGGACGCCGGGTCGGGCTTGCCCTTCTCGCGCTTCTTCTCGCCGGCGATGACACGCAGCTGGGTGATCTCCAGCGCCTTCAGCTCGATCTCCACCTCGGCGATCTTCTCGCGGAAGCGCTGGTCCTCGATCAGCGGGCGGCCGCCGCGCTGCTCCATGGCCGCCATCTCCTTGATCTTGCGGATGCGTTGCTTGGAGATGCCGACCCGGGCGATGCCGGTGCGCTCGTTGCCGAGCAGGAACTTGGCGTAGTCCCAGCCCTTGTTCTCCTGGCCGACGATGTTGGCGAGCGGCACCTTCACGTCGTCGAAGAAGACCTCGTTGACCTCGTGGCCGCCGTCGATCGTCTGGATCGGCTTCACCGTGATCCCCGGCGTCTTCATGTCGACGAGGATGAAGGAGATGCCCTCCTGCTTCTTCACGGTCGAATCGGTGCGGGCGAGCACGAAGATCCAGTCTGCGTACTGGCCGAGCGTCGTCCAGGTCTTCTGGCCGTTGATCACCCAGTGATCGCCCACCTTCTCGGCCTTGGTCTTGAGGCCTGCGAGGTCGGAGCCGGCGCCGGGCTCCGAGAAACCCTGGCACCACCAGTCGTCGAGATTGGCGATGCGCGGCAGGAAGCGCTTCTTCTGCTCCTCGGAGCCGAAGGTGTAGATGACCGGGCCGACCATGGAGGTGCCGAACGCCAGCGGCGGCGGCGAGGGCGCCATCATCATCTCCTCGAGGAAGATGTACTGCTTCACCGCGTCCCAGCCGGTGCCGCCGTACTGCACCGGCCAGTGCGCGACGCCCCAGCCCTTCTCGTTGAGCGTCTTCTGCCAGAACACGATGTCGTCGCGGGTCGGGTGGTGCCCGCCGGCCAGCTTCTCGCGCAGCGCCTTGGGCAGCTTGGCGTCGATGAAGGCGCGCACCTCCTTGCGGAAGGCGATTTCCTCGTCGGTGAACCTCAGTTCCATGCGGAGCCTCCTTGAATGCCGTGCCGGCCGGGCGCGGAGTGGTCGCTTCCTCGTCGCCCGAAAACATACCGGTGCGAATGTTTCTTTGCCGCATTGAAGCCCCGGCCGAAGCGGAAGGCAACAGGAACCTCACGGCCGGCCATCCCTCGAACGGCGGGATCGTACCGGACCTCGCATGGCAGGTGCCGCCGTGCCGCCGAGCACGCCGGACGGGAGCATGCCACAGTCTCTCGGAACACGAACGGGAGGCCTCACATGGCATTCGATTTCAAGGGCAAGCGCGTGGTGGTCTGCGGCGGCAGCCGCGGCATCGGACGGTCGATCGCGCTCGGCTTCGCCGCGGCCGGCGCAGGCGTCTCCATCTGCGCCCGTGGCGAGGACGGCCTCAAGGCCACCGCCACCGAGATCGCCGCCCATGGCGTGACGACCCACTTCGCCCCCTGCGACCTCGCCGACGGCACGGCCATCGCCGGCTACATCCCGGCGGCGGCGAGAGCCCTCGGCGGCATCGACGTGCTGGTGAACAACGCCTCGGGCTTCGGCATGGGCGACACCGAGGACGGCTGGGCCAAGGGGCTCAACGTCGACATCATGGCAACCGTCCGGGCGAGCCACGCGGCGCGCACCTTCCTCGAGAGCGCGAAGGGCGCCTCGATCGTCAACATCGCCTCGATCTCAGGCTACCGGCCGTCTATCCGCACTGCGGCCTATGCAGCGGTCAAGGCGGCGGTCATCCAGTACACGACAAGCCAGGCTGCGGCCCTCGCGCCGAAGGGCATCCGCGTCAACTGCGTCGCTCCAGGCTCGATCGAATTTTCGGGAGGCACCTGGGAGGCGCGCCGCACTTCCGACCCCGCGCTCTACAACAAGGTGCTCGGCGCGATCCCCTTCAACCGGCTCGGCACGCCGGAGGAGATCGCCAACGTCGTCCTGTTCCTCGCCTCGCCCTATGCGAGCTGGGTGACCGCTCAGACCGTGGTGGTGGACGGCGGGCAGTTGCTCGGCTGAAACAGAAAGGGCGGGCCCGGAGCCCGCCCTTCCTCAGCATCGGTGATGCGGTCTCACGCCAGCGTGTAGGCGGTCTTCACCGTCGTGTAGAACTCGCGGGCATAGGCACCCTGCTCGCGCGGGCCGTAGCTGGAGCCCTTCCGGCCGCCGAAGGGCACGTGATAGTCGACGCCCGCCGTCGGCAGGTTGACCATCACCATGCCGGCCTCGGAATTGCGTTTGAAGTGCGAGGCGTATTTCAGCGAGGTCGTGCAGATGCCGGACGACAGGCCGAACTCGGTGTCGTTGGCGATCGCGAGAGCCTCGTCGTAGTCCTTCGCCCGGACCACAGCGGCCACCGGACCGAAAATCTCCTCGCGGGCGATGCGCATGGTGTTCTTCACTTCCGTGAACAGCGCCGGCTGCAGGTAGAAGCCCGGGTTCTCCCGGTTGAGGCGCTCGCCGCCCCAATGCAGCTTGGCGCCCTCCTCGCGGCCGATGGCGATATACTTCTCGTCCTGCCCAAGCTGGCTCTCGTCGACGACCGGGCCGATGTGGGTGCCGGCTTTCAGGGCGTCGTCCACCACGAGGCCCTTCAGCCGCTCGGTCAGGGCGTCGACTAAACGGTCGTGAATGCCCTGGGTGACGATGAGGCGCGAGGAGGCGGTGCAGCGCTGTCCCGTCGAGAAGAAGGCGCCGTTGGCGGCGCATTCGACGGCGGTCGCGAGATCCGCATCGTCCAGCACGACGAGCGGGTTCTTGCCGCCCATCTCGAGCTGCACCTTCTTCATCGGGGTCGCGGCGACACAGGCGGCGGCGACGCGGCGGCCCGTGGCCACGGAACCCGTGAAGGAGATGGCGGCGACATCGGGATGCTCCAGCATCGCCTGGCCGACCACAGAGCCGCGGCCCATGACGATGTTGAGCACGCCCTTCGGCAGGCCCGCGCGATTGAGGATGTCGACCAGCGCCCAGGCCGAGCCCGGCACCAGGTCGGCCGGCTTGATCACCACGGTGTTGCCGTAGGCGAGCGCCGGGGCAAGCTTCCAGGCGGGGATGGCGATGGGGAAGTTCCACGGCGTGATCATGCCGACGACGCCGACGGCCTCGCGGGTGATCTCGATGCCGACCCCCGGGCGGATCGAATTGACCAGTTCGCCGTTGAGGCGCAGCGCCTCCCCGGCGAAGAAGGAGAGGATCTGGCCGGCGCGGGTCGCCTCGCCGATGCCTTCCGGCAGGGTCTTGCCCTCCTCGCGGGAAAGCAGCGAGCCGAGCTCCTCCTTGCGCGCCATGACCTCGTTGGAGGCCTTCATAAGGATGTCGTAGCGAAGCTGCGGGTTTGAGCGGCTCCAGGCCGGAAACGCCTCCTTGGCGGCGGCCACGGCGGCCTTCAGATCCTCGACCGTCCCCTGCGCATATTCGCCCACCACCTCGTTGGTGTTTGATGGATTGAGGTTCGGCGCTGCCTTGGCGGGCGAGACGAACTCGCCGGCAATGAAATTGCGGAACACGGTGGTCATGGGCCTTGCCTCCTCGCACGAACGTCGT